>DASUXL010000001.1:0-12841 GCA_036377915.1 Candidatus Limnocylindrales bacterium
CATCAGCGCCCGGCTGTTCGGCACCGACGACCCTGAGGCCGCCGCAGACGTCGCCCGAGTGGCCGAGCTGATCGAGCAGAACGCGCTCGGCTGGTCGGTCATGATGGACGACGAGGAGGTGGAGATCGAGCTGAAGGAGCCCGACTACGTCGAGGGTCCTGACGGCACGGTCAAGATCAAGTACAAGACCTCCGACCAGATGGCGTGGACCACCAAGGCCCGCATCCGCCACCTCGCGATCGTCGACACCCCGGCGTGGCCCGGTGCTCGTCCGGCCCTCGGCCCGATGGAGGCGCTCGCGGCCGCTGCCCGGGTGGCTACCTACCCGGCCGCGCACTTCGAGAAGTTCGAGTCCCGCGAGGTCGTGCCGTTCCAGGTGACCCCCGATGGCCGGGTGTTCGGCCACATGGCGGGTGAGGGGTGCTTCCGCAACGGTGACACCACCCAGTGCAAGAAGTACACCGCCGACGCGGACCCGAAGCTGCGCAACTTCCACGTGGGCACGGCCACGCTCGACAACGGCGAGGTGATCCGGGTGGGCTCGCTGACCTGCGCCAGCCTGCACGCCGACACCGGGCTGAGCCTGGACCAGCAGCGGCAGTACCACGAGAACACCAGCACGGTGTGGGCGCGTGTCGTGGCCTGGGAGGACTCTCGCGGCCGCCTGTGCGCCTCGGGCTCGATCGTTCCGGGCCTGGACGAGCTGACACTGTCCAAGGTGGCCGGAGCCCCGATCTCGGTGGAGAAGTGGCCGGTCCCGGGCTTCAGCGGCCTCACGCTGTGCGGCGCGCACGCGGTGGTCAGCCCCGCCTGGCCCACCTGAGCCGACCACGTACGCCAGAGCCCCCGTACTCACCTGTCGGTGCGGGGGCTCTGGTCACTACGCAGAGGGGACGTTCTCGCGATGATCGACGATGTCTAGCGTCAGAGCGATCAGTTGCTGCCGGGTCAGGCAGATGGGGCAGGTGCCTTCGTGATACCGGACGTCTTCGGCCTGAGCCCGATTGCCCCGAGGACAGCGAGCACCAGGGTGAAGAGAGCGCCTAAGGTGACGGCTGCGCCGATCATGTCGCCGCTCACGGATCACACCTCGGCGGCGATGTCGTCGAACTCCGGCGACCAGAGCTTGGCGTTGTCGAGGATGAACTGTGCTGCCTGCTCCTGGGCGAACTCCGTACGTGACAGGTGCGGCCACTGGATCGGCCCCTCGTGGTCGGGTCGCCTGTCTTGGCATCTCTTCAGCGGGGCGGCCTTGCAAGTGGGGCACGGGTAGGTGATGACGAACCCCCATGCCCGGAGCTTGGCGGCTCGGCGGTTCTCTTCGCGTGTCTTCATCATCAGTTCTCCCCTACGTATCGGCGGTACACCAGCGGCTTGCTGGTCTCTCGAAGCATCCACATGTGGCCGTACTTGCGCACGGCCCACACGTAGCCGGTCAGCTTGGCCAGGCGATTGGCCCAGCGCAGCGCCTCCAGCCGATCCTCGAACATCGGGGCGGAGTTGTGGTTCATCGGGTGATCCTGTCGGTGCATAGGGCCAGGACGCGATCTAGGCCTCGGGGGTTGTCGTTGGCTGACTGGTCTGCAGCGCGCTCGACCAGCGCGGCGTCGCGGGTGTAGATGAAGGGGTCGTTCGGATGGATGCGGATCAGCGCGGCATCCGTCTGACCCTTGGGGTCGAAGCGCCAGCACTTGGCCCGGTGCTTCTCCCAGACGACATCCTCGGTCCCGGGAGCGTCGGGCCGGGCGTCCATCACCTGCTCGGGGCTGTCGACACCCTTCAGGTCGGTGTAGTGCATCATGCCGACGTAGGTGAGCCCGCCCAGCACGATCATCGCGGTGCAGAAGCGTACGGTGAGGATCTGGACGAACAGCTCGATCCCGGTGGCCTTGTTCATGGGTACGACTCTACGCCTTTCGTGACGCTCTGTCAAGTCCACAGTGGACGCACCACGTGAGGCCGTCGATCTCGGTGTCCTCGTGGACGCACGGCGTACGTCGCCGGTCGAACCAGAGCACCAGCCGGTAGGCCCACCACAGGAGTCTCATGACGCTGTTCCTTCGCTTCGGTAGGGGTGTGCTCGGTAGGGGTCATGGCTGCTGCCTTCGCAGAGCCGCCGGAACTCGTCGCACACCGAGGTGATGCGAGCGATCCGCTCGGCCTTGGTCATCAGCGTGTTGTTCACGAGGTTCTCGATCAGCTTCAGGTCGTCGGTGGCCCGGTGAGCGATCTGGGAGATATCCATCATGATGTGGTGCTCCTGTCGTAGCTGTCCATGACGGAGACTCTACGCACACCATGACACGCTGTCAAGCCCTTTGCTTCTCTCGATAGATCGCAGAGGCCTCACGTCGACAGGCCCGACACCCCCGGGACTTCCCCTCTCGGTACCAGTAGGTGTTGGCCTCGTCATACGGGTGCCCCTTGTCGCACTTGGTCTTCTGTGAGTTCGTGGCCGCCACACCTTCACTCCGCATGATGTTGGTGCGTGCAGTCACCGCCTCCAGATGCTCGGGATTCACGCATCGGATGTTCCGGCACAGGTGATCGATCTGATAGCCGTCTGGGATACGGAGCTTCTTCACGTTCTCGTACGACCAGCGGTGCGCTCGGATGGCCCGCATCGTCGATAGTTCGCGCATCCGGGGGTAACCGCTGTCGAAGAGAGGGCCTTGCCACTCCCAACACCCATCACTGGGGTTTACGTAGGCCCAGAAGTAATCCTCTGGGAGCATCTCGGACTTGCGCTTTCCGAGGAGTGCCCAGGGTCGCCGTCGTTGCTGTGTCATGTGGCTAGTGTACCTTGTTAACATCACCAGGACGCATGTGTTATCTTTCTGCCATGTGGCCCATAGGGTCACCTCCTTTATCGACCCGATTCACGAAGGAGGTGCCCGCTATGGGCATCGATCCGCTCGACATCATCGCCAAGCTCGCCGAGGACTACACCGGCCCAGCACCCACGGACGCCGAGCTGGAGCAGGCGGCCCAGGACATCCGCGAGGCGCTCGACGTCGCCACCAAGGCCGACGAGCCCGAGCTGGACCTCGCGAAGGACCTCGCCGAGGCCCTGAAGGTCGTCACCAAGGCCGCCGACGACCGCGAGTCCGCTCGCGAGGAGCGGCGCGCCGAGGCGAAGAAGCTCCGTGAGGGCATCTTCGACGACGAGCCCCCGGCCGAGGACCCCCCGGCCCCCGAGGCTGACCCGGCCCCCGAGGCTGAGGTCAAGGATCCCGTGGCCGCGTCCAGCATCATCGAGCGTCTCAAGCGTCACGCTGAGACCAAGGCACCCGAGCAGGAGAAGCCGAAGGCCATGGGCGGCGTACGCACGGTAGCGGTCGGCCCGGCGGCCGGATACGACGTCGGTGAGGGCACCTTCGCCGACCTCGGCAAGCTGTTCGCCACGCACGCCAAGTCGGTCCAGGGCATCGGCAAGTCCGACCGCCTCTTCCGCCTCAACCGCGACTTCGACGAGAGCCGCAAGCTCGGCTACAACGTCGAGGTCAACAACCGCCGGATCACCGACGTCTTCGGCTACGGCCAGACCTCGCGCCCGGTGGCTGCGGCCGGTGGCCTGTGTGGTCCCGGTGAGGTCGACTTCTCGCACCCGATCTGCGCTGACCGGGGTCGTCCGGTGCGCGACAGCCTCGTGCAGTTCAACGCTGCGCGCGGCCAGGTCACCTACTCCCCGGCCGCCGGTCTCGGCGACGTGGACGGCGCGGTCTCCATCTGGACTGCCGCCATGGACGCAGCTGCTGCCTCGCCGGGTTCCACGGCCACCAAGCCGTGTCCGCCGGTCGAGTGCCCCGAGGAGCTGACGGCCGCCGTTGACGCGGTGACCCGATGCCTCACCATCGGCAACTTCCAGGCCACCTTCAGCCCCGAGCTGTGGGCCTCGCGCCTGGAGCTGCTCCTCGCCCTGCACGACCGGGTCGCCGAGCAGAAGTCGCTGGTGGAGATCCACGAGGGCTCCACCTTCATCGCGGCGGGCTCGCTGGTCGACGGCGGCAACGTCATCGCCAACTTCCTGGAGAACATCAACACCATCGTGGCCCAGGACCGCGCCATCCAGCGCAACCTGACCGGCCAGTACGTGGCGCTGACCGACTCCTACGTCCGGGACGCGATCCGCAACCAGGTCATCCAGAACCTGGGCGTGGCCAACAACGTCGAGACCATCCAGATCGCCGACGCGATCATCGCCGGATGGCTCGCTGACGTCAACGTGCGCCCGGTCTGGACCGTGGACGGCACCGTGGACGAGCAGACCGGGGACCACAACATCCCCACCGCTGTCGGTGCTCCGCTGGCCAACGCGACCGTCTACGTCTACCCCGAGGACGCCTGGATGTTCCTCGACGGTGGCACGCTCGACCTGGGTACCCAGATCACGGACTCCAGCCTCAACGCGACCAACGACCGTCAGGCCTTCGCGGAGACCTTCGAGAAGACCGCCTTCCGGGGCTGCTCCTCGTACGCCTTCGAGCTGGACACCTCCACGTCCTGCGGCTGCCCGACTCCCTGATCCGGACCCGAGGGATAGAGAGGAGGGCTAGATGCCATCACCGATCCCGGTAACCATGGCGCAGCCCACCCCGAGTGGGGAGGGCCTCCTGAGTGGGGCTCTCCCCCTCCCCGCAGGTTGGGAAAGGGGCGGGGTCGCGTTCCTGGACCCGAACTGTCTTCTGCCGGTTGTCATGGGGCAGTGCCCCACTGGCAACGACCTGAAGCCCACTCAGCGGGCCGACTCCGCTGAGTTCCGCACCTACAGCCTGATCATGGCCGTCGAGTGCTCCACGCTCGGCGGGCTCGATGTCGCCGAGGTCGCCAACACCGAGCTGCCCCGCACCGCTCAGTTCGCGCTCGCGCGTGAGCTGCTCACCGGGGCGGCCTCGGAGCGCGACACCCCCGCCGGGGTCGACCCCAACCCGAGCCTGGTGGGGACAGCCACCGACCTGGGTGCGGCGTTCACCTCAGTGGCCGACGCGCTGGCCTGTCTGGAGTCTCAGCTCGCTGAGGCGAACGCTGGCCGGGGTGGGGTCATCCTCATGCCGATCGGCTTCGCCACCCAGGCACTCGCCGAGCGGGTGCTGTGGCGCGACGGGGCTCGCTGGCGGACCGTGACGGGGAACCCCGTCATGATCTCCGGCGGCTTCGACGGCCGGGGTCCGGGGGACACCACGCCTCCGGCCGCCACCGATCCGCTGTACGCCTACGCGACCACGGCCGTGTGGGCTGGCGTCGGGCGCACGGACACCTATGGTGACGTGGCGCGCGAGGTCAACACCGCAGCGGCTCGGGCCGAGCAGGTGGGCCTGGCAGCCTTCAGCACGTGCGCCGTGTTCGCGGCCGCATCCACTACCGCAACCGCCTGCTAGGAGGGCATCACATGGTTGACGTCGCATACCGGCCCTTCAGGGGCCGCACCATCCGGGCCACTCAGCTCGACGACTGTTGCACGCCTCCGGCGTCTGGCACCGAGTGCGCCATCTACGTCACCGACTCCTTCACCACGGTCTCCCTGGAGGCCAACGTCGAGGAGGGCGAGACCGCCCTGGAGCGGAAGGCCAACGGTGACGTCTGTATCAACGAGAGGGATCCGGACCTGCTCCAGAACCTGACGGTGTCCATGACCCTGTGCCAGGTCCGCGCGGAGTTCATCTCCATGCTGACCGGCTGGCCGGTGGTCCGGGATGCGTCGGGTCAGGGCGTCGGCTTCGACGTCATGGAGGGCACCTCCGACGCCGAGACCTCGATCGAGGTCTGGTCGGGGGTCGCTGGGATCGACTGTGGTGAGGGCGCTCGCTACGGGTACAACGTCCTGCCGTGTGTCAGCGGCTGGCAGCTCGGTGAGACGCTGGAGTGGGCGGGGATCGACACCCTGTTCGCGATCACGCTCACCGCGACCACCAGTGGCTCGCACACGTGGGGTACCGGCCCGTACAACGTCCAGAACGACGAGACGGACACCGCAGGGCCGTTGCTCGATCCGATCCAGCAGGGCGCACACGCTCGTATCATGAGCACCGAGGTCCCGCCCCCGGCGGTCACCCCGGGCTGTGTCCCGGCCACGCTCGCCAACGGGTACATCCTCCCGGCGGCGTGACAGACATGGTCGAGGTGACTGTTGTCATCGCGACCATCCCAGGGCGTGAGCGCACATTGGCTCGCGCCCTGGGTTCTGCCATGGACCAAACCATCCCGGTCTTGGTGGAGGTCGAGATGGACAAGGAGGGGCGCGGCCCCGGGGCAACCCGCAACCGCGCTGTCTCCCGAGTGCGTACGCCGTGGGTCGCGTTCCTGGACGACGACGATGAGCTGCGCCCGCGACACTGCGAGGCGCTGCTAGAGCTGGCTGAGTCCAGCGGAGCCGATCTCGTCTGGCCACAATTCGACTCGCGTACCAACGACCAGCGCCCGACCAGCCACCCGCCTGACCTCAGGTCCCCGGTCCTGGATCTCTCCGCGCTCGACCGGGACAACTTCATCCCGATCACGTACCTGGTGCGGACCGAGATGTTCCGTGCGGTCGGTGGGTTCCGCGAGGACTTCTGCCCTGAGGATCATCAGCTCCTGATCGACATGCGTAACGCCGGGATGAGAGCTGAGCATCTCCGAGAGCGAACCTGGATCGTCGGGTGGCATCAGCTCAACACCCACGGGGAGCCGCGCCGCGCCTGGGACTACTACCCCCAGGCGGCGGCCACGTTTGACCCTGAAGCACGAAACCGAGACGTCACAACGATGGGCGCAGGTCTCGACCTGTAGCCACGAGAGGAACTGACATGCGCAAGTTTTACGCTTTCATTCTGGCCGCTCTGATGGTGGTCGGTCTCAGCGCGGCTGTCTATGCCGAAGATGGAGTCCCTGCGACGTATGGGGGGTATCAGGTAGTCACGGTCAGCGACGCCGTTAACTTCTCCAGCGGGTCGGCCGCTGTGAGCGCGTTCTGCCCGGACGAAACGTGGCGGGTGACTAGCGGCGGGTACTTCATCAGTGGGACGGTTCGCGCTGTCGTAGTCGATAATCGAGGTGTTGACGAGCCCACAGCAGACCGGTGGCACGTGACAGCGTTCAGCCAGGCTGGCTCTACCGTCCCTACGACATCCGTCCTGACGGTTCAGGCTATCTGCACGAAGCTCGGATAGCCTAAGACCATGGCAGAGCTGGAGTTGTGCGACTGGCCGGTCACCTTGTGTGACGAGTGCTGCACCGATGAAGTAGAGCAGCTCGACCCGGAGACCTGGGAGCTGCTGCAGCGCTGGGCCGCCGACTACCTCTGGCGCGCCACCGGCCGTGTCTACGGGCTGTGCTCGCGAACCTACCGGCCGTGCCGCCGCAACTGTGACGGCTCCTTCGGCTTCGGGCTCGGTACCCCCTTCATCCCGTGGCGGATCAATGGCGACTGGATCAACCTCTCGTGCCGTACGTGCCCCGGCGAGTGTGGCTGTGGCGGCCGCCTCTCCGAGATCCGGCTGGCCAACGTCAACGCTGTCACGGCGCTGCGCATCGATGGCGTGGACGAGGATCCCTCGGGGACCGTGGCGGTCTACGACCGCAACCGGATCGTACGCATCGACGGCGAGGAATTCCCGGGCTGCCAGAACCTCGCCCAGCTCGACGGCATCGGCACGTGGTCCATCACCATCGAGCAGGGGATCCCCGTACCTCCGGGCGGCGCGCTCGCGGCCGGGATCCTGGCGTGCGAGTTCGCCAAGGCCTGCCTGGGCTCGGACGACTGCCGCCTGCCCCAGCGCACCCAGATCATCACTCGCCAAGGTGTGACGGTCGGGTTCCAGGACAGGTTCGAGAATCTGGCCGACATGCTCACGGGCATCTTCGAGATCGACACCTTCATCACCGCCGCGCGCTCGAACCGTTTCGGTGCCCCCTCCATCGCCTCGGTGGACCGGCCGCGCGCTGCCCGGCTGACGTGGCCCATCGTGGAGACCCCGTGAGCACCCCGTTCGTCGCGGTCCTGGAGACCCTCCAGAAGGTGCTGGACGTCCTCACCACGCCGGAGGCCTCCGGGGGCTGTCCGCTCACCACCCAGCCGTGCCGGGTCGCGCTCTACCCCGGCGGGGAGGTCGCTTTCGACGCGTGCGGTACCTCATGCTCCGGCGGCCGTGAGGGGCAGCTCTGGGCCAACCTGCAGCCCGCGACGGTCACCAGCACGGCGGCCGGGACCGGCTGCCAGGTGGTGACCTTCACCGCCGAGATCGGGATCACCCGATGCGCCCCTGCGCCGAAGAACGACGGAAGCCCGCCCTCGGTCGAGGCCGTGGCTCGGGCGGCGTGGCAGCAGGCGCTCGACGCTGACGAGATCCTGACCGCGCTCACCTGCTGTGACGCGCTCACGGGAGACGACCGTGATAAGTTGACCCTGTCAGCATGGCGTCCAGTCGACCCCTCCGGGGATTGCCTGGGCGGAGTATGGACCATAACCGGCGCACTCTCGATGTGCTGCTAAGGAGGAGACGGGATGTCACACGAGCCGATGACCATCAAGCTCAATGACGGCCAGATCGTGACCCGGCCGTACCGTGAGGCCGTGAGCCTCCTCTCCCGTCGTCTCGCCGACGTCGTGGACTCCGGAGAGACGGAGGACTTCGTCCCCCTGCAGAAGGAAGTCACCGAGACCACGCGCACGCTCGACGACCTCAACAAGGATGAGCTGATCGAGCGCGCCAAGGAGATGGACCTCCCGGTCTACGGCACCAAGGCCGAGCTGATCGAGCGGATCAACGACCGACTGTCCGCCACCACCGTCGAGGACGACCTCGACGATCTGGTAGGCGCTTCCCCGGAAGACGTGCCGGGCGAGGACAGCGACGACTCCGACGATGGCAGGAATTGAGTACCGACTCTCATTCGGTACACCCAGCGGGCTGAGAGGCCTTGACGCCAAGCTCAGCGCGTACGTCTCCAAGGCAGTAGCCGAGGAGGCACTGCGCAAGGTGCGTCGCCGTGTCAACCATCCGGCGACTGCAGCTCTCAAAGCGACGGGCACCAACCAGTGGTCTGCCCGTATCTCAGGTCCGCGCGGCGGGCCTGGGCCGATCTACCCCGTGCGTGCACAGGCACTGCGCTTCGTTCCCAAGGGCGGAAGCGTGGTCTTCGCGCGCCGTGTCAACGGTGCCGGTCTTGGCCCCTTGATCGAGTCGGAGACTCGCAAGGTCCAAGAGGTCGCGCTCGGGAACATCACACTCTAGACAGGAGACAGGCAATGGCGATCGAGGTAAAAGTCGACCTTGAGGGCGACGACACCCCCGAGATGGAGACGATTCGACTCGCAGGTGGTGACGAGTACGAGTTCTACTTCCCCAAGGTCGGGGCGCTGCTCTCGAAGCTCCGGCGTGCCGGGGTCGAGTCCAAGAATGACGAGGAGAAGGGCGAGCGGTACTTCGAGCTGCAGACGTCCTGGCTGGAGCGCGGCTTCGGTGAGGAGGTCTGGGAGGAGATCACCGACCGCCTGGAAGACGAGGATGATCGGCTCGAACAGAAGCACCTCTCCGAGGCTTTCCGTCTGCTGCTGAAGGCAGCGTCCGGCCGCCCTACTACCTCGTCGAACGGTTCCTCGCGGTCGCGCTCGGCGAGCAAGCCCAAGGCCGCGCGCTCTCGTCGGGCTTCCGGCTCGGAGACCTCTACCTCAGAGAAGCCTGCGACCTGATCTTGTACTGGATGCAGGAGTCCACCGACCCGAAGAAGTGGGATGCCCAGCGAGCCAAGTTCGAGGTACCGCCCCAGGGGTACACCGGAAGCCTGGAAGGCACCGTGTGGGATGACCAAGCCGTGCTAGAGACCTACAACCAGTGAGAGGAGAGGACCCGTGCCGGTTACCGTACCGATCGATCTCGACGTCACAGGCGGCGGCCTGACCGAGACCATCGAGCGTGACCTGAAGTCCGCCGAGGCTGCCGCTGGCCACGCCGGAGCTGATGCCGGTGACGCTTTCGGTGACGGGTTCTCTCGTGAGGTTGCCAAGTCTGCCCGGGAGGTTGATGCGCTGCTGACCGAGGTCACCCGGGACCGTAACGCCGAGATCGAGGTGGACATCGACGGGATGGCCGACCTCACCGCGCTCCGCGAGTCGCTCGACATGACCAAGCAGCGCGCCGAGGTGGCCGCTCTGGAACGCGCCCTCGAAGACGTCGCGAAGCTGCGCCGTGCCGGAGTGGACGTCGAGGTCGACGGGGTCAAGGAGCTGGCCGCGCTGGACCGGGCGCTGAAGGCCGTCGAACGTCGCCATGTGGCAGAGGTCGATGTCGAAGTGGATGGGGACACCTTCGAGACCCTCGCCCGATCCGCGACACGGAACAGCGGCGCGATCTCGGAAGCGTTCTCGGGCGCGTTCCAGCTCGTTGCGAAGAATGCCATCATCCTCACCGTCGCGGTGGCCGCCGCCTTCGCAGCCTTCCCCGTCATCGGCGCGGTGGCAGGTACCGGGCTGGTGCTCGGGTTCGGTGGCGCTATCGCCGGGGTCGGGATCCTGGCGGCGGCCCAGTCGGAGCGGGTCAAGACCGCCTTCTCCGGGCTGGCCGACCACATCATCACGGAGATGTCCTCCATCGCGGCCCCGCTGGAGGGGACGCTCGTCTCGGTGGCGCACGACATCACCCAGGCCTTCGACAACATGGCCCCCACCTTCGAGGACGTCTTCACCCAGATGTCACAGTCGCTGACATCGTTCAGTGACCAGTTCTTCGACGCTTTCCAGAATCTGGAGCCCGCCGTCCAGCCGCTGACGGACGCCTTCACGGATCTACTCGACTCGATCGGCCCCCGGCTCGACGGCTTCTTCACCGACGTAGCTGACTCGGTGACTAATCTCTCCGATGTGATCTCGGCTGACCCTGAGCTGTTTGCCTCGCTGTTCGTCGGGCTGCTCGGCATCATCCCGATTGTCATCAACCTGATTTCCGATCTGGCGCAGACCTTCCTGATCATCAGCAACCTGGTCGGCGGAACGCTTTCCCCGGCGATCTCCGACCTGAAAGCGGCCTTCGGACCGCTAACCAGCCTTTTCGGTCAGGCAACGGGTGGGCTGAGCCTGTTCAAGGTCGGGCTCGGGACCACGGTCGCCTTCGTCGGTGCGGTGGTGCTCGCGATCACAGCGGTGGTCCGCACAGTAACGGTGATGGTCGGACTGTTCCGTGCGGCAGGGTCGGCGATCTCAGCCACCTGGCGCAACACTCTGGCGGTGACCACCAACGCCTGGGGCCGGATCCGGGGCGCGGTGACGAGCGCTATCTCCCGGGTGGTCAGCGTCGTCGCAGGCGGGCTTGCCCGCATCCGTAGCGCGTTCTCCTCAGGGTTCGCGGCTGCCCGCTCCGTGGTGACGGGGGCAATGAGTTCGATCCGTGCCGCCGTGACAGGCGCTATCGCGCGTGTGGTCAGCATCGTTGCGGGCGGGCTCGGCCGAGTCCGGGCAGCCTTCTCCTCGGGCTTCGCTGCTGCTCGCTCCGTGGTGACGGGGGCTATGGGCTCGATCCGCTCGGCGGTCTCCTCCGGGATCGGCCGGGTGGTCAGCCTGGTGGCCGGTCTCCCCGGGCGCATCCGTGGGGTGCTCGGCGGTCTGGGCTCGATGCTGTTCAGCTCGGGGTACTCCATGATCTCCGGGTTCGCCTCCGGGATCCGGGCGGGGATCGGCAACGCGGTATCCGCCGCGAGTTCTGCTGTGGGCGCGGTCCGGAATCTGTTCCCCTTCTCCCCCGCGAAGGAGGGGCCGTTCTCCGGATCGGGCTACACCACCTACTCCGGCGAGGCGCTTATGAAGGACTTCGCCAAGTCGATGGAGGACACCGCGAACGCGGTGGCCCCGCAGGTGGCGGCCGCACTCGACCCGTTCGCCTCCGCCGTCCCCTCGGTGGCCGGTCGCCCGCCGGGCAGCTCGACGAGCCGCACGACCACGATCAACAACGGGGTGGACGTCGCAGCGCTGGCAGCGCTGATGAGCCAGATCACGCTCAACGTCACCCTGGGCCGCGACCGGCGTACGACAGCCGAGTGGTGGCTCGACGGCCAGCAGCTCGCAGCGAGCCTGAGCTAGGAGGATGCGAGGATGACAGCACCGCAGGTCCCCGACAGCGCCAGCCCGTTCTGGCTGAGGCTCTATGGTCACTGGGTACGGCTGCAGGGCATCATGCCCGTGGTCGACAAAGCCAGCGAGCGTGCCTTCAGCGAGCTGACCACCGTCGACGGCCACCGCTACGAACAGCGTGCGCCGCGTGGCCCGCGCTCGTGGGCGCTGGACTACCGCTACGCCACGGCCGCCGCCACGGCCGCACTGGAGTCGGCGGCGTACGACTACAACTTCGACGATCCGAGCATGCGCACGTTGCTGCTCGACACCAACGAGGCCAAGATCAACATGGTCCCGCCGGATCTCGCGATGAGATGGCGCGGAATCATCGCAGGGACTCCGGAGCCCCTGAACGTGGGAGAAGACAGCGGGCTCCCGATGTGGTTGCCGACGTATGGTACGGACAGCGTCTCGGAGGCGTACAGGTCTCTGGATATCCCTGTTCGTGCAGGTGTCACTTACACCATCACCAACTGGTATTACCTGCTGGGCAACGGAACCACGGTGTTGTCCGTTTCCGGGGCTGCGTCGGGGTCAGCCTTGTCTGTTTCGGGGGGCACAGCGGCCGCGCCTCGGCAAGCCACGCTGGTGAGGACTCCTGCATCAGATGGGGTTCTCACCGTGGAGACGCGGGTTGGCTACTCAACAGGCCTCATGGTCTATGAAGGCAACTGCGCCCCGACGTCGTACCGGGCTGGCCGGGGCATGCCGTGCTCGATCTCGGTCCGGGATGCGTCCACCAAGACCAACCTGATCTGG
>DASUXL010000002.1:0-2952 GCA_036377915.1 Candidatus Limnocylindrales bacterium
CAGGCAGTCCCGCCCGACCCGCCGCAGGTGCTTCTCCGTCACCAGATACGGCTGGTCGGGCAGCGGCGTCAGCGCAGCCCGGTCGGTTTCGGCGCGGACCGCGATCACCTGACCGTGGGTGCGGTGGACCTGGGCCCGGCGGATCGGCAGCCAGGCGTGGAAGGCGCCGTCCAGCTCGGCAATCGAGTCGAAGCTACGGCCCGCGATCACATGGTCGCGGACGATCAAGACTTGCCGTTCGACCCGGCCCTTGCCGGTGGGCCGGTAGGCGGCCAGGACGTCGATGGCGAAGCCGTAATGGGCGGCGAACGCGGCCGCCTCCGGATGCAACGGCACCGCCAGCCCGGGTGCAACATGTCGACGGATGACGGTCTTGGTGCGGTCGTAAACGATGCTGCCCGGGATCCCGCCGAAATGGGCGAACGCCCGCCGGTGGCAGTCCCAGAACGTGGCCAGATCCATGCTGGTGGTGAAGCAGGTGAACGGATCCCGCGAATGGGACAGCACCAGGTGGAACGAATAGACCGTCGTGACCCCGACATGGGCGAGAAGATCGCCCTCGTCGCCCCAATCGACCTGGGCCTGCGCGCCGGGCACCACCTCGAAGCGGCGGTGCAGCCCGGTCAGCGGGTTCTCATCATCGACCGCGAGTTCGGCGGCGATCCGCGGGCGGGCCTCGGCCAAGAACATTTTGACCCGTTGATAGTTGCCGGTGAAGCCGTGCTCGGCGACCAGCCGCTCATGAATCACCGTGCCCTTCAACGACAAATCAGCCCGCAGCCACGCCTCCACCAGCGGAACGAACGGGGTGATCAACAACGGCTGTGTCCCGGCCCGCGGCGGGCCGGCCGGCGGGACCGAGGGGGCATCCTCGGCCAGATACTTGCGGACCGTGCGCCAGTCACAGCCGCACTCGCGGCCAATCTCGACGAACGTGGCACCTGCTTCATGCAGGGCGCGGAAACGACGAATGTTCATCCAGGACTCCGTATCCAGGATCATGAGCAGGGTCACCCTTCGGTCGGTCTGCTTGGCGGTGGACAGACCGAAGGGTGACCCTCACTCCGACAGAAGAGGGCTCAACGCGCCGAGACCGACCGACACGTCAGGTCGTACGGAGAACGACATATGAGGTAGTACGCGGATAGCCGTATACCGACCGATGCTCCTATGCATTGTCAAGCGGCTGATCTGACCGGTTCTCCATTGTGGTTGAGGGTGGTGAGGACGTGGTAGATCTCGCGGGCGACGTAGCGTTTCAGACATCTGATGATCTCGGGTTTGGACAGTCCTTCTTGGGTGCGCCGTCTGGCGGGGACGGGGGCTTCGCCGCAGAGGTGGGCGAAGGCGGCTTCGGAGGTGATCCGGTCGGGGTTGTCGCCGGCGGTGGTGAGGAGTTGTCCTGCGACTTCGGGCCCGACACCGCGAAGGGACAGCAGCTCAGGGGTGGTCTCGGCGACGAGCTGGGCGATCTCCTGGTCGGCTTCGGTGATCTCGTCGCTGAGCTGTTGGTGTCGGCGGGCGAGACGGCGCAATGCCGTCTTGGTGGCCTGGTCGGGGTCGTCGAGGTGGTGTCCGGGACGCAGCCGAGCACAGACGGTGATGATCTTGGTGGTGGGGAGGTGGCGGAGCCTCTCGCGGAGCTCGGCCGGGCCGGTGATGATCAAGGTCTTGATCTGGTTGCTGGCCTGGCTGCGCGCTTTGACGGCACTGGACCGGGCCACCCGCAGCGCCCGGATGGATTCGACGCGGCCGTCGCGGAGCTTCGGCATTCCGGTCGCCGTGCCGGACAAGACGGCTCGGGCGGCGGCGTAGGCGTCGAGCGGGTCGGACTTGCCGTGCGCGCGGCGGGACTTGCGGTCAGACCGGTCGACCTCGACCACGGTCAGCCCGATCGTGCGGAGGTGACGGGCCAACCCGGCCCCGTAGCTGCCGGTGCCCTCCACACCGATCCCGGTGAGGGTGCCGTGCGCGCCGAGCCATTCGGCCAGGGCCCGGTAGCCCGCCGGCGATGCGGGGAACTCCCGATCATCGAGCTGTCGCCCGACGTCGTCGATCACGGCGGCGTGGTGGGTCTGCCCGTGGGTGTCGACCCCGCCGATCACCACCCTGCTGGTCGGGTTTGTCATGCTGATCATGCCTTGCCTCCTCCGTTGGACCGGTCAGGTGAGGCACGCCGCGGTCGGGTCGGTGGACAAGACAGTGATGGGCGCCTGGTGCGCAGGCTCCTATGAGGTCACGCCACCCGGCCGTTCGCGTGCCGTGGCGTTTCCCGATAGGTCGACCGATCGGTCGGAGGACAGCAACTATCGCGTCAGTCGTGCGGCGGGTCAGACCCAGCGGGAAACGCCACACCCATCCTCACCGAGATGCGCCGTACTCATCCTCACTGTCGTGCGTTTCTCCTATGTCAAGCGGCGGCAGCGATCGGCGTAGAAGTGGGCTCGTTGATCGACTTTATGGTTGGTTTCTGGTCGGCGGTGAGGTGGCCGAAGACGACGCGAACGAGGCGTCGTTTGAGGCAGCGGAGGGCTTCGGGGCTGGTCATGCCTTCGGCCCGCTTCTTGTCGTAGTAGGCCTTGCCGAGCCCGTCGAGGCGGAGCTGGGTGATGGCGATTCGGTGCACGGCAGCGTTGAGCTGCCGGTTCCCGGACCGGGCCAGCCGGACACGGCCGGCGGTGTTTCCCGACCACACCGGGATCGGTGCGATGCCGGTGTAGCGAGCAAACGCCGCCTCGGAGCTGAACCGGGCCACGCCGGCGGTCTCGCCGACGATCTTGGCGGCGGTCAGCGGCCCGACTCCCGGCATCTCGAGTAGCCTCGGCGCGGCCTGGCGGGTGGAGCGCTGGATCCGTTTCGCCAAGTCGTCGATCTTTCCGGTGAGCTCGACGATCTCGGCCAGCTCGTCTCGGGCGAGCCCGGCCAGCAGGCCGATTACCCCGTCGTCGGAGA
>DASUXL010000003.1:0-13527 GCA_036377915.1 Candidatus Limnocylindrales bacterium
GCACGTTCGTGGTCTCCTTCAAGGGCCATCCCCGCGACCACACCGCCGGCACGCACGACGCACGGATGCGGCAATGGTTCGCCGACGCGCCCCGTGACCGCGACATCTACTGGATCTACTTCCACGAACCGGAGAACGACATCGCAGGCGGCGCGTACACCGCGGCTGAATATCGGGCGGCCTTCCGCCACCTCAAGGCACTGGCTGACACGGCCGGCAACCCTCGGCTGCACCCCACCCTGGTGCTGATGCAGTGGACGGTCGAACCGGCGTCGGGCCGTAACTGGCGCGACTACTATCCCGGCGACGGGGTGGTCGACGTATTCGCCTGGGACGTCTACAACTTTGACAGCAGCGCCGCGCAGGGCCGGTACGTACCGCCCGCGACCCTGCTGGACGCGGCGCTGGCGGTCAACGCCGGCCTAGGCCTGCCAACGGGAATCGCCGAGATGGGCAGCCACATCGCCGCAGGCGATGACGGGACCCGGCGCGCCGCCTGGATCCAGGCGATGAACGACTACCTGCGCGCCCACGGCTCGCTGTGGAATCTGTGGTTCGACCTGGATTGGAGCAACGGTGACTACCGCCTGCGTGATCCGGCCGCATTGGCAGCCTGGCAGCAGTTCTGCGACAGCTGACCACACGACTCAGCGCCGGACAGCCTCCGGTGTCAGCTCCTTGAACGTGCCCTCGACGCCCGCCTCGTGGATCGCCGTCATCACGTCTACCACATGCGCCGCAAGCTCCCCGGTGGCGTGAAATGGCTTTCCGGTGCGGATCGCCTGCGCCATGTCGCACACGCCGATGCCGCGACCGTCGGCCGCCTCCGGGACGGGCACGTCTGTCCAATCCGGATCGCCGGCCCGGCGAATCTGCACCGGCCCGGTGAACGTATTCGGATTGGGCGCCCAGAGCGTGGCCTCGGTCCCGGTGATTTCGAAGAAGTTCTGCCGGCCCAGCGGCGAGTCGAAGCTGAAGACTACCGTGGCCACCTGACCGCCCGCATATTCAAGCAGCGCGCTGACGTGGGTCGGGACCGCGACCGGGAAGGTTTGCCCGGCACGGGGTCCGGCGCCGATGACACGCTGGGGGAAGCCGGTGCGCGACACCGCACCGACCCGCTTGGCCGGGCCGAAAAGCATTGACAGGGCGGTCAAATAGTAGGGGCCCAGGTCGAACAGCGGCCCGGCGCCCGGCGCGAACAGAAACTCCGGGTCGGGGTGCCAGCGCTGCGGGCCGGGGCCCTGCATGAGCGCGATCGCGGACAGCGGCGTGCCGATGTCGCCGTCGGTGATGACCCGAGCGGCGGTTTGCAGGCCCGCGCCGAGGAAGGTATCCGGTGCGCCGCCGGTCAGCACCCCGGCCCGCCGGGCCGCCGTCAGCACGGTCGAAGCCTCGGAAGGTGTGGGGGCGAAAGGTTTCTCGTTGTAGACGTGCTTGCCGTTGCGGATCGCCTCGAGCGCGACGGGAACGTGCGCGGCCGGGATGGTCAGGTTGACGACCAGCTCGACCTGCGGGTGCGCGAGCACCGTCTCGGGATCGCCGTGCAGCGCGATCCCGTACTCGGAAGCGGCGGCCGCGGCGCGGGCCGGGTCGAGGTCGGCGCACGCGACGACTTCCACCTCGGGCCGCCCGGACAGCAGCGTCAGGTATTGCTTGCTGATGGTGCCGCAGCCGACGATCGCCACGCCGACCGGGTTCATCGGGCCGCTCCGGCACCGAGGGAAAGACCGTCGAGGTAACCGTAGGAGTCGGCGAGCGCGGTGAACATGTCGCCGTCGCAGCGGTCGATTTCGACGATGCGCACGGCCGAAGGCGGTGCTGCGGCGAGGATTTCGGGGATGGGTACGACGCCGGCGCCGACCGCGGTCATCGGATCGTCCACTGTGGCCGGTCCGTCCTTGACGTGAAGCAAACGCACCCGGTCGCCGAACCGGCCGAGCAGTGCGGGTACGTCGGCACCGCCAACGTGCGCCCAGTAGACGTCGAGTTCGAGGCCGACCTCGTCGGGCAGCAGCGCGGCGAGCAGCTCGAGGCCGGGCTGACCGCTGGGGTGCTGGGCCAGCTCCCAGTGGTGGTTGTGGTAAGCCAGGCGCAGCCCCTGCCCGGTGAGCCACTCCGCCGCCTCGGCAAGGCGCGCCGCCGAGCGGGCCACACCTGCGGCGGTGGCGAATTCGCTGGCCTGAATCGTGGGCACCACAACGGTTTCCACCCCGAGGGCGAGGGCCGCCCTGGCCACCTCGTCGCGCATCGGGCCCAGCAGCGGCGCGTGCAGGGCGCACGCGGTCAGGCCGTGCGCGTCGAGCAGCCGCCGGAAGCCCTGCGGATCATCTCCCAGCAGGCCGAGCGTTGGCTCCACGACGCGGTAGCCGATATCGGCCAGCCGCCGCAGAACGGATGGGGTGCCGGCCGCCATGGCCTCGCGCACCGAATACAACTGCACACCTAGTTCGTTCATTTACTTGCTTTTCTCTGTGGTGCGGCGACGGTGGTTCCCTCGGATAGCTCGCACGGGATGCGTACCCGTTCGGGTTTGCCGCCCGGTGAGTCAAGCCGGCGCAACAAGACTTGCACAGCGGTGGCGCCGATGACACGGCTGGGGGTGCGCACCAGGGTCAGGGCCGGGTCGGGGGAGAGCACATTCTGCCGGTCGCCGTGGTCGCCGAGACCGACAAGGCTCAGGTCGGCGGGGATGTCGAGGCCCCGCGCCAGCGCCGCCTGATAGATCCGGTGGATCACATACGAGGACTCGGCGATGACCGCCGTTACCCCGTTGTCGAGGGCGAAGCGCAGCACCTTCTGTTCGTCGGTGAGGCACGCGGCGTCGGGAAGATCGGGGTTGGGCTGGCCGAAGGTGACCATGCGTGCTTTGCCGGTGATGCGGTGGCGGCGGCAGGCGGCGGCGAAGCCCTCGCGCCTTTCCACAACCGTTTCATGGGTACGGCTACCGGCCACCATCAGGATCGACCGGTGCCCCAACCCGTGCAGTCGTTCCACGACCGTCTGCGCCGCGGCCACATAGTCGGCGGCGACCCAGCTGACCCCGGGCCCGGTGGCCTCCCTGCGCCCGATCATGACGAACGGGTAGCCGCGTTCCACCAGGCGCCGCACCTCGTCTCCGTCGATGCGCCCGCCGACGAGGATGGCGCCGTCGGCGACGTCGAGCATGTTGGTGTCGCGGTCGAAGATGGTCCGCTCACCCGCCGCGTTGCGGGCGCCGGTGAACAGCAAGAGGTTGTGCCCGGTCTGCTCGGCCTCCTCCTCGATGCCCAGCAGGAACTCGTAGTAGAAATCCCCATGCTCCCAAGGGAACAGGCGCTGGTAGGTGAAGGCGCCGAGGATGTGGTTGCGCCCGCCGGCGAGGCTTTGCGCCGCGGCGTTGGGCACGTAGTGCAGATCCTGGATGGCCTGCCACACCCGGACCCGGGTCTGCTCACTGACGCGTAGCGTGTCGGCCTTGTTGTTGACGACGGTGGAGACGATCGCGGTGGAGACACCGGCGGCGCGGGCGACATCCTGCTGGGTGACCCGCCTGCGGCGCTGGTTCATGTGATGACCTCCTGCTGGCTACTGGGTTGACCCATTGACAACATCATCGGGGCGAGCATAGCATCCGCTAATGCGCTTTAGCAGGAGGGCAAAGCGCTTAAGCACGGAGGACATGAGATGCAGCTCGAGACGCCGGTTCTGGTGGTCGGAGGTGGCCTCGGCGGGATCGCCGCGGCCCTGGCCGCCGTGCGCCTCGGGCAGTCCGTCGTGCTCACCGAGGAGTCACCCTGGCTGGGCGGGCAACTGACCGCCCAGGCGGTGCCCGCCGACGAGAACGCCTGGATCGAGACCTTCGGCGGCACCAGCAGCTATCGCAAGCTGCGCAACGAAATCAGAGATTACTATCGCCGTTTCTATCCGCTGTCCGAATCATCGAAGACCGCGGCCGCGCTCAGCCCCGGACAGGGTCGCGTCAGCCCGCTGTGCCACGAGCCGCAGGCAGCGCTGGCGGCGATCGACGGGATGCTGGCGCCATACCGCGCCAACGGCCGGCTGACCGTCCTCACCCGCACCGACGTCCGCGAGATCGCGGTCGAAGGCGACCGGATCACCCGGGTCACCTTCCACTCGGCCGAGCACGGCAGGATCGACGTCGTACCCGGTCATGTCCTTGATGCCACTGAATTGGGCGACGTCGTCGAGAAATCCGGCACCGAGTCGGTGATCGGCGCGGAGAGCCGTGACGACACCGAGGAGCCGCACGCGCTGCCCGGTCCGGCGCAGCCGCTCGACCAGCAGGCGTTCACCTGGTGCTTCGCCATGGACTTCCGCCATGGCGAGAACTGGACCGTCGATCGACCGTCCACATACGACTTCTGGCGGGGTTACGCCCCGGATTTCTGGCCCGGCCCGCTGCTTTCGTGGACCGATGTGAAGCCCGAAACCCTGGAGCCACGCACCCATCCGCTCTTCGCCGATCCCGGGTCGGTCACCGGCGGCCACGGCATCGACCGGTGGACGTTCCGGCGCATCCTGAGCACCCGCACGTTCGAGCCGGGCTTTCTGGCCAGCGACGTCACCCTCGTCAACTGGCCGCAGAACGACTACTGGCTCGGGCCCCTGCTCGGGGTCGGCAAGGAAGAAAAGCAGCGAAACCTCAACGCGGCAAAGGAACTGAGCAAATCCCTGCTCTACTGGATGCAGACCGAGGCGCCCCGCCACGACGGCGGCGCGGGCTACCCCGAACTACGCCCGCGCGGCGACCTCACGGGTACGTCCGACGGCCTGGCCCTGCGCCCGTACATCAGGGAGTCGCGGCGCATCCTCGGCGAGGTGACCGTCACCGAGCGGCACGTCGGCGTGGACGCACGCCGCGAGGCCGGGCTTCCCGCAGGCTCGGAGGTGTACGCCGACAGCGTCGGCATCGGTTCCTACCGCATCGACCTTCACCCGAGTACGGGTGCGAGCCAGCCACGCACCTATGTGGACATCGCCTGCCACCCGTTCCAGATCCCACTCGGCGCGCTGATCCCGGTGCGGATGGACAATCTCCTTCCGGCCGCGAAGAACATCGCCACCACCCACATCACGAATGGTTGCTACCGCCTGCATCCGGTCGAGTGGAACATCGGCGAGGCGGCCGGCGCGCTTGCCGCCTACTGCCTGGAGAACCGGCTGCCACCGCGGGCGATCCGCGGCAAGCCCGACCACCTCGCCGCCTTCCAGCGGCTGCTGACCGATCGCCTGGGCGTGGAGCTGTCCTGGCCCGACCGGATCCGCACGCGTGTGATCTGAACCCCGCATCCCCTCAACGTTTCCGGAGTTTTCCATGCCTCTTTCGCGTAGAAACCTGTTACGGATGGCGGCCGTCGCCCCCGTGCTCTACGGTGCCACGCGCGCCAGCGTCGCGGCCGCCAACCCCGCGCCGGACGCCACCGCCGTGCGCGCCTCGGACTTCGGCTTCGACCCCGTGGACGGCACGGCGGCCCTCACCGCCGCGCTCAACAGCACCGCCGACGTGGTCATCATCGACAACGTCGGGCAGGAGTGGATTACCCGTCCATTGTGGATTCAGCGCGACAACGTCACCGTCATCCTCGAGAACGGCGTGACCCTGCGCGGCCTGGCCGGGGGCTTCCCCGACACCCGCGACGGCATCTGGCGCATCCACGGCCGCCGCAACGTCAAGCTCATCGGCTACGGCGCCACCTGCGTCATGAACAAGCCCGAGTACACCGGCGAGTGGCGGGCCATCGTGCGCATGGGCACCAGCCAGGACATCACGGTCGAGGGTCTGGTGTGCGCCAACGCCCCCGGCGATGGCATCATTCTGGGCGCCGGCTCGAAGAACATCACGATCCGCAACGTGGTGTGCGACGGCAACAAGCGCAACGCGATCAGCGTCATCTACGCCGACGGCCTGCTCATCGAGGGCAGCGCGTTCATCAACACCGAGGGGACGCTGCCGCAGGCGGGCATCGACATCGAGCCCGACACGCTCTCGCAGATCGTGCGGGACGTCGTCATCCGCGATTGTGTGTTCGCCGGCAACAAGACCTACAGCTTCGAAATCAATTTGATGCGCTACCGGCCGGAGAGCACGCCGGCTTCGGTGCTCGTCGAGCGCTGCTACATGGGCCCGACCGCCGACGCGGTGGTTCACGTGCAGCCGGGTGTGCGCGGTCCGGCGACGGGAAGTGTCGTCTTCCGCGACTGCGTCTTCGACGCGGCCGACTCCACCGGTACGGTCAACCTCTACGGCACCCGCGGCTACGACGGCCTGGTGACCACGTTCGAGCGGGTGGCGTTCCACGCGCTGCGCGCCACCGATCGGGTCGACCCGTTCGTGAAGGTCTGGTCCGGCATGGTGACCGTCCTTCCGCAATACGGCAACGTGCACTTCCGCGACGCCATGGTGCAGGGCGACCTGGCCGGCCCGTTCATCGCGGGTATGGAAGGCCCCGGCGACCCGACCTTGTCCAATGTGGAGGGAACGATCTGGGCGATCGAGCCGCGGCAGCCCATCGTCGAGACCACCGGTGCCGCGCAGGACATCAACCTCGACATCCGTCCAGACGACGGCGTGGCCAAGGTCGGCCTGATCTGCAACCGCAGCGACGCCTCCCCCGGCGAATCCGCGACCGTGCGCGTGCACCGCACCGGCGACGACCTGAGCGCGCCCCTCGTGGTGCGCTACGACCTCGGCGGCACCGCCCGCCACCGCGTCGACTACGACGGGCTCCCCGGCGTGGCATTCATCGCGCCCGGACAGCGCGAAGCCGATATCCCCGTGCACGTGCGCGACAACGCGGTACGCGGCACCGAACTCACCCTCACCCTGCGGCCACTGCCGGGCACCACGGTGGCCGGCCGCGACAGCGTGACCGTCAAAGTCCACGGCTAAGACCGGCAGGAGATTACGCGATGAAACGTAGATCAGTCTTATCCCTCGCGGCGCTGGGCGCGCTGAGCGCCACCGGCGCCTGCGCCACACCGGTCAACAACGGTGGCACCGGTGCGCAGGGCGATGTCAGCAACACCAACCCGCTCGGGGTGCCCGAGGACAAGCCGCTCGAGGCGGTAATTTTCAAGGGCGGGTACGGCGACCAGTACGCCATCGACGCCGAAGCCGTCTACAAGCAGAAGTTCGCCAAGGCGGAGATCAAGCACTTCGGCGGCCAGGATCTGGGCAAGCAGTTGCAGCCCCGGTTCGTCGCCGGCGACGTGCCCGACGTCATCAACAACTCCGGCGCGGGCGCACTCGCGGTGGCCCCGCTGGTCGACAACGGCCAGCTTACGGACCTCACCCCACTGCTCGACGCGCCCGCCATCGACGGCGGCGGCAAGAAGGTGCGCGACACCCTGCTGCCCGGCATCGTGGACCAGGGTTCGTTCAAGGGCAAGCCGTACCTCCTGTACTACACATATACGGTGCACGGCCTGTACTACAGCAAGTCGCTGTTCGTACAGAAGGGGTGGAAGTACCCCACCACCTGGGACGAGATGATCAGCCTTTGCGGCGAGATCAAGAGCGCCGGCGGGCCGTCGCCCTGGACGTACCAGGGAAAGAACCCGAGCTATATGCTGACCCCTCTGATCATGATGGCGATCAAGGCGGGAGGCGCACAGACCCGCAAGGCTCTGGACAGTCTCGCCCCCGGGGCGTGGCAGAGCGAGCCGGTCAAGGCCGCGGCGCGGGCGCTGTATCAGTTGCACGAAAAGGGTTTCATCATGCCCGGCACCTCCGGGCTTACCCATATCCAGGCGCAGACCTACTGGGCCAAGGGCCAGGCCGTGTTCATCCCTTGCGGCTCCTGGCTGGAGAGCGAACTCGGTGACGTGACGCCCAAGGGCTTCGACATGGTCATCGCCTCACCGCCGTCGCTGAGCAAGAGCGACGCCATGCCGCAGACCGCGATCCGGGGCATGGGCAACGAGGCGTTCATCGTGCCCAAGCAGGCCAAGAACCCGTTCGGCGGCATGGAGCTGATCCGCATCCTGCTCTCGCAGTCGGCGTCGAAGAACTTCAGCAAGCAGACGCAGACCCTGACCAGCCTGGCCGGGTACACCCCCGAGTCGGCGGGCACCGGTCTACAGTCGGTGCGCGACGCGCTCACGGCCTCGGGCGACAAAACCTTCATCTGGCGCTACGGCACCTGGTATTCGAAGCTGCAGACAGAGGCGTCCAACGCGACGGCCGCCATGATGACCGGGGAGATCAACCCGGACCAGTGGGCCGATCGCTGCCAGAAGGTGGCCGACTCGTTGCGCAACGACCCCAACGTGCCCAAGTTCGAGGACGAGTAAAGCCATGCGTGCGGGAAGTCGTGGCTTCATCGTCTCCGCCCTCACGGTGCCGGTGATCCTCTACTGCGTCCTGGTGATCTCGCCGTACGCCCAGTCGTTCTACATCTCGCTGACCGACTGGAACGGTTTGTCGCCGCAGCGCGAGTTCGTCGGGCTGGCGAACTACGCCCGGCTGATCAAGGACAACGTGTTCTGGATCTCCTTGTGGCACAACGTGATCGCGGTCGTGGTGATCCCCCTCGTCACCTTGGGGCTAGGGCTTTTCTTCGCCACCATGATCCGGGTGGGCCGGTATCGGGCCCGGGGCGGCAGCACCGGCGTACGCGGAGGCGGGTTCTATCGCGTTGCCTACTTCTTCCCGCACGTTCTCTCTATCGCCGTCGTCGGCGTACTGTTCTCCAACGTCTACGACCCCACCAAGAGCGGTCTGCTCAACGGCGTGCTCGGTGCGGTCGGCATCGACCCGGTGAACTGGCTGGGGGACAAGCAGACCGCGTACGGCTCGATTCTCGCGGTCATCATCTGGCTGTCGGTCGGCTTCTACGTCGTCCTGTTCACCAGCGCCATGAGCTCCATCCCGCCGGAGGTCTACGAGGCGGCCCGCCTCGACGGCGCCACCCGCTGGCAGACGTTCTGGAAACTGACCCTGCCGCTGATCTGGGACACGGTTCAGGTGGCCGGGGTGTACCTGGGCATCCACGCGCTCGACATGTTCGCTCTGGTCAACACCATGTCGGCGGCGGGCGGCTCGGGTGGTCCGGACAACTCCACCCAGGTGCTGGGCAACTACCTGTATCTGACCGCCTTCCAGGACAGCGAGTTCGGCTACTCCACCGCCATCGGTGTGGCCCTGCTCGTCCTGACCCTGCTGTTCGCCTGGGTGTCGCTGCGGCTGACCCGGCGCGAACGAATCGAGTACTAGGGAAACCGTGATGAGCCTTCAGACTCTTCCCGCTGGTGTGACGGACGGTCCGCGGGCCGGGGCACGGCCCGGCCCGCGGGCGACCACACCGCCCAAAGACCGCTCCTTCGGCGGCGGCGCGCTCAACGTCTTCACCCACGGCATCCTGCTCACCTGGGCTGCGATGGTCGTGCTGCCGCTGGCCTGGGCGGTGCTGTCCTCGTTCAAGACCAGCGACGAGGTGCTGGCCAGCCCCTGGGCAATGCCGTCGCGGCCGCGCTGGGAGAACTTCGTCGAGGCGTGGACCACCGCCGAGATCGGCCGGTACTTCTTCAACACCGCGATCGTGGTCGGGATCGGCACCACGCTGACGCTGGGCATGGGCGCGGTCGTCGCCTACATCATCGCCCGCTACTCCTTCCGCGGCAACAGGATCGTCTACTACCTGTTCGTCGTGGGCATGACGTTCCCGACGTTCCTGGCGATCGTGCCGCTGTTCTTCATCGCCCGCAGTCTCCACCTCGCCGACTCGCTGGTGGGCCTGGGCATCATCTACTCGGCCTACAGCATGCCGTTCGCGGTGTTCTTCCTGACCGCCTACTTCCGGACGCTGCCCCAAACCCTCGCCGAGGCCGCCTTCATCGACGGCTGCGGCCACTGGGGGACGTTCCTGCGCATCATGATGCCGGTGGCCAAGCCGGGACTGGTCAGCGTCGGAATCTTCGTCGTGCTTGGACAGTGGAATCAGTATCTGCTGCCGATCATCCTGCAATCCAGCCCGGACAAGTACGTGCTCTCCCAAGGCCTGGCGAACCTGGCGGTCAGCCAGGGTTACGCGGGCAACTGGAGCGCGCTGTTCGCCGGGCTGACCATCTCCATCCTGCCGGTGCTCGTGGTCTACCTCAGTTTCCAGAGGCAGATCCAGACCGGGATGGTCACCGGAGCCCTCAAATAGCTCCCGAGTAAGGAGGAATCGCTTTGGCACACAGACCGATTCGCCGCCGTACCGTGCTTCTCGGCGCCGCCGCTGCCGCCGCCGCAACCCAGTTACCGAAGGCCGCGCAGGCCGAGGCGTACCCGGTTTTCAACATCAAGACCGACTTCGGCGCGCTCGGCAACGGCGTCGCCAACGACAGCGCCGCCTTCCGGGCCGCCAAGGCCGCCGTCGTCGCCGCCGGCGGCGGCACGCTCGACATCCCAGCCGGGGTCTACATCGTCGGTGAGGAGACCGCGGGCGTGGGCGCGAGCGGGACCGCTTACTACAAATCCGCGGACATCTTCAACATCACGGCCGCCGATTCCGTGGACTTCCTTCACATCCGGGGTACGGCCGGTGCCGTGCTGCGGCTCAAGGCGGGACTTCACTACGGCGCGTTCTTCCCGATCGGCCACGCCAGCGCCGGGCAGGCCTACCACGCTCCGGGCGCCTTCACCACCGCCTCCTACGCCGCCGAGATCGGCTGGATGATCGGCGTGATCGCCGGCGGCGAAATCATCATCGAGGACCTCGAGCTGGACGGCAACAACGACCAGCTCGTCATCGGCGGCCGCCACGGCAACGTCGACATCCAGCTCAAGGCGACCGGCATCCGGCTGTTGCAGAACGCCGACGTGACGATCACCGACGTCTACACGCACCACCACGGGCTCGACGGGCTCACCCTCGGCTGGGGCGGCCTGACCACCTCCGACCCGCTCAAGCCGCACGTCGTCACCCGGGTGCGCAGTGAGTACAACGGGCGCCAAGGACTTTCGTGGACCGGTGGCAACTCGCTGACCGTGACCGACAGCCAGTTCAACCACACCGGCCGCGGCGCGATCCAGTCCCTGCCCAAAGCGGGGCTCGACATCGAGGCCGAGAGCAGCATCACCCGCAACGGCTACTTCAACAACTGCGAGTTCGTCAACAACGTCGGCGAGGGCGTCAACTGCACCACCGGCGACTCCGGCTACACCCGCTTCGAGGGCTGCACTTTCTGGGGTACGACCAACTTCAGCGCCTACACGAGCAAGCCGGGTCTGGTCTTCAAGTGGTGCAACTTCCACGGCCAGGCCAACGTCGGTTATGGCGACCCCAATGACGCGCTGACCACCAAGTACGCCGCCTGCCTCTTCGAGGACCGGGAGTGGACCAACGGGCAGGTGTTCCGCGACGGCTACCTCATCGCGGACGCCGGCCCGGTGGGCGACAACGTCCGCTACACCGACTGCACCTTCCGGGCGCTCGAGGTCCGCAGCGTGTGGACCGCGATCCCCACGGGCACCACACCCGTGCGGCACTTCATCCACTGCACCTTCGAGCACCGCTACACCGGCGTCGCCGACCTCGGCCTGCAATGGCATGGGTGGGGCTCGCGCCTGGTCGGGTGCGGCTTCACCGAGGCGATGGGCACCACCACGAACCGGTATTACATCAACCTCAACGACGTCGTGGTGGATGCGAGCCCGAACGGCGTCCCGACCACGGTCTCCGGGCCGAAAGTGCGCTGGGGCAACCCGACCACCGGACTGACCGGCACCATCCCGGTGGGCCCTTATGGCTGACGCGGTGGAAGCTGCACCGCATTTCGGCGAGTTCCTCGACGGGATGTATGACCCGTCGTTGCAGGTTCAGCAGCAGGTGTATCGCAGGACGAGCGAGGCGCTGGCGGCCGGGCGGGCCGCCAGCGACCGGCTCGTCACCCCCGAGGATGTCCGGCGGCGGCAACGCGAGCTGCGCCGCCTGACCCTCGAGGCCCTCGGTGGGGACCTGCCGGCCGACCGGCCGGTCCCCGCCGCGCGGGCCGCCGGATCGGTGTGGTGCGACGAATATCGCATCGACAAACTCGTTGTCGATTTGGGTGCGGGCGTTTTCGTACCCGCGAATCTTTATATTCCTGAAGGTCTTGAACGGCCCGCCCCGGCGGTGATGTTCCTATGTGGACACGCCGACGCCGGCAAGGCCGCGCCGCGTTACCAGGCGTTGTGCGCAAGGCTTGCCCGGGAAGGCTTCGTGGTGCTCACCTTCGACTCGATCGGCCAGGGTGAGCGCAAGAGTTATCTCGACGCCGACGGCGGGGAAATCATCAAGGCCAACGTGCCCGAGCACTCGCACGCGGGGGTGCAGTGCTGGTGGGTCGGGGACAGCATGGCGCGCTACTTTGTCGAAGACGCCCGGCGGATGCTCGATTTCCTTGCCGCGCAACCGGGAGTCGACCCGCAACGCCTCGGTGTGGCGGGCAACAGCGGCGGCGGCACCATCACCACCTGGCTGATGCTTGTCGAACCGCGCATCAAAGCCGCCGCACCCGGCTGTTTCATCACGGCACGCGAGGTCTATCAACGATCCGGACAAGCCCAAGACCCGGAACAAATAATCCCAGGGGGTACGCTCAACGGCCTCGACCACGAGGATTTCCTCATCGCGATGGCGCCGAGGCCGACCTTGGTGATGTCTGCGAACTACGACTTCTTCCCGGTAGAGGGGGCGGTCCGCACGGTCGAACGCGCACGGCGGGTGTTCGACCTGATGGGCGCGCCCGAGGGCACGCTCGGCCACGTCCGCGCCGATCACGAGCACGGGCTCAACCCGGAGCTCGCCGTCGCCGCGACGGAATTCTTCTTGCGGCACTTGGCTTCTCAGGGTTCGGCAAGGGCACGCCGGGAGGAGCCGCCGATCCAGACCACTGCGGATCTGCAGTGCACCCGTACCGGTCAGGTCTCGACCGACTGTGCGGACTCGCGGCTGGTGTTCGACTTCAATCGCGAGCGGCTGGCGGGGCTTGAGCCGGGCAGTGGCGTACCGTGGCTGCGCGAACAGGTGATGGCGTGGCGCGAGCCGGGGAGGGAGTTCTACCCGCGCTGGTGGCCCGACCGTAATCCGGGTGTGCGCAAGGCTTTCTGGTGGCCGGAGCGGGATATCGTCAACGCGGCCATCGTGTTCGACCCCGCTCCCGAGTGTGTTGGCACGGACATCCTTGTGCTCAACCGGGGCACGGACGACCTGCCGGCCTATCTTCAGGCGTGCCGTCGGGCGGTGGCGGCTGGGCGCCGGGTGATGGTGCTCGACGTGCGCGGCAGTGGGGCGTTGCGGGCCCACCGCATCAACGAGTTCGGCCATGAGGCGATGTACGGCACGACGTTCAAGCTCGTGTCGGATCTGATATGCCTGTCCGACAGCCTCGGCGCGGCGCGTGTCTTCGACATCCTGCGGGCCGCCGAGTTCGCCCGCGCCTTGCACGGCACGGTCCGCTTGGTGGGGGCGGGGCAGGGGGCGTTCCTGTGCCAGGCCGCCGCGGCGCTCGACCGGGACATCGCGGAGCTGATCTGCCTGACCCCGCCGCTGGACCCGG
>DASUXL010000004.1:0-4807 GCA_036377915.1 Candidatus Limnocylindrales bacterium
CGACCTTGCCGTACTCGGGCTTGCCGGTCCCTTCCATGATCCCGGGGATCTCGCGGAACTGGCGGCGGACCTCATACACCACAGCACCCGCGGCCCGGCTGACCGCGTTGATGGCCAGCCCGGAGAACAGGAACACCACCGCGACGCCGACCAGCAGGCCGACAAGGTTGCGCGGGTTGGCGACGTTGAGCAGGCTGTCCACCGATTCGGCGGCGCCGACAAGGCTCGCCGCGAGGGTGTCCATGTACGAACCGAACAGCGCGGTCGCGGCCAGGACGGCGGTCGCGATCGCGATACCCTTCGTGATCGCCTTGGTGGTGTTGCCGACCGCGTCGAGCTCGGTCAGCGTGCGGGCACCCTTCGCGTCGATGTCACCGGACATCTCGGCGATCCCCTGCGCGTTGTCGGAGATCGGGCCGAAGGTGTCCATCGCCACGATCACACCGACCGTGGTGAGCAGGCCGCAGCCGGCGAGCGCCACCGCGAACAGCGACAGGGTGATCGCCCCGCCGCCCAGCAGGTACGCGCCGAACACGCCCGCTCCGATGAGCAGGGCCGAGTAGACCGCCGACTCCAGGCCGACGCTGACGCCAGCCAGCACGACGGTGGCCGGGCCCGTCTCCGAGCTCTTGCCGATGTCCTTGACCGGGCGGCGCCCCGTCTCGGTGAAGTATCCGGTCAGCGCCTGGATCGCGGCGGCGAGCACGATACCGATGACCACGGCCCCGATGGCGAGCAGCCGCGGGTTGCCGCTGCCCTCCTTGCCAAGCTCGGCATAGGTCGAAGGCAGGTACATCACGGAGGCCGCCGCCACCACCACGGCGGAGATTCCGGCCGAAGCATAGAACGCCCGGTTGATCGCGGTCATGCCGCTCTTGTCGGCGGCGCGCAGGCGGGTCAGGAACACGCCCGCGATCGCGATGAACACCCCGATCGCGCCGATAATCAGCGGCAAGACCAGGCCCTTCTCGCCGAACGCGGCCTTGCCCAGGATCAGCGCGGCCACAAGGGTCACCGCATACGACTCGAACAGGTCGGCTGCCATGCCGGCGCAGTCACCGACGTTGTCACCGACGTTGTCGGCGATGACGGCGGCATTGCGCGGGTCGTCCTCGGGGATGCCCTGCTCGACCTTGCCCACCAGGTCGGCACCGACATCGGCCGCTTTCGTGAAGATACCGCCGCCGACCCGCATGAACATCGCGAGCAGCGCGGCGCCGAAGCCGAAGCCCTCCAGCACCGTCGGGGCGTCACCGTCGTAGAGCAGGACGACCAGCGAGGCGCCGAACAGGCCCAGGCCGACGGTGAGGAACCCGACCACACCACCGGTGCGGAAAGCGATCGCCATGGCCGTCTCGCGGCCACCCTCCTTGGCACGGGCCGCTGCTGCCACGCGCAGGTTGGCGCGGGTCGCCAGGGCCATGCCGGCACCGCCGATGAAGGCGCTGAACACGGCACCTACGACAAAGAAGGCCGACCGTCCGATCTTGACGGCGGTGTCGTTCTCGGTCGCGTGGACGGGAAGAAAGAAAAGCACAATGACGGCGAGGACGACAAAGACGGCGAGCGTCTTGAACTGCCGGAATAGATACGCTGAGGCGCCCTCCTGCACCGCCCCCGCGATCTCCTGCATTTTTGTGGTGCCCTTACCAGCCGCCAGGACCGCTCGGACGAGCGCGGCGGCGAAGCCCAACGCCACCAACGCGATCGCGGCCGCGACTACGACATAAGTGATGTTGTCGCTGGATATGGACACCGCGTCGCCTTGGCTGGCGACGTGGCGAAACCCGGACATCTTTGTCCTCCAGTTGATATCCCGCCCGGTCTTTGCCAAGGCCGGGCGTGCGTTTACTTGGTTAAAACGACCCGTGCACTCTAATCCCCGCACGTGGTCGGGGTCACACCCACCTCGCCCTGTGTCGCGGTGATCTTTGCCGCTGTGCAGCGGGTATCTTGTGCGATACGCTCAGCGGCTTCGTCGCTTGACCGGCCATCCCATGCGCACCTCCGTGCCCGAACCCGAGCTCAGCGGCATCATCTGAAGATCTTTCACCAGTCCCTGAAGCAGGGTGACGCTCACGTCAACGGTCAGCTGCTCCTCCCCGTCGAGCTGCTCGGGTTCCGGCGCCTTGTCGGTCACCTTCACGAGGTACCGATCGCCGTCACTGAAAGCGACCTGCACCGCATCCCGGATGCCGAGACGCTGGTGGCGGGCGACGGCACGGGCACATGCCTCACCGATGGCGAGACGGACCTCGTCGAGCTGGTCGTCGGCGACCCCGGCACGGCGCGCAACCGCAACTCCGACCAGCCGCACGGTGCGCACGTGCGCTGGTTCGGGGGAAAACTCGAGGCGTACGGTCGCCATTTCACGCTGTCGTTGCCGCGTCGACGGACTGGTAAAGCGGGAGCACCTGGTCCAAGCCGGTGATCCGGAATATCTTGAGCAGCGATTCCTTGCCGCACACCACTCCGAAGCTGGCCCCGACCGTCCGCGACTTGCGGAACCCGCCGACGAGCACGCCCAGCCCGGTGGAGTCCATGAAGTCGACCTTGCCCAGGTCGACCACGACCGCACCGATCCCGCCCTCGAGCAGCTCAGAAATCCGCTCCCGTAACTTGGGCGCGGTATAGACGTCAACCTCGCCACCGACCTCGAGGACCGTGTGCGCGGAAACGACCCTGGTAGCCAACGACAGCTCCATCGGCACATCGTAGCTTGATGTCGTTCACGCTTCGCGGGACCGGGATTGTTACCCGTCATGTCGGCTCGGCCGGCGACGGCTACCCTGCAGGGCGTGCATCGGCTGCCCGACTGGCTCCAGCGTGAACAGGTCACGCACGTCGAGGTCTTCCCCGCCCGGCCCGGCCGGTTCGCCGACTGGCCGGAGTGGACACCGCCGGCGCTCGTGAAGGCGCTCGCGGAAGCGGGCATCGAGGCGCCGTGGTGTCACCAGATCGAGGCGGCGACGCTCGCGCACGAAGGCCACGACGTCGTGATCGCCACGGGCACGGGGTCGGGCAAGTCGCTCGCCTACCACCTGCCGGCCCTCGCCGCCGTGATGGCCTCGCCCAAGGCAAGGGCGCTCTATCTGGCGCCGACCAAGGCACTCGCCGCGGACCAGTTGCGCGCCGTCGAGGTCCTTGACCTTCCGGGGGTACGGGCGGCCACACTCGACGGCGACACCCAGCGGGAGCAACGCGAGTGGATCCGCCTGCACGCCAACGTGATCCTCACCAACCCCGATCTGCTGCACCACACCCTGCTCCCGCAGCACGAAAAGTGGTCGTCGCTGCTGCGCAACGTGCGGTTCGTCATCGTGGACGAAACCCACAGCTATCGGGGCGTCTTCGGGGCCCACGTGGCGCACGTGCTCCGGCGCCTGCGACGGCTGACCGGCGACCGCCCGGTGTTCATACTCGCGTCCGCGACCTCGGGCGACCCGGCCGCGTCGGCGTCGAAGCTGGTCGGCCGGCGGGTGACAGCGGTGGCAGAGGACACCGCGCCCCGCGGCGCCGCCACCTTCGCCCTGTGGGAACCGCCCCTTCTGCCCGGGCACGGCCAATTCCCCCGCCAGCGCCCGTCCTATGAGGACGCTCTCCCACCACCCGCCAAGACCACCAGGTCCACGGTGGACGCCCCTCCCGTTGGCACCACCTTTGACGCTGCGGTGGACGCCTCGCCGGTGCGGCGATCGGCACTTCGAGAAACAGGTGACCTTCTCGCCGACGCGGTCGTACGCGGGGTGCGCACGCTCGCCTTCGTCCCGTCGCGGCGCGGCGCCGAGGTCGTCGCGGCACAGGCACGCCGCGGGCTGGATGAGGTCACCCCGGGCCTGTCGGATCGGGTAGCCGCCTACCGCGCCGGCTACCTGCCGGAGGAGCGCCGCGCGCTCGAACAGGCCCTCACCAGCGGCGAACTGACCGGCCTGGCCACGACGAACGCGTTGGAGCTGGGCATCGACGTGAGCGGGCTCGACATGGTGCTGCTGTCCGGGTACCCCGGGACACGCAGCGCGTTGTGGCAAAGAGCCGGCCGGGCGGGCCGCGCCGGGCGGGACGGCCTGTGCGTGCTGATCGCCCGGGACGACCCGCTCGACACCTATCTGGTGCACCATCCGGAGGCGCTGTTTCACACTCCGGTCGAGGCGACCGTCTTTGATCCGGGCAACCCCTATGTGCTCGCGCCGCATCTGTGCACTGCCGCCGCCGAGAAGCCCCTGACCGAGGAAGATCTTGAGCTGTTCGGCGCCTCCCGCTCGCTCGTCGACGACCTCGTCGCCGAGGGCGCGCTGCGCCGCCGCCCCAGCGGCTGGTTCTGGACCCACCCGCACCGGCCCGCGATCGACCTGCGCTCCACGGGCGGCCCGCCGATCTCCGTGCTCGAAGGCTCGACGGGCCGCCTCATCGGCACCGCGAACGCCGGCTCGGCGCATCATCAGTTGCACGCCGGCGCCGTCTACACCCACCAGGGAAGGGTGTACGTCGTCGAGCATCTCGACCTCGACGACGCGGTGGCGATGGTCGAGGCGGACAACCCGCCTCACAGCACCCACGCGCGCGACGTCACCGCGCTCGAGGTGCTCAGTATCGGGTCCTATGTAGACGCCGGGCCGATCGGCGTCTTCCTGGGTGAGGTCGAGGTCACCAGCCAGGTGGTCTCGTTCCAGCGGCGTCGCCTCGACACCGGCGAGGTCCTGGGCACCTGGCCCCTGGATCTCCCCCCGCGGACGCTTCGGACGGTCGCGGTCTGGGCCACCTTTGCCGAGTCCACTCTGTCCGGTGTGGACGATGTCCCCGGTGCCCT
>DASUXL010000005.1:0-9063 GCA_036377915.1 Candidatus Limnocylindrales bacterium
TCCGAACGGCAGAAACGACACCTCGACGACCTCCTGCCACTGCGAGCCGGCCTCGGGTGGCTCGCCATCGTGCAGCTCGACGCGCAGGCCGACCCGGCCGGTGTGGGTGGCGGTGGTCATGAACAGAAGACCGGGAAGCGCTGCGCCGCACAGTCCATTTTGCTGTCCGCCACAATGGCCTTCCCCTACGCCGTCGGGGCCACCGAGCACATAGAACTGTCTATAGCTGACCAGGATGAGCATGAGCTGTCCGGTGCCTGAACCTTGCTCCGGTGGATCCCACTTACGTTGCTAGGGACAACTGATCCTTGGAATAGGTCATCTAGTTGAAGTGCTGGGCGGAGTGTTCCAGGGCGATCAGCTCGTCGCGGATGTCGTTGGTGACCGGCAGTTGCTCGCCACTGGTCGAATCGCTAAGTGTGACAACGCATTTGGCGTTGACGGCGGTGTCGTGGGCGGAGCGGATGCGCACCGACAGGGTGAACGAGTCGGGGTGGACCTCGGAGACGCTGGCGGACACGGCGACCTCGTCGGGCTCACCTAGCCGCTCGGCGGGTGGCAGGGCGCGGGTGGTCTTGCTCAGGGCCAGTCCGGGGCGTTGCAGCAGCGGGCATCGCTCAAGGTACGCGTCGACGGCGGCGTCGATCCAGGCGGTCAGTGTGCTGGCGGTGATCGGGCCGGTAACCGTGCGGTCGTCGAGGACCACCCAACGCGTCATGAGTGTGCTCACTTGACCAGGTTAGTCGAAGCGGAAGATGGAATGCCGATCATAGAAGTGGAGGATGTAGCGGCACTGGGTGCAGATGAGCAGGGTCATCTTGTGCCAGGTCATGCCCCACTTGCTCTTCAGGCGCCCCTCCTTCTGCTCGAATTCGGTGTTGTGGCATAGCGGGCAGGGCGGAATCTCGGAGGCGAAGTCCGTCATGGCGGCCGAGTCTAACGGCGTACCACAAGTACTTACCCGCGAGTAATGTGAGCGGTATGGGTACCACACATGAGGTCCTGAACCAGCCCCCTGTACTGGTGGATTACGACCTGTTCGCCACCGACCGGGCCCTGGTGGACGGCGTCGCGCTTTATGGTGCCCGGGGCGCGGAGGCGGAGCTGTCCGAGCTTGGCCGCCTCGCCGGCTCGGCGCACCTGGTGGAGCAGGCGCGGCTGGCCCATGTGAACCCGCCGATCCTTCGCACTCACGACCGGTACGGCTTCCGCATCGACGAGGTGGAGTACCACCCGGCCTGGCACGAGCTGATGCGCAACGCGGTCGGGTTCGGCGCGCACGCCGCCGCCTGGGCCGACGACCGGCCCGCGGCGCACGTCCGGCGGGCGGCCGCTTTCTATCTCGGCGCCCAACTGGAGGCGGGCCACGGCTGCCCGATCTCGATGACCTACGCGATCGTGCCCGCGCTGCGCCACGAGCCGTCGCTCGCCGAGATGTTCGAGGGCAAGCTGGTCTCGCGCGTCTACGATTTCGGGCTGCGCGAGCCCACCGCCAAGCAGGGCCTGATCGCGGGCATGGCGATGACGGAGAAGCAGGGCGGGTCGGATGTGCGGGCCAACACCACCCGGGCCGTGCCGGCCGAGGAGGGGCTTTACCTGCTGACCGGCCACAAGTGGTTCTGCTCGGCCCCGATGAGCGACCTGTTCCTGGTGCTCGCGCAGGCGCCGGGCGGGCTGACCTGTTTCCTGCTGCCGCGCGTGCTCCCGGACGGTGCCCGCAACACGTTCCGCATCCAGCGGCTCAAGGACAAGCTCGGGAACCGCTCGAATGCCTCCTCGGAGGTGGAGTTCGAGGGCACGGTGGCTTGGCGGGTGGGCCAGGAGGGTCGCGGGGTACCCACGATAATTGAAATGGTTCAGATGACCAGGCTTGACTGCGTCATCGGCTCGGCCGGGCTGATGCGGGCGGCCTATGTCCAGGCGGCGCACCACGCCAAGCACAGGTCGGCTTTTGGTGCCCGCCTTTGGGAGCAGCCGGCGATGCGGGCGGTGCTGGCGGACCTCAAGGTGGAGAGCTGGGCGGCGTTGGCGGTGGCCCTGCGGCTCGCGCAGTCGGTGGACGCCAACGATGTCGCGTTTGGACGCCTGGCGACGGCGGTCGCCAAGTTCTGGGTGTGCAAGCGCGGCCCGATGGTCGCCGCCGAGGCGCTGGAGTGCTTGGGCGGCAACGGTTACGTCGAGGATAGCGGGATGCCGCGGCTCTATCGCGAGGCACCGCTGAACTCCATCTGGGAGGGCTCGGGCAACGTTATCGCCCTGGACACGTTGCGCGCCATGGCAAAGCAGCCGTCGAGCCTGGCCGCGTTCGTGGAGGAACTGGCGGCGGCGAAGGGTGCGGACCCGAGGCTCGACGCGGCCGTGGCCCGGCTGGAGAAGGAACTGTTGGGGCTGCGCGACTTCGATGCCGACACCCTTCAGGCGCAGGCGCGGCGGTTGACCTCGCTCATGGCGGTCTGCCTGCAGGGCAGTCTGCTCTCCCGGCACGCCCCGCACGCGATCGCGGACGCCTTCTGCGCCACGCGTCTCGACGGCGACTGGACCGCCGCCGGGATCTTCGGCACCCTGCCGCCGGGAGTCGACCAGAGACTGATCCTGGCCGATTAGGTAACCGTGAGGTAATCTCGCAGCCTACTTGAAACGGAATTTCCGGGAGAGAACTGCGCATGCGGATCGTCAGTATGTTACTGACAGCGACACTGACCTTGGCGGCCTGTAGCCAGGGCGGCGGTGAGGGCGCCGGCCTGACCGCCGACTGGTCGCGCATGGCCGACCCGGCGCCGTGGCAACCGCAGGCCGGCACCTGCCACCAGGGCTTCGAGCCGCAGCTGATGCGCAGCGCCTACGATCCGGTCGACTGCGCCAACACCCACCGCTTCGAGACCGTGCATGTCGGACAATTCGGCGGCGAGGTGGCGCCCTCGGCCCCGCCCGAGGAGGGCACCCCGCACTTCAAGTCGGCCTGGGCCGAATGCGATGCGCAGGCCACCGCCTATCTCGGCGGGCAGTGGCGGGACAGGCAGGTGCGGGTGGCGCTGACCATGCCGACACCGCAGGGGTGGACCGCCGGCTCCCGCTGGTACATGTGCCAGCTCGGCCCGGCCGAGTGGACCGGCAACCGCTCGACCGTCCTCAACGAGAGCGTCAAGGGCAAGTACGGGTCCCTGCCGGTGCTGGAGTGGGGCTGCGGCAGCCAGCTCGACACCGGCGAGTTCAAGCCGACCGACTGCCAGGAGCCGCACGACACCGAGTTCGTCGGGTCCTTCCGCATCGAGCTGCCATATGCCCAGGTCAAGGCGCTGTACCACGGCAACGACGCGATGTTCCACCGGGAGTGTCTCAAGCTTATCGCCGGCTTCGTCGGCGCGTCCGGCGTGGACAAGCTGCCCCGCGACACCGGCTCGTCCTACTGGCTGCCGCAAGCCAAGGACTGGGAGTCGGGCGACCAGAGCGTGCGATGCTTCGTCTGGATCGACGGCGGCAACGCCACCCGATCACTGCGCAACGCGGGGGCGGCCGCGGCGACCCGGGGGTAGGGCGACCCGAGGGTAGTTTGACCGGCCCTCGACCCGCGACCCCCACGCTTTGGCCATGAAAGCCCTTGTCCTGGCCGGAGGGTCGGGCACCCGCCTGCGACCGTTCAGCTACTCCATGCCCAAGCAGCTCATGCCGATCGCCAACAAGCCCGTGCTCGTCCACATCCTGGACAACCTGCGCGCGATCGGCGTGCGGCAGGTCGGGCTGATAGTCGGCTCCCACATCGAGGAGATCAGATCTGTCCTGGGTAGCGGCGCGGCCCACTCGGTCGAGCTGACCTACATCCCGCAGGACAAGCCGCGCGGCCTTGCACACTGCGTGCAGATCGCGCGGGACTTCCTCGGCGACGACGACTTCGTGATGTACCTGGGCGACAACATGCTGCCCGATGGCATCGGCGAGGTCGCCGAACGGTTCCGGGCCGCACGCCCGGCCGCGCAGGTCGTGGTGCACAAGGTGCCGGACCCGCAGTCGTTCGGCGTCGCCGAGGTCGACCCGGACGGCACCGTCACCCGCCTGGTGGAAAAGCCCGCGCAGCCGCGCAGCGACCTTGCCCTGATCGGGGTCTACTTCTTCACCGGCGCCATTCACCGGGCGGTGGCTTCCATCAAGCCGAGCGCCCGTGGCGAGCTCGAAATCACCGACGCGATCCAATGGCTGGTGGCGGGCGGTTGGAAGGTGACGGCGAACGTGCACTCCGGTTTCTGGAAGGACACCGGCAACGTCGAGGACCTGCTCGACTGCAACCGCGAGGTGCTCGACGGCATCGGGCACCGGCTCGACGGGTTCGTCGACGGGTTCAGTTCGGTCTCCGGGCCGGTCGTGCTCGAGTACGGCGCCGAGATCATCCGGTCTCGGGTGGCCGGCCCGGCCATCATCGGCGCCGGGACGGTGGTCAGCGACAGTTACGTCGGCCCGCACACGACTCTCGGTGAGCGGTGCACCCTGCGGGACGCGGGAATCGACTACTCGATCGTCCTGAATGGAGCGACGTTGCGGGACGTGCGCGGCATTCACGGTTCGGTCATCGGCCGGTTCTCTGTCGTCGGTTCAGTTTTAGGGGGTACCCGTCACCGCCTGGTCGTGGGCGACAACACCAGCCTGGAGGTGGCGGTGCGATGAACAGGATCCTGGTCACCGGAGCGGCCGGATTCATCGGGTCGCAGTATGTGCGCTCGATGCTCGCCGGCGAGTACGCGGGGTTCGAGGAGACCCGGATCACCGTCGTGGACAACCTTACGTACGCGGGCAACCGGGGCAACCTGCCCGAGACCCATCCGCGGCTGGAGTTCGTCAAGGCCGACATCTGCAACGTGCACATGATGACTTCACTGCTGCGCGGGCAGGACGCGGTCATCCACATGGCGGCGGAGTCGCATGTGGACAGATCCATCGAGGCGGCGGCGGACTTCGTGCACACCAACGTCTTCGGGACGCAGTCGGTGCTCGAGGCGGCGGTGCGCGCCGAGGTCCCGCGGGTGGTGTACGTTTCGACCGACGAGGTCTACGGCACCATCGAGCACGGTTCGTGGACCGAGGACTGGCCCCTGATGCCCAACTCGCCATACGCCGCCTCGAAGGCGGGCGGTGACCTGATGGCACGGGCATACTTCCGCACCCACGGGCTCAACGTGTCCACGACGCGATGCTCCAACAACTATGGTCCGTACCAGCATCGGGAGAAGCTGATCCCGAGGTTCATCACGCGACTGCTCAAAGGCAGGACGGTCGGGCTCTACGGCGACGGGTTAAACGTGCGCGAGTGGCTGCACGTGGAGGACCACTGCCGCGGCATCCAGCTGGTCCTGACCGGCGGCAAGGCGGGCGAGATCTACAACATCGGCGGTGGCAACCACCGGACCAACAGGGAGATAGCCGAGAAGCTGGTGGAGATGTGCGGCGCCACGCCCGAACTCATCGAGTACATCTCCGACCGCAAGGGTCACGACTTCCGCTACTCCCTCGACGACGCGAAAATACGCGACGACCTCGGATACCGGCAGCTCATCCCGTTCGAGGAAGGGCTGGCGTCGACGGTCGAGTGGTACAAGGCCAACTACCTAGGGCATGCCGCTTACTACTAGCTTGTCCAGGTCGGCCACGAGCGAGGCCGGGGTCGGTCGCAGCAGCACCTCGCTGCGCAGATCGGCCGCGGCCTCGCGGTATGCGCGGGTGTAGAGCAGGTCGCTGACCGCCGAACCGATCGCCTCGCCCGTGGCATGATGCCCCGGCAGGTGCCGGCCCGCACCGCTGGCCTGCAACCGCTGGCCGTTGCGCATCTGCTCGCTGGCGAACGTGATGGCGAGCTGCGGCAAGCCGAGGCTGACCGCGGTCATGGTGCTGCCGGCGCCGCCGTGATGAACGACGGCGTCGCAGTGGGGCAGGAGATGTTGCAGGCCGCAACCGGATAGGAGCCTGACGCCCGGTGGCACCCGCTCGAGCGCGGCGATGTCGGCCGGGGTCGCGGTCACCACGACCTCGATGTCCAGATTGGACAGCGACCGGATGATGCCGGGCAGGATGAACGAGTTCGGCCCCGACATCTTCGACAGGGCCGTCGACCACGACACGCAAACCCTTGGGCGGTGACGCTCCCGAGCCAGCTCCGGGGTGGTGGAGCGCATCGTGTTGTGCGGCACGAACCTCACCTTGAGCCGCTGCGCTTGGGTCGGCGGCTCGATCCCCGACGGGCACGGGTCGATCGCCTGCTGGACCGGATCGCGGCCGCACGTGTACGACTCCGCGATGTCATGCGGCACAAGGCGCACATGGTCCGGCTCGTGCGTGCCCGTCGGGCCCCACAGCGCAAGAATCGACGGGACACCGGTCGCCCGGGCCGCGAACGGGCCCTCGAAACACATCGGGTCGTGCACTATGAGGTCGGGGCGCCAGGCGCGGGCGAAGCGGGCCGCCGCCTCCTCACTGCGGCGCCAGCGGGCTTTCATCGTGGGGAGCAGGCCTATCCGGTACCCGTCAAAATCAAACTCGCCCAAACGGGAAACCGGCTTGCCGGTGAAAGGGTGCAGCGGCAACCACGGATAGGGCCATAGCCCGCGCAGCGCCTCCCGATAATAGTCAAGCCGATTGTGGACCTCGATGTCCGGGCACGACAGGATCGGCGCCGCCTGCAACCCCGCCGCGGCAACGGTCTCCCGCTGCGACGGTCCGCATAGGACAGCCAGCTCGTGCCCCTCGCGCAGCAGCGCCCGGCCCAGCGGCACCATTGCCATATAGTGTGTCGGCCACGAGGACACGGTGAACAGCACCCGCATCACGCCACTGTGAGCCCCGCCGCTCGATCGATGCTCAAGCCCGCGCGTCATTCGGGCAGGACCGAGGCGCCTGCCCGCGCGACGATCTCCTGGAGCGCCCGGACGTGCTGCTCGAAGGCGGCGCGCCCGACGCTGTTGAGCCGGGCCGCGGTCCGCGACCGCCTCCCGACGAAACCCTTGCGGATTTCGACATACCCGGCCTCGTCGAGGGTTGTCAGCTGTTTGGACAGTGCCGAGTCGGACAGTCCGATGCTGTCGCGGATGAACCCGAACTCGGCCCACTCGGTGGCGGCAAGCAGCGAGACGATCGACAACCGGGTGGGGGCGTGGATCAGCTCGTCGAACTTCGGTTTGATCATCGACTGTCACCGGAGGCGTTGGCCCGCATCACGCGGTGCAGATACCGGATCAGCAACGGTCCACCCAGGACGATCAGGGCACCCCCGATGAGCGAGCCGAGGGTTGCGGGATAGCGCGCGCCGGAAGCCTGCAGCGCGAACGCGGCCGGCAACGTCACGGCCAGCACGATGGCGACGAAGCCGAGTATCGCGAACACCCCGGCCGGTGGCATCAAATCGTTGCGCGGCTGGGCATGTCGGACGCTGCCATAGACGACCCGGAAGATGGTGGCAAGCAGCCCGATGACGAACACGGCTATCCCGATGCCGAGCAGCAGCGGCCGGCGTGACTCGATCGCCGCCGACAGCTCGACGTTGAGCCCGGCTATGGCCCAGAAGAACCACGCCGGCACGGTCACGAGCCGGATCACCTGCTGCTGGCGTTGCTGGATCTCGGCGAGCGCTTGGGCGGCCTCCTCCGGCCGCAGGTTCTCGGTCACCTCCGCCACCTTTCCCCTAGAGCAATACTTGCCTGCTAGGAAAGTAGCAGACGACTTTCCCAGTAGGCAAGTAACTGTCGAGCGAGCGACGCTCGGGGATCAGGTGGACGCAGTGGTCAGGTCCCGGTCGGGCACGGTCGGCAGGATCGGGACCGGCATGCGGACGGCGAGCGTGGCGCGCCTGCCGACCCACTTGCGCAGCAGCGAGAACCGGCCCGCGATCCGCTCCTCGCGCGAGGGCCGGGGCCCGCCGCGTTTGTTCGGCCTGCCGGAGGCTAGGCGGGCCATGGCTCGGGCGCGTACCTTGTTGTTGCGCGCCTCCAGCCGCGCCTGGAACGCCTGCCGGTCCTCGACCACGGGCCGCCGACGTGCCTCGATGGTGGCGCACGCCTCGTCCAGCGCGGACTCGCCGGCGCCCGCGAGCAGGACCGGGTGCAGCACGTTCGCCGCCTCGACCGCGTCGGCGATGGCCAGGCCGATGCCGTATCCGCCGACCGGCGAGATGACGTGGGCGGCGTCGCCGATGAGCACCAGTCCCGGGATCGACCACGTGTCCATCTGCGTGATGCGGATGCTGAGCAGGGTCAGCTGGTTGAAGTCGGTCAGCGCGTCGGCCCGCTCACCAAGCCACGGCAAGGTGTTCTTGATGAACTGCCGGATCGGTTCGACGCCACGCTCGCGGGCGGCGCCGACGGTACCGACCGGGATGGCGTAACCGATCTGCCAGTTGGTGTCGTGGTTGAGCACCGCGCCCAGCCCGCGCCCGTCGGAGAACAGGTCGAACCCGCACAACCACGGGTCGGTGTCAACGAAGCGCGGGACCTGGAACCAGAGCAGGTCGTTGCCGACGCCCACCTCGCGGGTGGTGATGCCGGACAGCTGGCGCAGCTTGGAGAACCGCCCGTCGGCCCCGATGACAAGCGGCGCGAGCAGCTCGTGGTCTGCCCCGGTCCCGTCTCGGTAGGACACCCCGACGACCCGCCCGGCATCGTCGCGGACCAGCTGCGACACCTTGGCGCCAAGGCGCAGGTCGAACGTGCCGAAAGCGGCGGCCTTGCCGGCCAGGAAGTCGAGGAACCGCGGCTGCGAAATCACCGCCATGAACGGGAACTTCTTGCTGGAGCTGCCGTAGTCGAGCAGATGGTACTCCTTGCCCGGCATGTGCCACACCAGCCCGGTCGCCTTGGCGTGCGGCAGCTCAAGCAGCTCCTCGGCGAGCCCGAGCTGATCCATCAGGTCCAGGATGGCCGGGCTCAGCGTGTCGCCGCGGAACTTGCGCTGGAAGTCCTTGTGGCTCTCCAGCAAGGTGACCTTCACGCCGCTGCGGGCGAGCAGATACGCCACCATCATCCCGGCGGGGCCGGCGCCCGCGACGATGCATCCCGTGCTTTCCTTAGCAGTAGCAGTCTCCACCGGCCC
>DASUXL010000006.1:0-10247 GCA_036377915.1 Candidatus Limnocylindrales bacterium
GTTCCAGCCGTAGGCGGTCTTCAGCGCGTTCTTCAGACCCTCGGCCGCGTTCGTGGTGCAGGTGAACATGTTTCCGGTACACCCAAAATCGAAGGGCATGATGGTGAAGTTGTCGATGTTGGCTTGCAGCGCCCTCGACTGGTTGATCAGGCGGGTGCCCCAGAACGTCGGGCCGGACTGGGACGTCCCGAACGTGATGATCGTCTTGATGCTCGGGTTGTTCTGCTTCACGATCTTGAGGGCGTTCAGGATGCGGTCCTGCACGGCCTCGTTCTCGAACTCGTCGGTGTTCTCGATGTCGATGTCGATGAAGCGCAGGTTGTAGGCGTTGATGACCTGCTGGTAGGCGTTGGCGAGGGCCTGCGGCGTGGAGCAGTTGGGTCCGAGCTTGTTGCCGCTCCAGCCGCCGAAGGAGATCTGGACGTCGCCGCCGCCCGCGCGGATGGCGTTGATGGTCTGCTGGTCGACGCCGCCGGTCAGCGGGCGGCTGCTGTCCCACATCGGGACGCATCCGCCGCCGGAGAGCATGAACGCCATGGTGAACTGGCGGATGCCGGTGGCGGACATGACTGTCGACACCGACGGCGGGCTCCCCCAACCCATGTACAGGTAGGGCGCGGCCATCGCGGTCGTGGTCGGGCAGCCGGTGGTAGAACCGGTGACCGAGTTGCTGTTGGGCGACTCGCCGCTGGAGTTGTAGGCGCGGATGACGTAGGTGTGCGAGGTGCACGTGCCGAGACCGGAGATGGTCGCGCTGAGACCGGTCACCTGCGCCCGCTGGGTCGAGCCCTCATACACCCGGTAGCCGGTGACGGTACCCGAGGAAGCGTTCCATGCCAACGAAATAGAGCTGTTCGTCTGGCCGGTGACGCGGTTGTTGCCCGGCGCGCCGGGGACTCCGGCGCAGCCGGACGTGGACACGGTCACCGAGTTGCTGTTGCCCGACTCGCCGCTGGCGTTGTAGGCGCGCACGACATAGGTGTGCGAGGTGCACGTGCCAAGACCGGAGATGGTCGCGCTGAGCCCGGTCACCTGCGCCCGCTGGGTCGAGCCCTCATACACCCGGTAGCCGGTGACGGTACCCGACGAACCGTTCCACGACAGGCTGATCGAGCTTGCCGTCTGGCCCGTGGAGGCCAGATTGGACGGTGCGCCGGGCACGCCGCCGCCACCGCCACCCTGGCCCTGCAGCGAGATGTCGTCGGCGTGGTAGGTGCCCTGCCCGTACCAGCCGTGGAAGTAGATCTGCACGCTCGTGCTCGTCGCCGTGAACGTCAGCGACAGCTGGGTGTACGAGGCACCGCCGGGCGTCCACGTCGACGCACCGCCGTTGATGCCGAGATAGGTATAGTTGCCGCGGAACCAGCCCGACAGCGTGTAGGACGTACCCGAGACCAGTCCGGAGACGCTCTGCGTGCAGCGCGCGTTGTCCGAACTGGACGCCGCGCCCTGCAAAGCCCTTGCCCCCGAGTGGACGGGACTGGTCACGACCGTGCCGAGGTTTCCGGTGCAGCTCCAGGGCGACAGGGAGCCCGATTCGAAGCCGCCGTTGACGGCCAGCTCGGCGGCGACCGCCTGCGGCGCGGAGGTGAGGGTACCGGCGACCACGAGCGCCAGCACCACGAGGATCCTTTTCATGTTGCGCCTCCTATGAGGACAGTCCGTTATGGAGGGTGGTCATGAGGGTGCCGGTGGCGGTGTCGCCCGACATCTCCCAGACCATGGCGCCGAGCAGGCCCTTGGAGCGCAGCCAGCTCGTCTTCTGCTGGATCGACCAGGGGTCGTCATAGGACCACCACTGGCCGCCGTTCCCCGTGAAGCAATAGGTGGAACCGGATTGGGTGTCGTGGAACACGGTGCAGTTGGGCACCGTCGCGAGCAGGTTGGCGTAGCCGCGAGTGCCCGCCTCCTCCTGGAACTGCCCTGGCGTGGCGCCGGTCGCGCTCTGCCACTCTCCAGCGGAGCCACCCGCAACTACACCCTGCCAACCCCTGCCGTAGAACGGGAATCCGACCGTCAGCTGGCGCGGGTTGACCCCACCGTCCAGATAGGACTGGATGGCGCGGTCGACGCTGAAGTCGAACGGGTACGGGTCCTGGGCGTCGCGCAGCAGGTTCGCCTGATGCCCGGTCCGGTTGGGCTCCCACGAGTTGTCCGAGCCGGCACCGTGAAAGTCGTAGCCCTGCACGTTGGCGAAGTCCATGTACCTGAAGACATCCATTTCCCAGCCGGCGGCTGTCTTCGCCGGATCCGCCGGGGTGAAAGCCGTTAGCAGATAACGCTTTCCGGTCGTCGCGGTCAGCGCGTCCAGCTGCCGCCGGAACTCGGCCATCAGCAAGGTGTTGTTGGCCTTGTCCTGCGCCCGCACGATGTTCCCGGGATGCCCCTCGGCGCCGGGCCATTCCCAGTCGAGATCGATGCTGTCGAATATCCCGGCGGCGCTGCCCGGACCGCCCGCCCCGTTGTAGGAAGGCAGATTTCCAATCGAGATCAAAACCTTCAGCCGGGGGTACCGGGACTTCAGCTTGCGAAGTTGGTCAAAGTTGCCGCGCAAGGGTTCCCAGCCGGTGTCGGCCACGCCGTCGACCGACTGCGCGGCGCTCATCGGGCGGGCATAGTCGGCGATGTCGTAGCCGGCGATGCCGCTGGCGTCGGTCGAGGCTTTCCGGGCCAGGCCGACGGTGGTGGCGGTCCGGCCCTTGCTGCGCAGGTTGCCGGGGGTGGTGGGCGGGGTGGTGTCGTCGGCCGGGTTGAGCGTGGTCCCGTTCACGGGCGCCGAAAGCGCCGACAGGTTGCCACGGGAGTCCCCGGCGCGCAACGTGAACGCGTATGTCGTGTTCGGACTCAGGGCGTTTACGGTCGCGGTGGTGCCGGTGGCGCTCGCTTTGACCACCCCGGCGACCAGTATGTCGTACCCGATAATGGGAAAATCGGTGGCGGTGCCGGCATTCCAGGAAAGGGTGACCGTCCTGGTTGTCCGGCCCGTGACACTCAACCCGTTGGGCGCGTTGGGCGGGCGGTCGGCCGAGCCGTCGCACTTGTTACCGTTGACGCGGCAGTTGAGCGGCGCCGCGCCCGAGCCGTAGGCGATGAACCATGGGCTGTAGGGTTCGGTGCTCGCGCCCGCCGCGACCGTGCCGTTGTAGTGCGCGTTGACGACGGTGACGTGGCTGCCGTTCTGGGTGGCGGTGCCGTGGTGGAAGCCGCCCATCGTCACGCCGGCGGGCAGGTCGAACTCGAGCGTCCACCCGGTCTTCGGGGCGGTTGCGAGCAGAGCGCGTCTGAGCATGGCGGCTCCCTGAACAGAAAGGAAACTTTCCTAATTGTTCACAGAACATACTCAGATGGTTTTGGATAGTCAACTGGTTCGATCTGTGCAGACCGTTCCGGACTCGAGCGTGACCTCGTCCGTGTAGACGAGCACCACCCGGAAGCAGTAGTCATGCTTGAGGCTCAACCCGACGATCGTCGCCCCCGTCGCACCCCGTTGCGGGATCGCGAAGCGGCGCATCCCCTCCCCGGACCGGGCGCCGATGACGATCGGCTGCGCGGCGCCGCCGGAGGTGTCCACCCAGGACAGCTCGACCGCCGTCCCCTGATCCGTCAACCGCACCGCCTCCGGAGGCAGCGCAACCGCGCTCGGGCTCGGCGGCACCGGCGGCGTGACGACCGGCTGCACGGGAGGGCGCACCAGGCGAACCCCCACCACCAGCCCGGTCAGCAGCAGCACCAAAACCACCGCGGAGACGGCGTTGCGGGCAAGCCTGCGCCTGCGGCCCCGCCTCACCACGGCGTCCACGTCAAGCTCGAACGCGAGCGTGTCGCGGCCCCGATGCAGCCACGACTTGACCGTCCCGGCCGGTACCCGCAGCATCCGCGCCACCTCGGCAACCGGAAGATCCATCATGTGGTGCAGCACGATCGCCTCACGCTGATCGGCCGGGAGCTTGCGAAGCGCCGCGACGACAGCGACATGCTCGGCATCGGCCGGCCGAGCCGTCTCCACCCGGCCGCGCATCGCGTGCACCGCCGCCACCCGCAACCGCCGCCACCGCGAGTGCGCCAGATTGATCGCCACCCGCCGCACCCACAGCACCGGATTGTCGTAACCGGACAGCCGCGCCCAGCGCTGCCACGCCCGGCAGAACGCCTCCTGCGCGATGTCCTCCGCCTCGCTCGCGTCCGCCGTCAGACCGTAGGCGAGCGAGGCGATGTCGGCGAAGTGGGCGAGATAGAAGCCCTCGAAATCGTCGGAGCGCCGCTCGGTGACAGTCGTCGTCGTCATGTGACCCACACGCGATGCCCCTACCGCCGGTTGCGCTTCTCCAGTACCAGCACCACCACGAGCACACCGACCAGCGCGACGAGTTGGGCGGCGGTCGAGAGGATACCGAGCGGGACCGTCACGAGCGCCGCCGCCGCACCCAGCGTCCGGAACCGCAGCGCGCCAAGGCCGAGAACCCGCCGGAACCACACGTCGGCGGCGAGGAACACGGCCACGCCACCGCCGAGCAGCAAAGCCTGCGGCAGGTACACGTGGCCGGCGGAGTACAGGATCGCCTTCTTCACCCCGGCCGCGAAGGCCACCACGCCGAACAGCAGCGGATAATGGGCGTACCCGAAGGCGTGCAACGCTTTCATGCCGCGCTGCGCGGCCGGCGTCTCCTCCAGCGCCCGCTCCGCCGCCGAGTCGTCACCGCCGAAGTAGAGCCACCACAGGCCGAACGCGAGAACCAGGCCCAGCATGGCCGTCGCGATGAGGGAGGCGTTCAGCGGCAGGCCCGCCGCGCCCACGCCGATCGCCACAATCGACTCGCCCAGCGCCACGATGACGATCAGCCCGTGCCGCTCCACGAAATGCGAGGACGCGATGTTCCACTTGCTCTGGTCGTGCAGGTACGGCGAGGCGGCCTGCACCAGGGCAGCCGCGAGCCACACCCACGGCCTGACATCCGGCGGCAGGAACCCGCCCAGCAGTACCAGGCTCGCGCTCACCAGGTTCAGCGGGGCGAGCAACCGCATCGCCGCCGGATTGGCCCGCAGCAACAGTCCACTGTGGATGGCGTTGACGATGAAATAGCCCACGCCGAAAGCCCAGCCGGTCGCCCCGAACGCGTCCGGGATCGCCAGCGCGATGAGCAGGAACCCGCCCATGCCGGACAGCAGCAACCCGCGCCGGACGGGATCGGTCGGCGCCACCGTGTTCGTCATCCACGCGTAGCCTGCGTACATCCACCAGATGACGCCCAGCATCAGGAAGGTGCGCCCGACGTTCAGCCAGCTGAGGTCGGCGGCGAGCACCGAGGTCAGCTGCGTGATGGTGAAGACGAAGACGAGGTCGAAGAACAGTTCGAGCGTCGACACCTTGACGCTCGACTCCCGCTGCTGATCCGTTCCGGCCATTGACACGTCACGCAGTGTACTTCTGGGACAGACGCGATTGCGGAGCCTGAACGCGGCGGCCGGATGCCGGGCCCGTCACCTGGGGTCGCGGAAGGTGAACGCCTCAGGGGTCGGCCCGTGCTTGATGAGATGCTCGAGGCGCTCCTTGCCCTCGGCAACGGTCGGGATGTGGCCCTCCGGGACCCGCCACAGCACGGCATAGGCCTCCAGCCCGGCGTGGTCGAACCACTCGCGGCGGCGGCGCATGTACTCCAGATGCTTTGTTTGGTAGATGAAATCCCGCAACGACTCCAGCGACTCCCACACCGACATGTTGATCAGAATGTCGTCGCGGTCCTCGAAGGGCCGCAGGGCGGTGGCGTCCGCGCCGCTGTCGTCGGTGAGGCGCCAGACAAAGCCGGGGCTCGCATCGCCCAAGGCGTTGATCTCGGGCAGGCCGTCGACGAAGTCCTTCAGTTCCGGGCCGTCGAGCGGAAACCGCAGCCGGGCGATGTTGAGCTGGGCGAGATTCATTCCGTGTCCCCCTCCAGGACAGCGTCCCCCTCCAGGACGACGCAACATTGGCCTTTCTCCGGGCTCATCCGGGCGCGCACCGGCCAGCCCGCGCCCTGCGCGAGGCCGGTCAGCAGCGCGTGGTTCATGCCGCAGATCAGCGGCGGAAACTCTTGTGCCAGCGCGTGGAACGGGCAGTTGCGCAGGCAGATGGTGTCGCCGCGGGGGTAGGGTTCGTAACCCCACTGCCGCAACACCTCCCACATGTCGGCGCCGGACTGCGCCCGGCCCTTCTCCCGTGCCACCTTGTGCAGCGTCAGGTCGCCGCCGGAACGCTCGACCGCCTCGGCGAGCAGCGCCGCCGCCTCCACATAGGACCGTGGTGGGAGGCTCACCGCCACCTGGCTTTCCGCCCGGCGGTACAACTTGGCGGGCCGCCCGGCACCCGGCCCGGCCGGCCTGTCGCCCAGCCGCGCATAGCTCACCTCGAGCAACCCCGTCTGGACGAGCTTGTCGAGGTGGAACGCGGCGAGCGTGCGGCCGACACCGAGCGCTTGGGCTATCTGGTCGCGGGAGACCGCCTGGCCCGCCGCCGCGACCAGTTCATAGGCCTTGCGCCGGGTCGGGTCGCCCAGCGCGCCGACCGCCGCGATCGGGTCTTCGCTCATGCGATCCATCTAACAACAACAGCTATTGTTTTTACAAGTATTGCGTTGCACACGTTTAGGTTGTGCACAACCATTCGCGGGGTTAGCTTGGCCGCTATGAACATCCTCTACACCGCCGTGGCGACCGCCGTCGGCGACGGTCGCAACGGGAGTGTCCGCACCTCCGACGGCCTGCTCGACGTCGACCTCGCCGTGCCCACCGAGATGGGCGGCTCCGGCGGATCCACCAACCCCGAACAGCTTTTCGCCGCCGGATACGCCGCCTGCTTCCACAACGCGCTGCGCCGGGTCGCCCGCCGCGCCGACGCCGACGTGACCGCCTCCGAGGTCACCGCAAAGGTCGGCATCGGCTCGATCGGCGGCGGCAACTTCGGCCTGGCCGTGACGCTTGAGGTGTCGCTGCCCGCGGTCGACCCAGAGACCGCCCGCAAGCTCGTCGACACGGCGCACCAGGTGTGCCCGTACTCCAACGCCACCCGCGGAAACATCGACGTCAACCTGGTGCTCCACTAGAACCATGGCAAGCGATCTCGACCTGGACAAGCAGGTGTGCTTCGCGCTCTATTCGGCCAGCCGGTCGCTGACAGCGCTTTACCGCCCGCTGCTTGAGCGTCTCGGCCTGACCTACCCGCAGTATCTGGCGATGCTGGTGCTCTGGGAACGGGGTGACACCAGCGTCAAAAGGCTGGGCCGGGCCCTGATGCTCGACTCGGGCACGCTGTCGCCGCTGCTGAAGCGCCTCGAGTCGGCCGGCCTGGTGACCCGCCGCCGCGATCCCGGCGACGAACGCTCGGTCGTCATCGCGCTCACCGACGCGGGACGGGCGCTCAAGCAGCGGGCAAGCTCCATCCCCCGCACCATCGCCAAGGCCACCGGCGTGCCGTCGCGGGACCTGGTCCAGTTGCGCGACACGCTCCGCTCCATCACCGCTGCCGCGGTGCCTCCAAAAGGCTGATCTCCTCGGCCACATAGGGATCGCTCGGGTCGAGCTCGCGCAGCTCGGCCAGGGCCTGTTCGTTGCGCCCCAACGCCCGCGCCGCCCGCGCCCGTGTCCAGCGGGCGGCGTGCAGCGAATCGGCGCTCGCCTTGCCGCCCACCGCCGCCGCAACCCGTTGCCGCGCACCGACCGCCCGGTCGAACAGCTCGTGCGCCTCGGCCCACCTGTCCTGCTCGGCAAGTGTCCAGCCCAGGTTGTTGAGCAACGCACCGGTCATCGCCCAGGCCAGCGGATCGTCCACGCCGTCCTCGGCCACCTGGAGTCCGCGAGCCGCCCACGCCTCGTGCTCCTCCGGCAGCACAAGCGCCAGCATGTGCGCCGCGTCGGCCGCCAGCCCCCGCTCACCCGCCGCCAGCGCCTGGTCAAAAGCCTTGCGGAACAAGGGAATCGAGCCCGCGACATCGCCGCTGGAACGCAGCACCCGCCCCCGCTCAAGCGCCACCCCGGCATCCCCGCCCTCGCCGAGCGCATGCCCGCTCTCGCCGCGCCCGGACTCGCTCTCGCCCGCCGCGCCCCCGGACTCGCCGCGCCCGGACTCGCCAGCGGTGTCCAGCACCGCGTGCGCCTCGGCATACTCCCCCGCCAGCCCGTGCGCCCGCGCCACCTGCGTCAGCCACACCCGCCGCCGCCCGGGATCCTGCTCCGCCTCGGCCGCCGCCGCAAACCGCGCCCGCGACCCGGCCGGATCGTCGAAGTCCCAAAGCGCCAACGGATGCGTCACCGTCGCGGCCCGACCAGTACCGCCGGATCGAGCGGCACCGTCAGCAACTCCATATCTGGCCCGATGACGAGCGGGATGTCGCGGACCTCACCCGCGGCGTAGAGCCGCTCGGCGATCTCCGCCCCATCGAACAGCCGCACGACGATGGCAGGAACCGGCCCAAGGTGCTCCTTCCACCCGCGAAGCTCCACCCGCCAGTAGCACGGAATCCCGCCCGCCGCGTAGATGGATGCCTTCTGGACCCGATCCATAGCGGCGTTGGAGGGCGAGACCACCTCAAACACTGTGTGCACGGTGTCGGCGGGCATCCCCTTCTTATGCTGAATCGGATCACCGGTGGTGAGCAGCAGGTCCGGGACCGGACCATCTCCGTTAGGCATGCGTACAGCCATCGCCGTAATGGCATCAACGTGTTTCGGCAACCGCGGCATCAGGATCTCGCGAATCCGGTCAGCGGCAAGATTGTGAGCGGGTGTGGGTGTCGGTGACACGACGAGTTGTCCCCCCAGAACTTCATAACGCAGATCGCTCTCAGGCAGGTCGTAGAGCGTGTCCACGGTGAAGGGAGGCTTGGGCTGGTACCAGCGATCCGTCGCGACAGGCTGGGCCGTCATGTCTTCTCCTTCATCATCGACGTCCCGCATCGTTTCACGATAGTCCGACATTCTCGCCGCACATACTTAATCGATTAGGTAACGATTGTCAGGCGCCCAGGGAGGCCATGAGTTCGGGCAGCTCGTCGGGTTTGATGAGGACCTCGCGGGCCTTCGAACCCTCCGACGGCCCGACCACACCGCGCGTCTCCATCAGGTCCATCAACCGGCCCGCCTTGGCGAAGCCCACCCGCAGCTTGCGCTGCAGCATGCTCGTCGAACCCAGCTGCGACACCACCACCAGCTCGATGGCTTGCAGCAGCAGGTCCAGGTCGTCGCCGATCTCCTCCTCCGCCTTCTTCTTCGGGTCGGGCGGTGGCGGGGTGGTGACGTCGTTGCGGAACTCCGGTTCGCGCTGGCGCCTGCAGAAGGTCACGATGTCGGCGATCTCCGACTCGTGGACCCACGCTCCTTGCAGCCGTTGGGGTTTGGACGCACCCATGGGCAGGAACAAGGCATCCCCGCGCCCGATGAGCTTCTCGGCGCCCGGCTGGTCCAGGATGACCCGCGAGTCAGCCAGGGAGCTGGTGGCGAAGGCCAGCCGCGACGGCACATTGGCCTTGATCAGGCCGGTGACGACGTCGACGCTCGGGCGCTGGGTGGCCAGCACCAGGTGGATGCCGGCGGCCCGGGCCAGCTGCGTGATGCGCACGATCGAATCTTCGACGTCGCGCGGGGCGACCATCATCAGGTCCGCAAGCTCATCGACGATAACCAACATATATGGGTACGGGGTCAGTTGCCTTTCCGATCCCGGAGGAGTTTTGATCTGGCCGGCTCGCAGCTTCCGGTTGTAATCGTCGATGTGCCGCACCCCGGCCGCCGCCAGGTCGTCGTAGCGCATGTCCATCTCGCGCACGACCCACTCCAGCGCGTCCGCTGCCTTCTTGGGGTTGGTGACGATCGGGGTGACCAGGTGCGGGATCCCCTCGTACGACGTCAGTTCCACCCGCTTCGGGTCGATGAGCAGCAGCCGCACCTGGTCCGGGGTGGCCCGCGCCAGGATCGACACCAGCAAGGTATTCAAGCAGCTCGATTTGCCCGCTCCCGTGGCCCCTGCGATCAAGATGTGCGGCATCTTGGCCAGGTTGGCCACCACATACCCGCCCTCGATGTCCTTGCCCAGCGCCACAATCATCGGGTGCTGGTCCGATGTGGCCGGTCGGGAGCGCAGTACGTCCCCGAGTGCCACGTCTTCCCGGTCCGTGTTGGGGATCTCGACGCCGACCGCGCTCTTGCCCGGGATCGGGCTCAGGATCCGCACGTCCGGACTTTTCACGGCGTAGGCGATGTTCCGCGACAGGGCGGTGATC
>DASUXL010000007.1:0-75619 GCA_036377915.1 Candidatus Limnocylindrales bacterium
AGGAGCTGGTCAGGGCCGGCTTTGCCACGATCCTGTCCGTGCAGCCCGACATCGAGGTGGTCGCCGAGGCCGGCACCGGCCGGGAGGCGGTCGCCGCCGTCGCCGCGCACGAGCCTGACATCGCCCTGCTCGACATCCGCATGCCCGACCTCGACGGCATCGAGGCGGCCCGGCGGATCTGCGCCGGGTCGGCGACCCGGGTCATCATGCTTACCACCTTTGACTCCGACGAGTACGTCTTCGAGGCGCTGCGAGCCGGGGCGAGCAGCTTCCTGCTCAAGGACGTCCGCCGCGACGATCTCATCCACGCCGTGCGGGTCGTTCACGACGGCCAGTCCCTGCTGTCCCCGACGGTCACCCGCCGGCTCATCGACGACATGCTGCGCACCCACCGGCGTGAGGGCCGGGCGTATGCCCGTCCGGTGAACCAGCTCGACCAGCTCACCGACCGGGAGCGGGAGACGCTGGTGCTGCTCGGCCGGGGCCTGTCCAACGCCAAGCTGGCCCAAGCGTTGTTCGTCACCGAGAACACGGTCAAGACACACGTGAGCAACGTGCTGAGCAAGCTTGGGCTGCGCGACCGGGTGCAGGCGGTCATTTACGGGTACGAATCGGGGCTTATCGCACCGGGCAGCGAAACCTGAGCCATGCCTCGCGACTCGGTCATGGCGTGAAGTTCATAGCGCTCCCGCTCGCCTGCCTCCTGCTGGCGGTGGCATGCACATCCGAGCCGAAACCCGCCCCGACGCCATCACGGACGATCACGCAAACGCCAGCGTGTCCCCAGGCGATCGACAACCTCGCGGAGCCGCTCCCGGAGACGGAGGTGTTCCTCGACGCGGTCGCGCTGCCGACCCGAGAAGTGTTGCAGCCCAATCCAAGCGGCGAACCCGACTGGCTGTTCGCCAAGTTCGGGTTGCTCGTGCGCGCCACCCGGACGGTGACCCTGACCGTCGACCCGTCCGCCGCCGAGTGGGCGCGGATCGGGTGGAGTGACCTCGATTACTCCACCGAGCTGACGATCCCGGTCTGCTCCGGCACCGACTCGCGTTTCCGTGTCTATGCCGGTGGCTACGAGGTGCGCTCCGGGCCGCGCTGCCTGCCGCTGATCGTCCGCTCCGGCGACGGCGACGGCGACGGTACAGCGCGGGCCAGAATCAGCGTCGGCGTTGCCTGTTAGGCGCCCGCCAAGGAACTCTTGTTGCGCAGGAAGGCCAGGACGGCGAGGACGCGGCGGTTGTGGTTGTCGTCGGGTGGCAGGTCGAGCTTGGTGAGGATGCGGGCGATGTGTTTGGCGACCGCGGCTTCGGTGACCACCATGGCGCGGGCGATCGCTGTGTTGGAAAGCCCTTGCGCCATAAGGGCAATGACCTCCTGCTCGCGCGCGGTGAGGCGGTTCAGCGGTCCGCGCTGCAGGGTGAGGAGCTGGCGCACGACGTCCGAATCGATGACGGTGCCGCCGGCCGCGACCCGCTGGAGCGCGTCGATGAACTCGGCGACCTTGCCGACCCGGTCCTTGAGAAGGTAGCCGACACCCGATCCCTGCCCGGTGTCGAGCAGTTCGGTGGCGTAGGTCTGCTCGATGTACTGGCTCAGGACCAGGATCGCCAAGCCGGGATGGCTTGCGCGCAGGGTGAGGGCGGCGCGCATGCCCTCGTCGGTGTGGGACGGCGGCATCCGCACGTCGGCGATCACGATGTCGGGACGGTCCGCTTCGACGGCGGCCAGCAGCGCGCGAGCCTCACCGACCTCGGCGATCACCGTGTGCCCGAAGCGGTGGAGGATGCCGGTCAGCCCTTCACGGAGCAGGACGCTGTCCTCCGCGATGACTATCCTGAGTGGACGGTCTGTGGGCACGGCACCTCCAGCCGCAGCACGGTCGGGCCGCCGGGTGGGCTTGACAGCAGCAGCCGGCCGTCGACGACGGCGATGCGGTCGGCGAGCCCGGTCAGGCCGCTGCCGGCGCTCGGGTCGGCTCCGCCGCCCCCGTCGTCGCTGACCTCGATGACGAGCCGCCCGTCCGGAGGGGCCAGCCAACCCTTGACGCGAGCGTGGCCTGCCTGGCTGTGCTTGGCGATGTTGGCAAGGGCCTCGCACACGGCGAAGTAGGCGGCGACCTCGATGCCGCTGGGCAGCCGGTGGGGCAGGCTGACCGCGAGGTCGACGGGCACCGGTGACCGGCTTGCCGCGTCGGTGATGGCCGCGCACAAGCCGCGGTCGGTCAGGACGTGCGGGTGCACGCCGCGGATGAGTTCGCGCAGCCCGTCGAGGGCCCGTTCGGCGTGCTCGTGGGCGGCGGCGACCTGGGCGGCGGCGGGCGAGCCGCGCGGCAGGTCGAGCTGCGCGAGCCCGAGCGCCATCGTCACCGCGACGAGATGCTGCTGGGCGCCGTCGTGAAGGTCACGCTCGATCCGGCGACGCTCCATTTCGAAGGCGTCGACCAGCCGGGCGCGGGAGCGGGTCACCTCGATCAGCCGCGTGTCGGGACCGGAGTCGCGGGGCATCAGGATCACCCGGGTCAGCGCGGCCCGCGCGCCCGCCCAGAGGCAGACCATGTAAGCCGCCACTGCCAACAGAAGCACGGCTAGAACCAGCCGGAGCCAATTGGGATCGTTCCTCCACGACCCGGGAGGATGCTGGTACGTGTAGACCGTCAGGGCAACCGGTCCGGCGAACGCACCGACGACGACCGCCATGTCGATGAGCCAGAGCACGAGGATGCAGACAACGCCGTAGCCGAACTCGACCGCCGGCCGTACCTCGCCGACCGGCTTCACGTCGTCGTCGACCAGGCGCAGTTTCCACCGCTCGTAGCGCGCGGCGCGACGGGCCATGACCAGTGTCATCGGCAATGCCAGCGCCGCGAGCATCGGCACGTTGAGCCGGATCATGGCAAGCAGTGCCACGGTCGATACCGCGCTCGACGACAGGTAGTCCAGGGAGCGCCACGGCCACGGCGACACAAGGAAACGCAGTGGCCGCAGCGAGATCGCCTCCCAGGCGGTGCGTGCGGGCATAAGCCGACGATACTGCCGCTTTCGCCCGCTGTCGGTAGTGCTAGGTAGACCACAGTTTGTCGCGCTGGGTGGACGGCAAGTGTCGCTCTTGGGCCATCGTGGCCAGCACCTCCCGAACGGGAGCGTGGCGCCGTGACCAAGACCGGATACTGGCTTTGCGCGGCCTTCGCGATCGTCGTGGCGTTGGTGAGCGCCTACCCCTTGCAGCGATGGTGGGGCATCTGGGCAGCGGGTGGCTACCTCGTCGCGGGCCTGCTCGCGGCGCTGTGGCATTCTCACGGCGACAGCGCGGCACTGTTGCATTCTGGTCACGGCCGCCGCGCGGCGCTGTGGCGGGCTCACGGCGACAGCGCGGCACTGTGGCATTCTGGTCACGGCCGCCGCGCGGCGCTCGTCGCGGCGCTGGCCGGTGCCGTTGCCGCGCCGCTGATCTGGCAGGTGACCGGCGGCCAGGACATGTCCCGGGTCGGGGCGGGCGCCCTGAACGTCGTCGTCCGCGCGGGAACCCTGCTGCTGCACCACGGAACGCCGTACCAGCAGGCATCGCAGCTGGCCGGTCCGGAGTCCTACAACCCGTACGGTCCCGCCTTGGCGGTGTTCGGGTTGCCCCACGCTTTCGGGCTGACCGGCTGGGCGGGCAACCCGCGATTGTGGTTCGGCGTCAGCGGTGCCATCCTGATCTTCTTTGCCTTCCGCCGCATGACAACAACCACCGGCACCGCGGTTGAGTACACCGCGCTGGCGTTCGCCACCCCGCTGCTCGCCATGCCGCTTGCCTTGGGAGGTACCGACCTTCCGGTGCTGGGTCTGCTCGTCCTGTCCCTGGCCTTGATATCCAGGTCAGCAAGGCCGGAACTGGCGGCCGTGGCGCTGGGCCTCGCGTGTGCGATGAAGGCGACCGCCTGGCTTGCGGTCCCGGTGCTCCTAGCCTTTCTCGCCGCCCGCGACAAAAACGGCGCCGCCGCCCGCGACAAAAACGGCGCCGCCGTCCGCTTCGCCACCGTAACCGTCGCCACCACGGTCGCCGCGATGGCGGCGACGGTACCCGCCGCGCTGACCAACCCATCGGACATGTTGCGCGACACCGTTTTGTTTCCGATGCGCCTGACGCACGACCAGACGACAGCCGACAGCCCGTTGCCCGGCAACCTTCTTGCCCACACCGGCGCGGCCGCCCGCTGGGCGGTGATCGGCCTGCTCGCGCTGATCCTGATCGCGGCTTGCGTCCGGCTGGCGACCCGTCCGCCCGCCACCATGACCGCGGCCGTCATCCATCTCGCCGTGCTTTACACGATTGTCTTCACGCTCGCGCCGTCAAGCCGCTTCGGCTATTTCATCTATCCGCTGGGCCTGCTCGGCTGGCACGCCCTCGTCAACAGGACCGAGGGAACGCGGTGGCGGCCAATCGACGAGACGTGATCAGGCAGGCATTGGGAATCGCGCTCATTCGCGACCGGTACCCATTGCAGCTTTATGGAAATTTCGCCAGCGCGACCCACTCCGACCGCCGGACGCCGCCCAGACATCCGCGCACGCCCGTAATCTGGAGTGTCGACACCGGCGAGAGGCTGGTTGCGTTAACCTTCGACGACGGCCCGATGCCGCGGTGGACACCCGAGGTTCTCACGATCCTGGAGGAGCAGGCCGTCCGGGCGACGTTCTTTCTGGTTGGCCGCAACGTCCAGGCGCACGGCGGGATGCTGGCCGGACGGCATCAGCACGAGTTCGCCAACCACACCTGGCAGCATCTCGACCTGGCCACGATGGACTATGCCGCCGCCCATGACGCTCTGCGACGGGCGCACGTCACCATCGCCCGGGTCACCGGCCGGGAACCCACTCTGTTCCGGCCACCGTTTGGCCATCTCGCGGGCAGCTCACTGCTTGCCGCCGCCGACATGGGCTACACCACCGTCCTGTGGAACCTGCAGATGCTCGAGTCGGACTACCGCGACGAACCGCAAGGTCTCGTGGACTACATCGTCAACACAACGTCACCGGGCTCGATCGTGCTCGCCCACGACACGGGCGCGGAGGACAGGCTGGTGGCGATACGCGGGCTGGCCGACATGATCCGGCGGCTCAAGCGGCGAGGGTACGCCTTCGTCACGGTCGGCGAACTCGTGGCGGCCGGGACAGCCTGCGCAGCAACAGGATTGCCAGCGCCAGACAGCAAGTGATCAGAACTATGTGGGTTGCGGGAAGCTCTCCTCGTACCACATAGGTAAAAAGCGAAACGGTGAAAACGGCGGCCGACCACGCGAAGCCGAAAGCCATGCCCGGCAAGGCAATCGGCCGGGGCAGCAGCGAGGTGACCGCCAGCAGCACGGTCAGGACCGCATCGGGGACGAGGAACGGGTTGTCCGCCCGGATCGCGTCCGAGGTGGCGAAGTAGTACACCATGACCAGGACGATGGCGGCTGCGCCGGTGCGCGCGATGGCGGTCACCGGATCGTTGCGAAACATACCCATACCCACGAATCTGCGCCCGCGCGGCCAAAGTGCCAACCGGGCTAGCACGCATCAACCACCGTGCTAACCGTGCTAACCGGTGCTAACCGGTGCTATCCGTTGAGGTAGCGCAGGACCGCGAGCACCCGGCGATGGTCGTCGGGGCTGGCGGGCAGGCCCAGCTTGGTGAAGATGGCGGTGCAGTGCTTCTCGACGGTCCGCTCCGCAATGCCGAGCAGGTGGGCGATTGCCTGGTTGGTGCGGCCCTCGGCCATCAACGCCAGCACCGCCCGCTCCCGCTCGCTGAGCGTGCGCAGCGGGTCGTCGGGGCGGTCGTGCCGTCCCACCAGCAGGTCGATCACGATCGGGTCGAAGGCCGAACCGCCGCCGCCGACCTGGCGCACCGCCGCGGCGAAGTCGGTCAGGTCCGACACCCGGTCCTTCAACAGGTAACCGACGCCCCGCGCCCCGCCCTCCAGGAGCTCGGCGGTGTAGCTGACCCGCACATACTGTGACAGCACCAGCACACCGGTGTCCGGATAGGACTGCCGGATCCGCCGCGCCGCGCGCAATCCCTCGTCGGTGCGGGTCGGCGGCAGGCGGATGTCGACCACCGCGACATCGGGCCGGAGCCGGTCGACCTCGCGCAGCAACGCCTCCGCATCCTCCACCGTGGACACTACATCGAACCCGGTCTCGGTCAGTATCCTGGCGAGCCCTTCGCGCAGCAGTGTGTTGTCCTCGGCCACGATTACCCGCATGGCACCTCCGCCCGGATCAGGGTGCCGCCGCCGGACGGGCTGTCGATTCGCAGCGTGCCGCCCAGCGCCGCCACCCGCTCGGCCAACCCGTGCAGCCCCGAACCCTCCGACGGCACCGCACCGCCCCTGCCATCGTCACACACCTCAACCCATATCCGCTCCCCGGAGCGACCCACCCTCACCCGCGCCCGCGCCGCCGCGGCATGCTTGGCAACGTTGGCAAGCGCTTCGGCCACAACGAAGTAGACCGCCGACTCCACCTGTGCCGCAATGTCTTGCTCTGCCTCGATTTTTATTTCAACGGGTACCGGTGACAGCTGCGCCAGTTCGGAAAGTGCTCCATACAGCCCACGCTCGGTCAGCAGCGGTGGATGGATGCCCTGCGACAGCGCCCGCAACTCGCCGAGCACCGCCAGCGTGACGCTTTTCGCCTCGCGGATAAGGGATTCGGCTCGCTCCGGCTGGGCGGCCAGTTTCGACTCGGCAAGGCTCAGCGTCATCGGGATCGACAGGAGTCGCTGCTGCACGCCGTCGTGCAGGTCGCGTTCGATCCGGCGACGCTCGGCCTCGGTCGCGCGCAGGATACGGTCGCGGGAACCTGCCAGTTCGAGGGTGAGCGCCATCGCCGCGCACGCCCCCTCGATCAGGTCCCGGTCCTCAAGCAGCGCGCGGTCGTGCAGCAGCATCGCCAGCGGCCGCCCGTGGCGGTCGACGCGGGTCGCTACCTGATCCGGCTCGCGGGGCGGCGGCAGTGCCTGGCCGCTCGCGTCCACGTAGGTCCCTTTGTCCGCCGCCCAGAAGCCGACCCGCAGACCCGGATCGTGCAACGTCTTCGCCAGGGCGGCCTCCAACTCCCCGCCCGGACGCGGCTGGGGCTCAACGATTCCGACCCGCGGCGGCACCTCACCAACGCCGAGCCGCTGCGGCACCTCACCGACACCGAGCCGCTGCGGCACCTCACCAACGCCGAGCCGCAGCAGCTCGGAGTCGTTGAGCCGCACCAGCAACCCGGCGACCCCGCCGCGATCGAGCCCGAGCCGTACCCGCCGGACCAGAAACCCCAGCGGGACGGCGGCAAGCGCGCCCTGCATCACCGGCATCAGCCCGGACACGTCGACGTTCGCGATCGCGGCCGGCTTCACCGCGACGAACATAGTCACCGCTACAATCGCCGCGCCGAGCACCGGGTTGACCGTCCGGCGGCGGGCCGGACTGCTCCGGTACCAACGAAAAACCTGCATCCCGGCGACGGCGGTCCCCACCACGACAACCCCGGCTATCGCCGAACCGGCGCCGGGCCGCAGTGCCACCAAACCGACCGCCCCGTAAGCGATCCCCACGATCAGCCTCGGCCCGAGGGAGCCGAGCCGCCCCGACGGGAAGGCGAGCAGCAGATGCGCCAGCACCGCCGCCCACGCCCCGCCAACCGCTGCCGGCGGCGGCACCGGCCACGTTACCGGCCACATCACCGGCCACGGAAGCGGCCACGTCACCGGCCACGGAAGCGGCCACGGCACCTTGGCGACCGTCCACAACAGACCGACAATCACCAGCAGTGGCCCGATCCGCCCGCGCGGGCGCGCTCGCCACTCGACCGCGCCCGCGATGACGAAGCAGGCCGCTACGACCAGGTACATGCCTGCCATGGTGGCTCGCCGACCCCGGCCCCGCCAAGCGCAGCCGCCAGGGCTCAAGGCAGGCGGTTCGGCGACCGCCCATCACCCATTGACAAGGTCAACAGCGCAGCCTGCGGCAATCACCGCTTGCTCTGACTCGGGCCGGGCTGGGGTTGCCTTGCTCTGCACCCGTTGGCGCAATGGGTGGCGGGTCCGGTGGGAGATCCTTGTCGTCGTGCGCGTAATCGGGGCCGTCCAGTGGGAGATCCTTGTCGTCGTGCGCGTAGTGAGGGGCCGGTCAGGCGCTTGTGATCTACACCAGAGACGACAGCGATCGCCACGCCTTGCTCTCCACCCAAAGCCGCAACGAGACCCGGCTCAGCGCTGCGCCCCCCGCCGCGCCACCCCGCCGCGCAGCGTCGCGCCGCCCGCCCGGCCCCGCAGTGTCGCCCCGCCCCGCAGCGCCGCACAGCAGGCCAGTTACCGGACACCGCGCGCTACGCGCTGATCCTTGCGGCGGTGACATGGCCGATCAGGGCTTGGACCAATGCCGCCGCCACAAGGATCTGGTGGAAGTGGCTGCCGACCCATGACGACTCTTCGCCGCAAACCCTGCCGCACCACACCCCGGCAACAGCGAAAGCCTTGCAGCGCAGGCGATTCTCCCCGAACGACACTCACCGAGATTGACAGATGTCTTGTGCCCCTCCTAGGGTCGGCAATAGGCCGGGCGCCGAACACAGTTCGATATTTCGAACACTTGGGGAGGTCGAGAACATGAACGAGATCTCACGGCGGGACGCGTTGCGCATTGGCGGCGCGCTGGCCGCGGCCACGTCTCCGATGCTGTCACTGCCACCACTCGCCCAGCCCGCCGGGGCAGCCGGAGCGGGCACAGCCGGAGCCGGAGCGGGAGCAGCCGGAGCCGCGCCTGTTGTGCCGCAGAACATCCCGGACAGCTGGGTGGTCAGGCCGTTCGGCAATCACCAAGTGACACTGGGCCCGAGCCTTTTCGCCACGAACCGCGACCGCATTCTCAACTATGCCAGGGCGTATCCGGCTGACCGCATGCTTGCCGTCTTCCGCGCCAACGCCGGTTTGGACACCCGGGGCGCGCAGCCGCCGGGCGGTTGGGAGACCGCCGACGGCAACCTTCGCGGGCATTTCGCCGGACACTTCCTCAGCTGCCTGTCCCTGGCCTACGCCGGCTCGGGCGAGGCCGGCTTCAAGGAGAAGCTCGACTACATGATCACGGCGCTGGGCGAGTGCCAGGACGCTTTGGACGCCCGGGTCGGCGAGCCCGCTCCGCCCGCGCCGCCGGTCGCCCGCGTCCCAGGCCGCTTCGGCCGGGCCGTCAACCTGATCGGCGCGGGACAACACATTGCACTGCCGGCCGGAGTCGTCAGCACATTGACCGCCACAACAATCTCAGTTTGGGTCAATCCCGCGGCAACCACCACCTGGTCGCGGATTTTTGATTTGGGTACCGGGACAGCCCGCTACATGTTCCTGACAGTCAACGCCAACGGCGCTCCCCGCTTTGCCATCACCACTTCCGGCAGCGGCGCCGAGCAACGCATCAATGGCACGGCCCCGCTGCCCACGAACCAGTGGACGCATCTGGCCGTCACCCTGTCCGCCGGCACCGGAACCCTCTATGTCAACGGCGCCCCGGTCGCCTCCAACACCGCGATGACCCTGACCCCGGCCGATCTCGGCCAGACCGGCAACAACTGGCTGGGCAGGTCGCAGTTTGGCGACCCGCTCCTGCGCGCGTCGATCGACGACTTCGCCATCTACGATCATGCATTGAACCCCACCGAGATTCAGGCCCTCGCGGGCGGCGCGACCGCCGCGGGCAATGTCGTCTCCTACACGTTCGACGAAGCCGACGGCGATGTCGCCAACGACTCGTCCGGCAATGGCCGCCACGCCAGTGTCGTCCGCGGCCCCGGCGGCAGTCCGGGCCCGAGCCACCGCGGTTTCCTCGCCGCGTACCCGGAAACGCAGTTTATCCTGCTGGAGCAGTTCACCACGTACCCGAGCATCTGGGCCCCCTGGTACACCTGCCACATGATCATGCGTGGCCTGCTCGACGCCTACCAGCTCGCCGGCAACCAGCAGGCGCTCGACATCGCACTGGGGATGGCGGAGTGGGCGCACAGCCGCCTTGCCCATCTGCCGCGCGCGCAGCTCGACCGGATGTGGCGCATCTACATCGCCGGGGAGTACAACGCCATGGCCGCTGTCCTCTCCCAGCTCCACGCGATCACCGGCAACGAGGACCACATCGCGACCGCCCGTGCCTTCATTAACACGTACCTGTTCGACGCCGCGGTCCGCAACGAGGATATCCTCGACGGCCTGCACGCCAACCAGCATATCCCGCAGTTCCTTGGCTACCTTGAACTTTTCGAGCAGACCGGGGAGCGTGACTTCTTCACGGCCGCCGCCAACTTCTGGGAGATGGTTGTCCCCCACCGCACGTACACCGACGGCGGCATGGCCGGCTCCGGCGAGATCTTCGGCGGCCGCGACGAAATCATCGCCGGCATCGGTGAGGCCAACGCGGAGACCTGCCCGTGCTACAACATGCTCAAGCTGAGCAGGCAGCTGTTCTTCCACAACCCCGACCCGAAGTACATGCAATACTACGAGCGCGCCCTCTACGGCCAGATCCTCGCCTCGCGGCGCAACCTCGACAGCACCACCAACCCGCTGCTCACCTACTTCGTCCCGATGCGGCCGGGCGCCCGGCGCTCCTACGGCAACACGGGGACCTGTTGCGGCGGAACAGGTCTGGAGAGCCACACCAAGTTCCAGGACTCGATCTATTTCCGGTCCGCCGACGGCTCGGCACTCTACGTCAACCTTTACCTGCCGTCGACGCTGCACTGGGCGGAGAAGGGTTTCACCGTCGAGCAGGCGACGGCGTACCCCACCGATCCTTCCGGGGCAACCACTTTGACGATCCGCGGCAGCGGCCGGCTCGACGTCAAGCTGCGCGTGCCGTACTGGGTGCGGACGGGCTTCGTGGTCCGGCTCAACGGGACCGTCTACCGCCACAACGCGGCGGCCGGCAGCTACCTCACCATCGCCCGCGACTGGGCCGACGGCGACACCATCACCATCTCGATGCCGTTCAGCCTGCGCGCCGAGCGCGCCCTCGACGACCCGTCCATGCAGAGCATCGCCTTCGGCCCGGTGCCGCTGGTGGCCCGCAACGAGGGCTCCGAGTACCTCGACTTCTCGTTCTACAAGGAGCTCGACCTGACCGGCGACCTCAACCGGGCGATCGTCCAGAACCCCGCCGACCCGATGGCGTTCTCCACCCACGGCAACGAGGTGCGGCCGTTCTACATCGGCGACACCGAGGCCTACCACGCCTACTTCCACCGGCACGAACCGCAGGTGGTCTTCGGCGCGGTCGACAGCGGCGTCCCGAACGTTGCGGACGCTGACGGTTTCACCTTCCTGGATCGCGTCTGGGACAGGGCGCCGTTCAGCACCCAAGGCCAGCTCGTCCAGGCCGTGGCCCGGACTCTGGCCGCGTGGCGCAACGCCGGACTGTTCACCGTCGAGCAGCAGATGGCCGTGCTCGCCGCCGCCATCAAGTCACGGCTGGATTGATCGATCCGGCGTCCACGCAGGGACCGGGCGTGCACTTCGCCTGGTCCCTGCGTACGGGGCGGTACTAAGCTGCCGTGATGGCAAGCTTCCTGGGTTCGCCGGCGCTGGTGGGGCGCGAGGCCGAACTCGCCGAGTTGGAGCTTGTCCTGTCCGCGCCTCCCGCGGTGGTGCTGGTCGAGGGCGAGGCGGGCATCGGCAAGTCGCGGCTGGTGCGGGAGTTCCTTGCCAGGCGGTCCGGTCCTGCCCTGGTCGCCTCGTGCCCGCCGTTTCGCGAACCGCACACCCTCGGCCCGGTGGTTGACGCGCTCCATACCGCCGTGGTGGGCGTTGGCTCCCTCGGGTTGAGCCCTGTCGCCGGCGCGTTGCGGGCACTGCTGCCGGAGTGGACGGACGAGTTGCCGCCGACCCCGGAGCCGCTCGACGATGCGCGGGCCGCGCGGCACCGGCTGTTCCGCGCGCTGGCCGAGGTGCTCGAACGTCTGGGCTCGCCCTTGCTGGTGGTTGAGGACGCGCACTGGGCCGACGAGGCGACGCTGGAGTTCCTGCTGTACCTGACCTCCCGGCCGGAGTCCGCCCCGGATCTGCTGCTGACCGTGCGTCCCGATGATGTGCCCGAGGGGTCGTTGCTGACGCGCCTGTCCTCCCGGGCCGGCGGCCGCGGCCGGATCGTGCTGGAGCCGCTGGACCTGTCCGGGACCGCGGCGCTGGTCGAGTCGATGCTGCCGGGCGGCCGGCCCACCGCCGAGTTCGCCGGCTTCATGCACCGCAACACGGCCGGGATACCGCTGGCGATCGAGGAGTCGGTACGGCTCATGCATGCCCGCGCCGATGTCACGCAACGCGATGCGGCGTGGATGCGCCGCAGGCTCGACCGCATCGAGGTTCCCGCGACCATCCGGGATTCGGTGCTGGAACGGGCCGGCCGGCTCGAGCCGGAGGCGCTGGCGCTGCTGCGCGCCGCGGCGGTGCTCGGCGACGCGACGGACCCGGCGGAGCTGGCCGTGGTGGCCGCCGCCGTCGCGACGCCGGAGGCGGCGGACCTGGCAGAGACGATCCATATCGGACTGTTGCAGGTGGATGCCAAGGGGCGGTATGGCTTCCGGCATCTGCTCGCGGCGCAGGCGGTGTACCACGCGATCCCCGAGCCGTACCGGCGGACGCTGCACGCCGCCGCTGCGGCGGTGCTGGAGAGGCGGTCCCCGTCCCCGGTCGGGCGGCTGGCCCGGCATTACCGGGAGGCGGGCGACTCGCCGGGCTGGATCCGGTACGCGATGATGGCCGCCGACCGCGCCATCGCCTCCGGCGACGAGTCGGCCGCCGCGACCCTGCTGTTCGACCTGCTGGAGCACGCCGAGCCGCCACCGGCCACCGTCCTGTCCATTGTGGACAAGGTGCCGTACGCAGTGTTCGCTGGGCCCCGGCGGCTCCGCGTGCTCGTCGACGCGATGCGGGCGGTGCTCGACGCCGCAAGCGTGCCGCCGGGCTCGCGCGGCCTGGCCCGGTTCCATCTTGGCCGGGCACTGTTGCTTGCCCGCGAGCCCGAGTACCGCGAGGAGTTCGAGGCGGCTGTCAAGGAACTCCCCGCCGGCTCCTTCATGGCCGGGCGGGCGATGATCTGTCTCGGCGAGCCGCACTTCGCGCGGGAAACCAGCCTGCACGAGCACCTGCGCTGGTTGCGCAGCGCTGAGCGGGTGAATGTGGCTTCGGAGGCGGACCAGCTCAACCTGACCATGGACCGCGCGGCCAGGCTGCTGATGCTCGGTGAGCCGGAGGGCTGGCGGGTGGCAGAGCGGATCCCGGCCGAACCGTCCGGGGCCCGTGCACGCGAGCACGCGGTGCGTGGCGCGGTCAACCTGACCGACCGTGCGATCGTGTGGGGCCGCCACTCGGACGCGGTGCGCTGGCTGGAGACCGCGCACCGCCTGCAGGTGCGCTACGAGCTGGATGATGTTCGGGACTGGGTGCTCGCCAAGCGGGCCAGGCTCGACTTCGCCACCGGCGCGTGGTCCGCGCTGGCGGAGCGGCTCGGCGGCGCCGACCGGGTGGAAAGCGAGCTTCCCCGCATGGAGATGCGGACGGTGCGGGCGGCGCTGGCGGAGGCGGCCGGCGGGATGGATCGCGGCGAGCTGGTAGCGGAGTGGGCCGCGCTCGCCGAGCAGACCCGTCCGGTAAACCTGGTCGACGAGTACCTGCGGGCGGTCACCGGGCTCTCCGCCGACCGGCTGGCGGCCGGCGATCCCGATGGGGCCCTTGCCTTCTGCGCCGAGCCGGTGGCGGTCATCGCGGCCAAGGGGGTGTGGATCTGGGGGATCGACATCGTACCGTCCAAGGTGGATGCTCTGGTCGCGGCCGGGCGGACAGGCGAGGCAGCGGAGCTGGTGCGCGCCTTCGGCGCCGGGCTGAGCGGCCGGCCCGTTCCCGCGGCAAAGGCGGCGCTGACCTGGTGCCGGGCTCGGCTGGCGCAGGGCCAGGGGCGCCACGACCGGGCCGCGGCGCTTTTCCTCACCGCAGCGGCCCGCTGGCAGGCGATGCCGAGACCTCACGATGCTCTGCTCGCCCGGGAACGCGCCGCTGCCTGCCTGGCCGCCGCCGGGCACCGGGAGGCGGCAATGGCGGAGGCGGCGGCGGTGGTACGCGGCCTTGCCGGGCTGGGCGCCCGCGTTGACGCCAACCGGGTGCTCGCCGCGGCACGCGATAGGGAGACCGCGGCCGGCCGTCCTCGGCGGGGTGGGCGGCCCAGCTACGGCGATCAGTTGTCTCCGCGGGAGTGGGAGGTGGCGCGGCTGGTCTGCGCCGGCCGGACCAACCCGCAGATCGCCGCCGAGCTGGTGCTCTCGGCCAAGACCGTGACCGCGCACGTGCAGTCGGCTATGCGCAAGCTGGGCGTCTCGTCGCGGACCGCGCTGGCCGTGGCGATCCTGGAAGGCGACCGCCCGGGTTAATTGGGGCATCTGCCCAATCGTCACCGCCCGCGGCCTGGTGCTCTGACCCATTGTCAGGGCACCAGGCCGCACTCGTATCCCAGAATGACCGCCTGGACCCGGTCTCGCAGCTGGAGTTTGGCGAGTATCCGCCCGATGTGGGTGCTGACCGTGTTCGCCGACAGGTGCAGCTGCTCGGCGATCTCGGGGTTGGACCGGCCTTGGGCGATAAGCGTCAGGACCTCCAGCTCCCGCGCGGTCAGCACTTCAAGCCGCCCATCGGGTTGCAGGGCCGGGCTTTTACCAGGCATACGCCCTTTCAGGGCCGCGCGTTCGGGCGTTTGCCCGGCAGTCGCCTCGGAGGGCCTTTGCCCGGCAATCGTCTCGGCAGGCCTTTGCCCGGCAGTCGCCTCGGCGGGCCTTTGCCCGGCAATCGCGTCGGCGTGCACGAAGTGGGCGATGAGGCGGCGGGTCACGCTCGGCGCGGTCACTGCCTCCCCGGCGGCGACCGTGCGCACCGCCGCGACGAGGTCGGCGGCCAAGGCGTCCTTGAGCAGGAAGCCGCTGGCCCCGGCCCGCAGCGCGGCATACACGTACTCGTCGAGGTCGAAGACGGTGAGGATGAGCACTTTCGCGATGCTTGAAGCGCAGATTCGCCGGGTCGCCTCGATGCCGTCCATGCCGGGCATGCGGATGTCCATCAGCACCACGTCCGGCTTTTCCCGTTGCACCACTTCGATCGCGGCGGCGCCGTCGGCCGCCTCGCCGGCGACCTCGACGCCGCCCGCCTGGTCGAAGATGACCCGGAACGCGGTGCGCATCAGCTCCTGGTCGTCGACGAGCACGAGGCGGATCATGCGGCCGGTACCGGTTCGATCGGCAGCCGCACCTTCACTTCAAAGCCATGATCGCCCATTGGCCCGGCCGTCACCTCGCCGCCGAGCAGGCTGACCCGTTCCTCGATCCCGCGCAACCCGTTGCCCGAGTCCTCAGCCGGTGGCCCGGCCCCGCCGCCGTAATCCCGCACCGCGATGTCGAGGTGGCCCTCCCGGTACGCGAGCCGGACCGTGGCGCGAGCCCTTCTGCCCGCGTGCTTGATGGTGTTGGTGAGCGCCTCCTGCACGATGCGGTACGCCGCCATCTGCACGCTGGCCGGAAGCTCGACCGGCTCCCCTTCCCCGCTCACATCGACATCGACATCGACATCGACCTCCACCCCGGCCGCGCGCACCCGCTCGAACAGCGCCGGCAACGCCTCGATACCCGGCTGCGGCGTCAGATCCTCCTCTTCGGGCGGGGAGGTCGGGGAGGAGCGGACCGCGCCGACCATCCGGCGCATCTCCGCCAGGGCCGCCCGGCCCACGTTGACGACCTCTGTGATGGCTTTGCCGGTCCGCTCCGGCTGCGTGTGCTGCGCCGCGACCGCCGCCTGCGCCTGCGCCACCATGACCGCGAGGCTGTGCGCCACCACGTCGTGCAGCTCCCGGGTGATCCGGGCGCGCTCGCTCGCGGCGGCCAGCGCGGCGCGCTGCTGTTCGCGCTCGACCGCCGCTGCCGCGTCGTCGAGCGCTTTCTGCCGGGCGCGGTGGCTGCGGATGCTGTCGCTCAACGCAAATACGACGATGATGACCACCGCCTCCGCCGTCCCGATCACCGCCGGTTTGCTCGCCGCCGCCCAGGCCGGGTGCAGCGCTGCGTCCAAAAGCTCCACCGCATACGCGGCGGCCAGGACCCCGCCGCAGGCCAGCGCCGCCGCCCACCGGGTGGCGACCCGGCTTGCCAGCGTCAGCAGCGTGATGAGGACCGCGAGGTCGATCGGCTCCCACGAGGTCGCCGGCCAGCCGGCGCTCAGGTAGAAGTAACCGTCCGGCGGGTACAGCCATAGTTGGTGGCCGGCGGCTCCGGCGGTCGCCGCGATGAGCGCCGCCACCGGCCAGCGCCGCTGCATCAGCAGCGCGGCGGCGAGCGCGGCGGTGAAGACCCACCACAGCACCACCGCCGGCCGCATGGACACTTGCTCGTAGCCGAGGCTTGCCGCGGCCGCGGCCCAGTCGTCCTTGTCCACGCCAAGCGGCAGCTCCGGGCGGGGCCTGCTCTCGGGCCAGCGCCAGACGTCGGCACCGTCCAATGTGGTCGGTGCACCGAGCGACGCGGCCGTCAGCACCACCGCCACGGGCCAGTCGAGAGCGTAGTCCCATCTGAACACGAACCCCATGGTAGGAGCGCAGCCGCCGGCCCACATCACAGCCAGGTACCACAAGAAGACCACAGCCCGCCGTGACGACCCGGCGCACCGCCGCGCGCGACCCTGGCCACCATGACGATCCTTCGGCTGAGCCTCATCGCCACACTCCTGCTCGCCGCCTGCGGCTCAGAAGAACAACCTTCCGCCGAACGCGACGCCGAGATCCGCGCGGTCACCGCCGAGATGACCGAATGCATACGCCGCAACGGGGTACCCGAACTGCCCGACCCCACCTTCAACGACGAAGGCCATCCGCAGGCCGGGCCGGAGTGGGATCCCGCCACCAATCCCAAGGTGGCCGAGGCGGTCCAGGGCCCGTGCAAACAGATCATGGAGCGGATGGAGGCGCTCGCTCAGGCGCCGGAACAAGCGCGGCCGCCGCTGTCCGCCGAGGATCAGGCCAAGCTTCGCGAGTACGCGAAGTGCATGCGCGAGCACGGGTTGCCCGACTTTCCCGACGCCGACAACACCGGCCGGTTCAAGCTTCCCGACAGCTGGCCCGACGGGCTGGGCAAGGGCGATCGCCCGATGGACCGCGTCTTCCTCGACGCCATGAAAGCGTGCGAGCCGCTGGCCGTACCCGGAATGGCGATGGGCTGATGCGCCGCTGGAAGCCGTTGCGCCTCACGACGATGACGGCGATCCTTGCCGCGGCCGTCGTCGCCGTGGGCATGGCGGTACTGGGCAAGCCGCGCGTCAACACGCCCGCGGCGCAGGTCACCACCGCCACGGCGGCGGTGGTCCGCGGCACGGTCACGGAACGGATCGTGGTCACCGGCGTGCTCGGCTTCGGCGGCACGTATCCGGTTGCGCACCAAGGCCCGCCGGGCATCCTCACCGCGGCCGCCAAGCCGGGAACGGTGCTCGGCCGCGGCGACATCCTTTACGCCGTCGCGAACCGGCCGGTGCGGCTGCTGATCGGCGAGATCCCCGCCTACCGCGACCTCGCCCCCGGCGTCGCCGACGGGCCGGACGTCGCGCAGCTGGAGCAAAACCTTGCCGTGCTTGGCTTTGACCCCGGCCGGGTGGACACTCTGTTCACCTCCACCACCGCCGCGGCCGTCCGCAAGCTCAGGCAGTCTTGGGGACTGCCGCCAACGGGAAATCTCCCTCTGGGCTCCTTTCATTTTTCGGGGGTACCCCTTCGTGTCGCCCGATTCCAAACAGTTATCGGCATGGAGGTCCCCACCGGAGAGGTGATCCTGTCCGCCACCTCCACCGACCGTGTGGTGACCGCGCCGCTGGCCGCCGACCGCCGCCAGGGTGTCAAGCCCGGCGACCGCGTGCCGGTGACCGTGACCGGACTGCCCGCCGTCGAGGGGACGGTCCTGCGCGTCGAACCCTATGCGGGCGCTGAGGACCCGCCGCCCGCACCGTTCACGGTCACGGTCGGGGTCGAGGTGCCCGCGGGAGTGGAGGACGTGCCGGCGCAGATGGCGCTGACCACCGCGGTCCGCCGCGACGTGCTGCTGGTGCCGGTCGTGGCGCTGCTCGCCCGGCCGGGCGGCGGCTACCAGGTCCGCCTCGCCTCCGGTGAGCTGGTCCCGGTGCGGCCCGGGCTGTTCGACAATACGGCCGGGACCGTCGAGGTCACCGGCGATCTGGACGAGGGCGAGCTGGTCGAGGTACCCGCGTCGTGAACCCGCCCGTGCTTGAGCTGAGAGGTGTCCGCAAGGTGTATCCGGGCACGCCGCCGGTCGAGCCGGTCGCCGGGATCAGCCTGACCGTCCACAGTGGAGAGCTGGTCGCCGTGCTGGGCCCGTCCGGCTCCGGCAAGACAACCTTGCTCAACCTCGCCGCCGGGCTGGACCGGCCCACGTCCGGATCGGTGCTCATCGCCGGCCGGCCGATCGAGCGGCTGTCCGACCGCGCGCTGTCGGGCTTGCGGGCGCACCGCCTCGGTGTCGTCTTCCAGCAGTTCGTCCTGCTCGACCACCTGAGCGCGGTGGAGAACGTCGCCACCGGCCTGCTCTATCGCGGCGTACCCGCCCACGCCCGCCTTGTGAAGGCGTCCGCCGCGCTGGACCGCGTCGGCCTCGGCGGTCGCACCAAGCATCTGGCCTCCAAACTGTCCGGCGGGGAGCGCCAGCGGGTCGCCATCGCCCGCGCCCTCGTCGGCGCGCCCGACGTGGTCCTCGCCGACGAGCCGACCGGCAACCTCGACACCGCCACCGGCGCGGCTTTGCTTGCGCTGCTTCAGGATCTCAACCGCGACGGCACCACCATCGTCGTCATCACCCACGACCGAACCGTCGCCGCAGCAGCCCCGCGGCGCATCGAGCTGCGCGACGGCCGCCTCGTCCACGACCACAGGAGTCCCCTTTGAACTCGCGCCTGCGGGCGGCCGACGTCATCCCGGTCGCCACCATCGGCCTGCGCACCAGGCGGGGCCGGGCCGCGCTGTCGATCCTCGGCGTCACCATCGGCGTTGCCGCACTCGTCTCGGTGCTCGGCCTGACCCGCTCCAGCCAGGCGGAGCTGCTCGCCCGGATCGACGCCCTGGGTACCAACCTGCTCATCGTGGCCAACGGGGTCGGGGCCAGCGGGGTCGAGTCGCCCCTGCCCGCCACCTCCGCGGTCACCATCGCCCGCACCGACGGGGTGCTCGCCGCCAGCGCCACGGCCGCGCTGCCGGGCCTGCACGTGTACCGCAATGACCGGGTCGGGGCGGGCCGACACGGCGGGCTCGCCGTCCGCGCCGCCGACCCGGCCCTGCTGTCCACGTTGGACGGTGAGCTGGCCGCGGGCGTCTTCCTGTCCGGGCCGGCAAGCCTTTACCCCGCAGCGGTTCTCGGCTACGACGCGGCGCAGCACCTGGGCATCGCCGGCGTGGCCGGACCTCCGCTGGTGTGGCTGGGCGAGCGCTGGTACACCGTCATCGGCGTCCTCCGCCCGCTCGAACTCGCGCCCGAGATCGACAACTCCGCGCTCATCGGGCAGCCCGCCGCCGCCAAGGACTTCGGGTACGACGGGCATCCCACGCGCATCTACGTGCGCACCGAAACCGAGCGGACCTTCGACGTCCGCCACCTGCTCCCCCGCGCCACCGACCCGCAGAACCCCGTCGCCGTCGCCGTCAGCCGCCCCACCGACGCGCTCGACGCCCGGCTCGCCGCCGCCGACGCCACCACCGGCCTGTTCCTCGGGCTGAGCGCCATCGCCCTCCTCGTGGGCGGCATCGGCATCGCCAACGTCATGGTGATCGCCGTCCTCGAACGCCGGACCGAGATCGGGCTGCGCCGTGCTTTGGGCGCCACGCGCGGCCATGTGGCGACCCAGTTCCTGGTGGAGTCGGTGATCCTGGGCGCCGCCGGGGGTACCCTCGGAATCCTGCTCGGCGGAGGAGTGGTCTACGCCCTTGCGTACCAACAAAATTGGCAACCTCTCATCCCACCGGCAGCCGCCGTCGGCGGCCTCGCCGCCGCGATCGCGGTCGGCGCACTGGGTGGCCTCTACCCCGCCCTGCGCGCCGCGTACCTCCCACCCACCGAGGCACTGCGGTCGGCTTGACCGTGCCATGAAGACGACGACCGTTGGGCGGCCTCGGCCGCCCGACGAATGTCGAGCTCGTGGTGGGCCAGCTCGTGCCCGGCCCGCGCGAGCAAGGCCCGGACGTGCGCGGTGCGCCGTCACTGCCTGTGCCCGCGCGCCAGGTCCTCTCCGGTGACCGAGCGAGCGACCTCGGCAAGTGCCGCGCGGGCGTGCTGCAGATCCCTCGTGACCGTCTCAACGCTGCGCTGGCAGTAGTTTCCGTCGCTTGCCGCCAGGTCCCAGTCGAACGCCTCCAGCTGTGCGCCGGTTTCCTGCAGCACCTTGTGGATGCGCGCGACGTACCACGGGATCGCTTGGAGCAGCCCGCTCATGTCGGTGCTGAACGCGGCGCAACGCTCCGGGAGGCGGACCGTGTCTTCCTCGAAGTCATACAGGCACTCACGGCATTGCGGCATATTCATCAGGCTGGTGGCCGTGATTCTGCATGTAACGTTTCACGGATCCTTATTCATGATCTTTAAATACATCGATATTGACTTGCACCTATTGCCAATGTAACGTTTCACAAAATCTTCCAGCCACACCGGGCGGGTCGACTCGTCATGTCTCTCGGAGCCACCGACCCATGCAAGGAGGAACCCAGATGCCGAACCACGCCTTCTCGGCTCTGAAGCCAAGGATCGTCGCCGGGATCGTCATAGTCCTCGGCCTGACCGCTGCCACAGCGGTAACGCAATCCGCGTTTGCCGCCAGCCCCTACGAGCGGGGGCCAAACCCGACACTCGCCAGCATCTCCGCCACGACCGGACCGTTCGCCACAGCATCGATGCCTGTGCCGCGCCAGAGCAACTTCGGCGGCGGGGTGATCTACCACCCGACCGACACCAGCCAGGGCACCTTCGGCGCGATCGCCATCTCTCCCGGCTTGAACGGCACCTGGCCCGGTATCGCCTGGCTCGGCCCCCGGCTCGCCTCGCAGGGTTTCGTCGTGTTCGGGATCGACACCCTTGCCCTCAACGACTCACCGTCGAGCCGTGCCACCCAACTGCTCGCCGCGCTGGACCACCTGACCCAGACCAGCTCGGTCCGCGGCCGCGTCGACGTCAACCGCCTGGCGGTGGCCGGGCACTCCTTGGGCGGTGGCGGCGCACTCGAAGCGGCCCTGCGGCGGCCCTCCCTTTGGGCCGCGATCCCGAACGCACCGTTCTTCCAGGGCAGCGCGTCCAGCCTGCGGGTGCCGACACTGATCACCGCCATGCAGAACGACAGCCTGGTGAGCCAGAACCGCAGTACCTACAACAACATTCCGGCTGGCACCGAGAAGGCCTACGTCGAGCTTGCCGGCGCCGGCCACAACCAGATCGGACAGCCGACCACCGCGCTCGCACGCACGTGGATCCCGTGGCTGAAGATATTCCTCGACCAGGACGCCCGCTACCAGCAGTTCCTTTGCCCGCTGGCGGACAGCTCCGGCATCTCGCAGTACCTCAACAGCTGCCCGCTGATCGACACCACCCCGCCAACCTCCAGCCCTTCGGCGTCCCCGACCCGGCCGTCGCCCTCGCCGTCGTCCTCGCCGGTCACCGGCGCGTGCTCGGCCACCTACCGCACCGTCAACTCCTGGCAGGGCGGCTACCAGGGTGAGATGACCGTCCGGGCCGCAGCCTCCCCGATCAATGGCTGGACCGTCCGCTGGACCATGGGCGGTGGCGCGACAATCGGCCAGATCTGGGGCGGCACGCTGACCATTTCGGGTGGGACGGCCACGGTCCGCAACGTCGACTGGAACGGCTCACTGGCCGCCAACGCCACAACCACCTTCGGTTTCATCGGCAGCGGTCCTACGCCCGCCCCGCCGATCACCTGCACCAGCCCGTAAAGACAAAGAGTTGCTGCCGGCTGCCGCGCAATAGACGTGGCAGTCGGCGAGCCGCCGGAGCGATCCATGGGCGGCAACGATTGCCCGGCGTCCACCCACTGGGCGTTGCGGTCACCGCGACCCCCTGCTGACCGGGCTCTGATATAACCAAGTACATGCAGCTTGACCAGTCCGCGAGGCTCGCCGGCATCCACTACGACATCCGCGGCCCGGTGCTGCGCCAGGCGCAACAGCTCGAGCAGGAGGGCCACACCGTCCTCAAGCTGCACATCGGCAACCCGGCCCCGTTCGGCTTCGAGGCGCCCGAGGCGCTGCTGCGGGACATGATCGGCAACCTTCCGGAGGCGCACGGGTACGGCGACGCCAAGGGGCTGCTCTCCGCCAGGCAGGCCGTCGCGGGCTACTACGAGCAGCGTGGTGTGGCGGGCGTGAACGCCGAGGACGTGTACCTCGGCAACGGCGTCTCCGAGCTGATCGTGATGATCCTGCAGGCGCTGCTGAACCCGGGCGACGAGGTCCTGATCCCGTCGCCGGACTATCCGCTGTGGACGGCGGCGACCACGCTCGCCGGCGGGCGGCCTGTGCACTACCTGTGCGACGAGTCCGCCGGCTGGGACCCGGACCTGGGCGACATCGCTGCGCGCATCACGCCCGCCACGCGGGCGCTGGTGCTGATCAACCCGAACAACCCGACCGGCGCGGTCTACTCCGGCGAGGTGCTCGAAGGTATCGCCGAACTGGCCCGGGAGCACCAGCTCGTGCTGCTCTCCGACGAGATCTACGACCGTATCCTGTACGACGGCGCCACCCACACCTCGATCGCCGCGCTCGCGCCGGACGTGTTCTGCCTGACCCTCGGCGGGCTGTCCAAGGTGTACCGGGTCCCCGGCTTCCGCTCGGGCTGGCTGCTGGTTTCGGGGCCCAAGCAGCACGCGCGCGGGTACCTTGACGGCCTTGACACGCTGGCGAACCTGCGCCTGTGCCCGAATGTTCCGGCGCAGCACGCGATCCAGGCGGCGCTGGGCGGACGGCAGGACATCGTGGATCTGGTGTTGCCGGGCGGGCGCCTGCTGGAGCAGCGGAACATGGCGGTGGAGTTGCTCAACGCGATCCCCGGGGTGTCCTGCGTGGCCCCAAGGGGCGCGCTCTACGCCTTCCCCCGCCTGGATCCGGAGATGTACCCGATCGTGGACGACGAGCGGTTCGTCCTCGACCTGCTGCGGCAGGAAAAGATCCTTGTCATGCACGGGACCGGTTTCAACTGGCCGCGCCCGGATCACTTCCGCGTGGTGACGCTGCAGCCCGTCGACGACCTGGCCGAGGCGATCCGGCGCATCGGGCGGTTCCTGTCCGAGTACAAACAGATTTAGCCAGTGGTTTCGCCGATGCGGCGGCATCCCGGTGGTGCTGCAGCACGGTTTCAGCGAGGTGGACACGCGGGTGGTCGCGGGCCACGCTCCCGTCGACGGCCTGCTCACCGACGATACCTCGACCATCGAGGACCCCAAGGTCATGGCTTTCCGGGCGTTCGCCGAGGCGGCCGGGCGGACCGCAAAGCCCTTGCCGCGCAAGCACTCGCGTCGCATCGCGGCCCGATCGCCCTGGACCGGATCAGCGCCGCGACGCTGGTGCTGGCCGGCGCGGACGACTACCTCGCCACCGGGCCCGAGGTGCTCGCCGCGGCGATCCCCGGTGCCCGGTGGCGGGTGCTGGCCGGCGACCACCTAACGGTGGTGCGCAACCCCGAGTTCATCGACGCTGTCGTCAAGTTCCTGGGTTGAGTCCCGGCGGGCGAGGTGCTTGCGCAGGCCCTCGCCCTCGATGTCCACGTTGGGCAGGATGCGGCCCAGCCAGCGGGGCAGCCACCAGGCGGCGCGGCCCAGCAACGACATCGCGGCGGGCACCAGCGTCATGCGTACCACGAACGCGTCGATCGCGACCCCGATCGCCAGGGCGAAGCCCATCGACTTGATGATCGGATCTTCCATGAAGATGAAGCCGGCGAAGACCGACGTCATGATGAGCGCGGCGGCGGTGACGACCCTGGCGCCGTGGCCCATGCCGTTGATGGTGGCCTGGCGCGGGGTGTCGCCGTGGACGAAGTCCTCCCGCATGCGCGACACGAGGAACACCTCGTAGTCCATGGCGAGCCCGAACAGGATGCCGATGAGCATGATGGGCAGGAAGCTGACCAGCGGGCCGGCGGTGTCCAGCCCGACCAGGTCGGCAAGGTGGCCCTGCTGGAAGACGAGCACGGTGACACCGAACGTGGCGCCGACGGTGAGCAGGAAGCCGAGCGCCGCCTTGATGGGTACCAGGATCGAGCGGAACACGAGCATCAGCAACAGGACCGACAGCCCGACGACCAGGATCAGGTAGATCGGCATGGCGTCGGCGAGCTTCTCGGAAACGTCGATGCCCACGGCGGTGGCGCCGGTCAGCGCGACCCCGTCGATGCCGCTGACCCGCTCGCGGATGTCGTGCACCAGCTGTTCGGTGGCCGGGTCGGTGGGCCCGGTCTCCGGGATGACGGCGAGCAGGGCCGTGCGCTGGTCGCGGCTCAGGTTCGGTTGTCCGACCATGAGCAGGTTGTCGGTACCCCCCAAAGAGGCCGAAGCATCGCTCGCGGCCTTCGCCGTCGTCTCCGGTGAATCGGAGGTCACCACCAGGGCGAGGCGGCCGTTGAAGCCCGGCCCGAAGCCCGCGGTGATGAGGTCGCTGGCCTCGCGCTCCGGCGAACCGACCGGGCTGGCGCTCGCGTCGGGCAGCGCGACCCGCATGTCGGTGGCCGGGATCGCCAGCGCGCCAAGGCCGAGGACGCCGATGAGCAGGACCGGGATGCGCAGCCGCAGCACGCTTCGCGCCCACCCGAACCCGAACGACGACCTGCCGGACTTGTTGGTGACGCGGCGCTTGCGCGGCAGGGCTCGCCTGCCGATGAAGCCGAGCAGCGCGGGCAGCAGCGTGATGGCGACAAGGACGGCGACGCCGACGGTGCCGGCCGCGGCGAGCCCCATGACGGTCAGGAACGGGATGTCCACAACGGACAGTCCGGCCAGGGCGATCATGACGGTGATGCCGGCGAAGACGACGGCCGAACCGGCGGTCCCGACGGCACGCCCGGCCGCCTCGTCCGGCTCCAGGTCGTCCTCAAGCATGTTCTGCCGGTAACGGGACGTGATAAAGAGTGAGTAGTCGATGCCGACGGCGAGTCCCAGCATCAGCGCCAGCACCGGCGCCGTGCTCGTCAGCTCGACGACGCTGCTCAGCGCGAACAGCCCGGCCATGCCCGCGCCCACCCCGATCAGCGCGTTGAGCATCGTCATCCCGGCGGCCAGCAGCGATCCCAGGGTGATGACCAGAACCACAAGCGCCACAACGACTCCGATGGCCTCGGCGCCGCCGACCTCGGGCGCCGTGCGCATCACCTCACCGCCGTGCGCGACCTGCAGACCGGCCGCCTCAGCCGCCACGCCGGTGTCCACGTAAGCCGTCCGCTGCTGTTCGGTCACGGCGTCGGCGCGCTCGGCGAACTGCACTTGGACCAGCGCATACCGCCCGTCCGGCGAGATCGCCCGCGCCTGGAACGGGTCGATCGCCGCGACCACGCCCGGCAGCGCCGACGCCTCGGTCACCAGGGCCTGGATCTCAGCCTGGTTTCCCGTCAGCTGCTTGCCCTCGGGCGCGGCGATGACGATCGTGCCGGTCGCCCCGCTGGCCTCCGGGAACTGTTGCTCCAACGCGTCGATGGCGCGCTGCGACTCGGTCCCGGGGATGGAGAAGTCGCTGGAGGATGGCCCCTTGAACGCGAGGGCGGCACCGCCCAGCGCGGCAAGCGCCACGAGCCACACGACGAGGACCAGTCCCCGGCGCCGGAATGATGCCCGGCCAAGCCGGTAAAGCAGCGTCGCCATCTTTGCCTTCCTTATTTTTTGGGGGGTACCAACGCCCGGCGCGCCACGTCCACAATGGACTCCCGTATGGCGTCCTCCATCGGATCCGGGCCTCGTAGCACGACCGCCGAGATGCCGGCCAGGGTCACCTCGGCCATCAGGCGATCCCTCGGGTCGCCGGAGCGGCCCGAGCAGGCGTCGACCAGTTCGTGGATGTGCGGGCGCAGGTCGTCAAAGGCCGGATGCTCCAGCTTGAGCAGCTCGTCGAAGATCAGCGCGATCTGGCGCCGGTAGTGCAGCACCAGGTCGGCGAAGCCCTCGATGGCGGCGTCGCGGGCAGCCGCGGCGTCGAGCGCCCGCAACCGCTCGCCCAGCCCGGCCAGGTCGGCCGCGGCCGGAGCGACGAGCGCGGTCAGGATCGCGTCCTTGCTCGGAAAGTGGTAGAGCAGGGCGGCTTTGGAGCAGCCGACCTCGGCGGCGATGTCCTGCAGGGAGGCGCCCTTGAACCCGACGCTGGCGAACTGCCGAGCCGCCGCGGACAGGATCTCGTCTCGCGTCTTCAACCGGACCACGCCGCCAGTCTCTCTGACCGATCGGTCAGAAGCTGGCCGATCGGTCAGATTCGTAATCCATCTCACATTGCCGAACCCTGCAACCCGGTCGAGGGTCATCCCGTGTCCTCCTACGTGACCACCGCCGACTTCGAGTCGTTCTACGCCGGCACGAGCAGGCGCCTCCTCCGGTACACCCTGGGACTGACCGGGGACCTTCCCGAGGCGCAAGACCTCACGCAGGAGGCGTATGTCCGGGGCGGAGGGTGCTGCCCGGAGGCCGCAGGTGGGCGACCGAAGGTCGACCACCGGAGGCGATGGCAACGCTGGCGACGGCTTAGCCGGTACGAGGATCCCGAGGGCTGGCTGCGCCTGGTCGTGTACCGCCTGGCCACCGACCGCTGGCGGTGGCTCGGGGTAAGGCGGAACACGGCCGCGCCCGGACCGCGGACCACCGACCCGCCCGGCGAGTTTCCGCCCGTTCGACCCTTCGGCCAAGCCGGTGGTCACGACCGAGTCGGGCTTCGAGTTCGGGTACGCGACCAGCCGCCCCGGATTCGCCTATGTGATGTGGCTCGACAGCAGGCAGGTCGAGCGGGTCGTCGCCATCGACACCGCGACGGGCAGACCACTGTGGGAGCCGACCCAGCTGGGCCGGTTCGGCGACACCAGCGGGATGATGGTGTCCCGCGACGCCATCCTGATGATGACCGAGCAACGGTTCGTCAACGACGGCGACCCGGCGACCGGCAAAGTGATGTGGGAGCGGGACTACGGCTTCAACGACACCGATCGGGAACTCTACGACGACGTCCTGGTCATCACCTGGCAGACCGAGGGCCGCACCGAAGCGCTCGACCTCAAGACCGGGCGTCCGAGGTGGACGGTGAACGAGCGGGTGATCCCGGGTGGCACCAACGCTTTGCGCACACGCGAGGAGTTCCGGTTCACCGGCTTCCACACCGGGCCCAAACCGCCGGCCGACCGCCGGATCGCCCTGCAGCTCGCCGACGGCCGGATCCAGGTGCGCGACGTCGACACCGGCGGGCTGGTCAGCGAGCGCGGCGGCGCGGGCATCCAGGCCGCCCGACAGCTTCGCCCGGCCCGCGGTCTTCGACGGCAACAGCTACGTCGCGGACCAGCGCGGGGTGGTCGAGGTCGGCCTGAGCGGCGACTCGCCGGCCCGCGTGGTGTACCAACCGGCGGGCAACCTCGAGGGACCTATCATCCCCTGTGGACAGACGCTCATCTGCCTGCTTGAGAGGTCCAAAGGCAGCAGCAGCTTCGCCGCCGACCTCGTCGTGGTCGACACGAAGCTGGGCGGGCAGCTGTGGCGCCAGCCGGTCGGCGAGCACGTCCGGGGCCTGTCGCCCTCGGGCGGCGCCATCCTGGTCGCGGACGACACGACCAAGGTCTTCGACCTGACCGGCCGGCAACTGGGACGCCACCCACGTGACCTGCCCGGGCCCGGGAGGTATCTTCGTCTGGCGCTACCGCTGACCTTCACCGGCACAGGGCCAATGGCGTCGCGTCGGGTGTTGGAGCGAGATCCTTGTCGCGCCCAGTGCAGGCCGCTCCAGGTCACGGGCTTGTGAATTACCCCGAGCGAGACATCGATCTCGCTCCAACACCGGGCGCGACATCGATCACGCGAGGCGACGGCTTAGCTAGACGGTCGACATTACATATGCACGAAGCTGCGGCGGTCGCGGCCACGGCCATCACGTCGCGCGAGCCGGAATCGCCCGACAGACATCGCTATGAGTTGTTCGCCTGGCGGCCAGGACGGCGACACCTGGCGATAGTGCGGCGGCAATAAGTTACCTGACCGTGGGACGCAATATCGAAGAATTCGAGCTTCTCAACACCGCCTCGCAGCTGCGCCGCGCCGGGGAGCATGCGTTCGCGTTCTACCGCGGCGCCATCCCGGCCGACGAGTGCCACCGGGTCGTGCAGGAATCCTATGATCTGCTGGCCGAGAACGCGGCGATCCGGCACCATCTCGTCCCGCTGGCCGAGCGCTGGACCCTCGACCGCCTGCGCCGGGTCGGGACGCTGGACAAGCGCCTTGCCCGCAGCGTGCCCGAGGTGCTGTTCGTCGACGCGCACGACACCGGCGCCGCGCCGCTGGCCGCCGCCCTGCTGGCCTTCTATGCCCGAGGCCGGGTGAACGTCAGCTCCGCCGGGCAGCAGCCCGGTCCGGCGCTCGATCCGATGGTGGCTCAGGCGCTCGCCGACAACGGTATCGAGACGAGGGATCATTTCGCCAAGCCGGTGACCGCCGATGCCGTTGACGCCGCCGATGTCATCGTGACGTTCGGGGTACCCCTTGAAAATCTTCAAGAAAACCCTGAGCAGCGGCGGCTTTCGTGGGATGTTCCGAGTCCGGACGGCGAGCCCTACGACACGGCCGCCGCCGCCCGCGACGACCTGGACCGGCGCGTGCTGCGGCTGCTGGCCGACCTGCTCTACGGGCCGGCCAAGCCTTCTTAAGGATCACGGCGCCGGTCGAAAGTTGGTCGGTATCCGGTCGCGACCGTGGCACAGCAGGCTAGACCTCGATTGGATGTGCCTGCAAACCCATGGCGGGAGCGGGAGGATACCGGCATGCCCGATTCGGGCAAGGAACTTGGTGCGGGGCTTCACGAACTTTGGAAGGTGGCCCAGAACTTCGAGCGGGTTCAGGACGAGTTTTACGCGGCCCGCAACGCCGTGGCGGATACGGTCCTGAAGCAGGATAAGGCTTTCCGGTGGGACCATCGCGACGGTTACGGCCCGGTGTACCGGGTGTGGAGCGAGCTGCGCGCCGAGATCGTCAGCATTCTCGGCGATACCGACCAGAGCCTGGGCCTGACCGCCGATGCGTTGCGGCAGGCGGTCCGGGCATATGCCAGGGCCGACGACGAGGCGGCCGCGGAGCTTGATCGACGGCAGCAGTGGCACCGTGGCTCGGATGATCCGGGCAGGTTCGCCTGATGAGCTTCAGCGAGTTGATGGACCACGCCGAAACCATCCAGAAACTTGCGCGGTCGGCGGCGAACGGCCCCGACCGAAGCAGCCTGGACATCCTGCCGGCCGTGACGGCGGAGGAGGAAGCGCTCATCGAGGAGATTCCGTCCCTGTACCGGCCCTTTTCCACGATGCCGGATCCCGCCTCCTTCGACGAGATGACCGACGATCTGACTCGCGCATTGGGGTGCCTGGCCATCACCGGTGTCGACCGGAGGTTCATCTCCGCGACCTCGCCGCTCAGCTCCACCCTGGAGACGGTGCCGCACGCGGATGTGACGCTTGCGGATTGGACCGGCGACGCTGCCGAGAATTTCCGGTCGAACTTCATCGTGCCGTTCCGCCCCACCGTATGCAACCAGTTCGTCCTGGTGGCGGCACTCAAGGGCGCGCTCGATGCGCACAAGGAGATGTGGGCCCGGGCGCGGGCCGACGTCGACAAGCTTGCGCACCACTCCATGGACGCGCTCACCCTGCTGATCGCGAACACCTACGAATGGGACTGGGGCGTGATCCTCACCGTGGCCGGTGCGGTGCTCGCCACGGGGGCGGCCATCGTCGCTGCCTTGCCCACGGGCGGGATGAGTCTCGCGGCGCTGAGCCTCACGGTGCTCGGGACCGGTACCCCGGTTGTGGTGAGCGTGCTGCCGCAGGAGCACGAGAAGGCGATGTCGGTTGCCCACCTGCTCAGGGCCATGCGCAGCGACATCTACCGGCTGCACGCCGAAATCACTCGCCAGGAGCAGGCGATGGTCGACAAGCTCACGGAGATCAACAAGGTTCTGGGCTCCGTCAACCGGGACTTGTTCACCCTCGCCCGGCCCGCGCTCGCCGAAATGGCCAACGCCAGGGCCGAAGACCTCACCGGCGACACCGGTCTGGGCGCCAACGACTGACACCCGCCCCAAAACCGCGGCGGATCTCCGCCATGACGCGGATCCGCCACGTTGCGATCTTGTGTGGTACCAGCGGAAAGTCCACGCTGCGATGTTATGTTCCCTTCCCGAATCGGCCGTGCGGCAGCGGCCGTCATCCTTGCGGCGTCTGTGCTTTCGACCGCCTCCCCGGTGCAGAGCAGTCCACCGAAACCGAAACCCGACCTGTTACACGGCAAGCAGGACAAGCTGGGCCGACATGATCGCGACCTGTTGACCGGCGCCGTGCGGGACAAGAAGGTCAAGGTGCGCGCGATGCTGGCGGTGGATCCGGCTCGCGTGGACGCGGTGGCCAAGGCGGTCAAGGACTCCGGCGGCGAGGTCGGCAGCGTCAACGCGCGCCTCGGCTACCTGCGGGCGAGCCTGCCGACCGGCAAGGTGGACGCGGTGGCGCAGCACGTGGCGGTGCGCGCGGTGGACCTGGACGAGCAGATCAAGCTGGGCGATCCGGACGCGGCGGCGCAGGGGCGCGGTCTCGTGCCCTATGCCGCCGGCGCTCCGGGCGCGAACACTCCGGCGGCAAACCCCTACCTTCCGGTCAACGAGATCGGAGCCGTCGACTTCACCGTCTCCGACGGGCGCGGGACCACCATCGGCATCCTCGACTCCGGCATCGACCTCGACCATCCGGCCCTGGCGACGACCACCACCGGCGAGCGCAAAATCGTCGACTGGGTGACCGCCACCGACCCGGTCTCCGAGGGGGACGGTACCTGGCTGCGGATGGCCCGGACGGTCAACGCCACACCCACATTCCGCGACGGCGGCATGACCTTCACCGCTCCCGCCCCGGGCGAGTACCGGTTCGAGTGGTTCTCCGAGTGGGTGACGCAAGGGGACAACGAAATCAACGGCGATGTCAACGGCAACGGCAACCCCTATGACCGGTGGGGGGTGCTTTACCGGCCAAGCGATCGCGCCATCTGGGTGGACTCCGACTCCAACGGCGTGTTCGACGGCGCGCCGATGCGGCCGTACCGCGAGGCGCAGCAGATCGGCCACTTTGGACGGATGCCGTTCGTTGTCGAGTCGCGCCCCGACCCGGAGGGTGACTTCGTCAGCATCGGGCTCGCGGCGGGTGCGCACGGTACCCACGTCGCCGGAATCGCCGCGGGCAACGGGCTTTTCGGCGGTGCCATGCGCGGCGCCGCGCCCGGCGCCAAGCTGGTCTCCTCCCGCGCCTGCACCTGGCAGGGCGGCTGCACGGCGGTCGCGCTCACCGAGGGCATGATCGATCTGGTGGTGAATCGCGGGGTGGACGTGGTGAACATGTCCATCGGCGGGCTGCCCGCGCTCAACGACGGCGCCAACGCGCGAACCATCCTGTACGACAACCTGATCGACGCCTACGGTGTGCAGATTTTCATCTCCGCCGGCAACACCGGCCCGGGACTCAACACCGTCGGCGACCCTTCCGTGGCGTCCAAAGTGGTCAGTGTCGGTGCCTCGGTCTCCCGCGAAACCTGGGCCGCCGACTACGGTTCCGATGTCGCGACGAGCATGTCGATTTTCAACTTCTCCTCCCGCGGCCCGCGTGAGGACGGCGGGTTCAAGCCGGACATCGTCGCGCCGGGCGCCGCGGTCAGCACAATCAACACCTGGCTGCCGGGCGAGGCGGTGCCGGGTGCCGGCTACGACCTGCCCGCCGGATACGGCATGTTCAACGGCACGTCGATGGCTTCGCCGCAAGCCGCGGGAGCGGCCGCGCTGCTGCTGTCCGCGGCCAAGGCCGAGGGCCGCAATGTCAATCCGGCGCAGCTGCGGACCGCGCTCTTCGACGGCGCCAAGCCGGTCGCGGACGCACCGGTGCACGCGCAGGGCAACGGCCTCATCAATGTCGGCCGCTCCTGGGATCTCTTGCGGCGCAATGGGATCGCCCCGAGCACATACACCATCGAGGCTCCGGTCTGCACCCCACTGTCCGACTACCTGACCAAACCCGGGCGCGGCCAAGGACTCTACGACCGTTGCGGTTCGGGGCTGGAGCGCAGCTACGAAATCACCATCACCCGCACCTCCGGTCCGGCCGGAAACCCGTTGCACCGCCTCGAGTTCGCCGGGGACTCCGGTTTCAAGGCCAGTCCCGATGCTGTCCGGCTTCCTTTGGGGGTACCGGTTACAGCCCGCGTCAAAGCAAAAGTCTCCACCGTCGGGGTGCACAGCGGCATCCTGCTCGTCGACGATCCGCAGACTCCCGGCAACGACGCCCGCATGATGGCCACCATCGCCGTCGCCGCGCCCTTCACCGGGCCCGGTTTCACCAACTCGTTCAGCGGCAACCTCAAGAAGGCCCAGACAACGTCCTTTCTGGTAACCGTCCCGCGCAACGCGAAGACGCTCCAGATAGGACTCGGCGCCGAAGCCGGCGGCAAGCTCACCTTCACCGCCCAGCACCCGTACGGTGTCCCGGCAGCCGCCCCGAACACCACCGCCATCAACGATCCGATCCCGGGCGTCTGGGAGATCGTGGTGGAGTCGTCGCGCTCCTCGGCCACCGAGCACAACCCGTTCGGCCTGGACGTGGCGGTCTTCGGGGTCGTCGCCTCGGCGCCGGCATCCGTTGGCACGCTTAAGTTGCACGAACCCGCGCCGGTGAGCTGGCCGGTGACCAACCACTTCGGCCCGGTGGAGCTTGCCGCTTCGACCTCGCCGCTGGGCAGCCGCCGCAACGAGCGGGCGTCCGTGGGCCAGGGCGAGCAGCTCAGGTTCTGGGTCGACGTTCCCTTGGGCACCAAGCGGTTCGAGGCCCGGATCGGCAACCCGTCCGACTCCGGGGCGGATCTGGACCTCATCGTCGCCGCCGGCGGGATCGTGCTCGGGATCAGCGCCGACGCCGACTCCGACGAGAGGGTGGTCATCGACAACCCGCCCGCCGGCGCGTACCAGATAATCATCGACGGCTACGCGGTGCCGAGCACCCGCACCGAGTTCGACTACCTCGACGACGTGCGCACGGGCACGCTCGGGACCGTGGCGACGGCGTTCGCCGCTCCTATCCGGCTGGCCACGGGCGGTTCGGCAACCGTCGACGCCCGGGTGTCCGCCGGCGGGCTGGTCCCGGCCGGGCGAAAGCTGCACGGCACGCTCGATCTGACCAACCCGGCCGGGTCGGTGGTCGGGCAGGCCGAGGTCACCATCGCCGGTGTCACCGGCCCACCCGTCCACCTCCGGCAGACGTTCGGGCCGATGAACCCGTTCACCGCCAGGGGCGACGCCGTTGCAGGGTCGGCGCAGACCGACGGGAGGAGCGTCCCGGCGCGCTGGACACCGGCGGGTGGCATCCACCGCTACACCGGTTACGAGGGGCACATTTTCAGCCTCAACGGCAAGGGTGACGGTGCGGGCCAGTCCGAGCACGTCGAGACGCCCACGCTGCCGGGGATTTTCCACGCCGACGGCCGGGTCACCGAGGTCCCGCTGCCGGGCTGGAACTCTGGCGAGATCTACGGCCGCGCGTTCGCCATCGACGGCGACGAGGCTATCGTCGGCAACATCACGGCGTGGGATCCGGGTTCGTCGTTCCGCAACGACCCGTTCCTGTGGACCGCCTCGGGCGGCTACGTCAAGCTCGCCCACCTCACCACCGACCCGTACTCCAGCGAGCCGCTGGCCATCAACTCCCACGGCCTGATCGTCGGAGCTTCCTGGCACGGCAACGATTTCGCCGCCTGCTGGTGGGACAAGTCCGGTGCGGTGCACGAGATCGCGCCGATCGAGGGCGACTACGACAGCGTGCTCCTGTCGGTCAACGATTCCGGTGTCGCGGTCGGCTCCAGCGGCGGCCGCGCCGCGATCTGGACGGCCGAGCAGGGCCTGCGGCGCCTGCCCGACCTCGGTTTCCTCTCCGAGGCACGGGCGATCCGCGCCGACGGCTGGATCATCGGCTACGCCGACGCGGGCCCGTGGGACCCGCACGTCGTCGCCTGGGATCCGCAGGGCAACCTGTACGACCTGAACGGCCTGCTGGTCGACGTGGACAAGTTCTATATGTCCGACGCGGTCGGCATCAACGACCTCGGCTTCGTCGCCTGGGGGCAGGCACTTGACGGCAGCGACGCCAGCACCGCCATCATCGGCTTCCAACCGTAGGCCACAACCTCGGGATGGGCTCCCCTGCGGGAGCCCATCCCGCCTGCTAAACGTTTCGGTCGAGGTTGGTTATGGTGCCGTTGGGTTGATAGGTCCGGTCGATGATGGCGAAATGATTGACGTTGACCTGCTCACATATCCCCTGTGACCATCGGATGCCGGCCTTGAAGGTGCCGACGCCGCCGTTGACCGAGGCGGTTCCCTCACCACCGATACCGGCCCAGTAGTCGACCTCGCAAATCGGCCCGGGCCCCAGCGGGATGGCTTCGGTTGGGGCGAGTCTGGTGACCCGGGTGACGCGTGAGTTCGTTCCCCAGTCGAAGATGCCGCAGTACTCCACGTGCGGCACCAGCTTGAACACCTGCTGGCCACCGATCCCAACGGCGAAAAACGGTGTGGTGTCCTGCTTGCACTCCTCCGTCGGCTGCCTGACCCCGGTGGGGAACGTGCCGCTGCCCACGAACACCTTGAGGGTGTCGGTGTGGAGTCCTTCGCACGGGCGCGCCTCGCGCAGACCGGCCGGCAGGGGCAGGCACCGGGTCCATTTGCTGCCGTCGGTGGTGCGCAGTATCGCTTCTATGACCACCTCGGCCTGGCTCCCCTTGGGGAAGTCACGGTCGAACAGGGTCACCGGTGCCGATGCCAAGGTGACCGAGCCGCTTCCGCCGCCGCTGTTGCGGGTCGTCAACGGCCGGTCGGCTTGCCCGGGGGTGCGGTCGTAGAGGTCCAGCACCATCTGGATCTGCGGCGAGAACCCGCTGCGACAGTTGATCTGGGCCAAGAGACCGACAGTGGCAGACCTGTTCGAGTCGTTGCGAGTGGCACTCTTCTGGATGGTCGGATAGCAGGACTGCACCTGCGTTCCGAAAGTCCGCTGCGGCGGCACCACCCCCGTGGCGAACGTGCCCGTGCCCAGGCCGGCGCTCATGTGAGGGGTACCGACCCCCTCGCAGCGAACCTGTCGCAGGCCGGCCGGCGGCTGACCGCAGTTGTCCCATGTCCCGGACCACAGCGACACCTGCCACTGGAGGATGAGCTCGGCATCGCGCCCGACCGGGTAGTCCTCGTCGTACAGATCGATCAGGCCGGACCCGACGTATGTCCCGGAGCCGCCGGAGACCGACCCCCAGGCCAGCACCAGGCCGTCGCGGCCGGGCGTGCGGTCGACAAGCAGCGCTTGCACGTTGACGCCCTGAATGTTGGGCCCGAAGCACTGCAGATGAGTGTCAATCTTGACGCGGGCGAAGGAACCGCCCATCTCCGGATTGCCACCACGCGACAGTTCCTTGCGCACGTAGTCCGAACCGTCGAGCATGAAGCACCCGCTGGGCGGCACCGGCACCGGGACGGGGCAGTCCACGCATGGATCTATCGGGCATTCAAAGTCGCCGCAGAGAAAGTCCGAACCCTCCGCCACCACCGGAGCGCCGCTGCGGGACGCCGCGCTCCCGGCGGCCGAGGCTGACGGTGCCAGCGACTGCAGCGCCTCGAACTGGATGCCCGCGCCCGACAGAGTTCTCGCGTCATCAGCTGGCGTCGAGGATGTCGAAGCCGTCGAAGGCGTCGAGGGTATCGGAGGCGTCGGACCGGCCGAGGCCGCCTGCGATCCGGCCGGAACGAGGACCATCGCCAGGCATGCGGCAAGTGCCGACATAGCTCTAAAAATCATGCACGTTTGCTATCACGGCGTTCTCGCCGCCCGATAGATCAACGGCAATGACCTAATCGGACTTAAAACAGTGTGGGCGGCGCTTCGGGTGCGGGTTGCGGGTCGGGCAGGGGCTCAAGCTCGGGCAAGTGGGCGCGGACCGCGTCGTGGAAGCGGCGGGCGAGCGCGGGGGCGACGGCGTTGTCGGGAGTGTGGATGAAGACCGTCGGGGAGCGGCCCTCCCGCAGCCATCCGGTGACAATGCCGATCCATCGCTGCCAGCCGTCAATAGTTTGGGATTCGGCGTCGCGTCCCAGGTACCGAATAATGGGCCGCAAGGTTAAAGCCTTGGCCCGCAACGGCATTCTTGGTTTTTTGGTCCATGCCTCCCGCTCCGCCGCACTGGCCGGCGGGGTATGGAAGAAAGTGGTGGTATCAAAGGGAACCCACTCGGCGTCCACGGTCGTGAGCACGTCTTCGAGCAGCCGCGTGGAGCGCGGGTCGTCGAAGAAGGCGCGGTGCCGCACCTCCACGGCATAGCGGTAGGAGCCGGGGAGGCGGCGCAGAAAGCCGGCCAGGGTGGGCACGTCGCCGGGGGCGAAAGAGCCCGGCAGTTGCAGCCAGAGGGCGTGGGCGCGCGGGCCGAGCGGTTCGATCGCGTCGAGAAAGGCGTGCAGTTCCTCCCCCGCACCGCTGAGGCGCTTCTCGTGGGTGATGGCCCGAGGGAGCTTGACCACGAAACGGAAGTCGGGATCGGTCTGTTGCGCCCATGACGAAACGGTTTCGCGGGTGGGTGTGGCGTAGAACGTGGTGTTGCCCTCGACAGCGTTGCACCAGCCCGCATACGAGCGCAGACCGCGCGACTCCCAGGCGCGGTGCGTCCACATCGCACATCCCACATGTAGCCGCACCGCACCAAGGTTACCCGTCGCCTACTGGAAGCCGGGCAGCAGTATTCACGCGCCTGACAAATTTATGCCAATTTCACCAGCGAGCTTATGAAGTCGGTGAGTCGCTTGGCCTCGGGTTCGGTGAGATCCTCGGGCAGAATCAACGGCACGGTGAGCCCGCCCGGGATGTCAACCACATGCGGCACGAGTGTCCGCACGCCGTCGGCTGTCCCCATCGGCCGGTCGATCCCGCGACGCAACACGAGCCGGTGCACCTCCTGAAGCTCGGCACCCGGCTCGGTGCCCAGCTCGCTGACCATCCGCGCCCGGGTGATCGTGTAGTACTCCAGCGCCTCCGCACCCCGGCCGGTGGAGTGCAACACCCGCATCAACGCCGCCACCAACGACTCCGCCAGCGGATACTCCGTCGTCAAATCGGTCAGCGGCGCGATCACCGCCTCGATGTCACCGGCGCGCTGCGCCGCCCAAGCCCACGCCACCGCCGCCTGCACCCGCTGCCCGTGCCACCCGCTGCGAAACATGGACGCCCACTGGCCGGGCAGCCCCGCCAGCGGCTCACCCCGCCAAAGCGCCACCGCCTGGCGCAACAATGCCATCCGCTCCCGGTCGCCCCGCCCCACCTCGGCCGCCTCCCCCACCAGCCGCCGGAACCGGTGCGCGTCAACGAGATCCGGGTCGACCTCGAGCACGTAGCCGCCGGACAGGTGCAGAAGCGCGGGTGGTTGCTGGCCCGAGTTTGCCGCCCGGGCCAGAGCCTTGCGCACCCGGGCGATGTGCGAGTGCAATGCGCGCCGGGCACCGGCCGGCGGGTCCTGCCCCCACACCCGGTCGACCAGCTGCTCCGCGGTCACCAACCGGCCCGCGTCGGCGAGAAGCCCGGCCAGCACAAGACTTTGGCGAGGTTGCCCGGCCGCGAACGGCCGCCCCGCCGACCAAAATCGAACCGGACCGAGAAGCCCGTAATTCACCATGACCACCCTCCCCCGAAGGTCGTCAACGTGCTATCGACCCATAACAATCCCACACCGCGCGTGACTGCACCACCCCGTTACTTGGCGACAAGTCGCACTGTGGTGACCGTCACGGCCGCGTCGTTGAGGCGATCACGCAGGTATTCGTCGTTCCACACGATGTCGGGTTCGGCGCCGCCGGTGACGAGTGCTTCATCCCGGTCGGCCAGCTCACGCAACATCGGTGCCGCGGCGGCATATCGCATCTCGGCAATGAGGTCGACCGCCTCCCTCGCCCCGCCCGGCCAGCCGCTTTTCACGCAGCGCAGCAGGCAGGGCATCAGATCGCCGGGCGGTGTGCCGAATGTCCACAGTGTCCGCGCGGCCGCCACACCCACCCCGCTGTCGTCATCAAGCAGCGCTCGCACATCGCCGGCCAGGTCGCGGGCGTCCATGAATCTCGCGAGTTGCAGCGCGTCCGGTACCAGGAATTCGTTGTCCAGGCTCTGCCGCACCACGTTGACGGTGTCACTGGAATCGCCGGTGGCCGACCACAACAGGTGTGCCGCGTTCAGCCGTACCCGAAGATGCGCTTGCCCGTTGGTGACTGCCCGCAAGTCGCCTGCCAAGTCACCCAGTTGCGCGCCCGCCGGCCTCGCCTCGCGCAACCCTGTCTCGACGCGTCGGAGTCCGCCCCAGCCGCCCCCGCCGCCGCCATCGCCTCGGCCGCCATCGCCCCCGCCGCCGCCGCCGGGCGGGTCGGCGCCGGGCGGGTCGGCTTCGGTGGCGCGCCGGGCAAGCCGAAGCAGGCGCTCCACCGCGGCCACCACCGGCCCCGCCTCACTGGTGATCCGCCAAAGGTTCACCGCGACCGCGACATCGTCGCCCGCCGCGGCAGTGGCATCGGCGGCCGTTGCGGCAGCCCGCAAGCTGTCGGCCACGACCGCCGAATCGTCATCCAGCGCGGCAAGGGTGAGTGCCACCTCGGTTCCATACGCGGGCACCAGTTCCCGCAATCGCGGCGCCAGTTCGGCGGCCGCCCGGTGGTCGCGAACAAGCACCGCCCGCAACGTGAACAGCTCGGCCCGGTCGGCGCCGGTCACGCCGTCCGTGGGCAGGGCAGCCAGACGCTCCCGGATCGCGGCCAGTGTCTGCGGGCCGCACGCGGCGACGTAGCCGTGGAGGTGGTGCCGTCCCCCGGCGCGGGCGCCTTTGCAAGCCGCGGCGACCCAACGCGGGTCGCCAAGCCGCATCAGCGCCTGCAGCGCATACAACTCGACGGTGAAACCCTGAGAGGTGGCGACTTCGGGATAGCCCGCGGCGATCGCCGCCAGCTCGTCGCGGTAGCGCCCCGCCGCCCGCCCGGACTTTCGCAGCAGTTCGACCGTTGCCATGCGAGTCTGCTCGTCGGCCAGCAGCGGCCCCAGCAGCGGGACGAACCGTTCCCGGGCGCCGCGGCTGAACCGGAACAGCTCGCCCAGAGCCCACAGGGTGGTGGTGCGCGCGGATGTCCGCGCCCGCAGCAGGCGCCAAACCAGGTTGTCGCAGACCGTTTCGGAAGCTTTGAGGAGCAGCTCAGTGGTTGGCTCGGCAAGTGCGTGCCACTCGTACGGAAGGTCGGTCTCCTCCTCGAACACCTCCACGAGAGCGTCGACCGCGCCGTCGGGCCATGACAGGTCCGCCCGTTGCAGCGCCAGCGCCGCCGCCAGCCGCACCCGCGGCTCGCCGTCGTGCAGCAAGGCGCCGCGCAGGGTCTCCGCACTGCCCACCGGATCGGACACGGCGAGCGCGAACAGCAGCGCCACCCGCAGCTGCGGCTCCTCCTGCGCTGACTCCGACAGCCGGGCCAGCTCAGCCGCGGGCACCATACCGGTCTGCGCGGCAAGGTACACAACCGCGGCGCGAACCTCGTCATCGCCGTCGTGCAACAGCGGGGCGAGCCGGGGCGCGTGCTCGCGCACGGCCGTCCGGACCGCGGGGAAGTCTTTGCCCGCGCAGTGGTGCGGGTCGGCCAGCATCGCGATCGCGAGCACCTGGTGTGCCCGCTCGTGGCGGGCGCGAAGGGCGGCGTCCACCAGGAACGGTACCGCCGCCACCGTCGCCGGGTAGACCGAGCCCTGGTGGTGGATGCTGCCGGCGAGCTCGCTCAGCGCATCGGACACCTGCTCGCGATCGTCAGAAACCAGTCCGGCGATCAGGTCCGGGGTGTCGGTCGCCGTCCCGTAGGCGTGCCCCAGCGAGGCCCAGTCGATCGCGTCCATATCCTCTGTCACACGTAGCACCGTACCCCCCGGTTATACTGTCCAAATGGGACAGAGCCAGGACGCCATGACCGCCGATCCCCACACCGTCTTCGCGATGATGCGACAGGCCGGGCCGGTGGCCCGGATCCCCCTCGGCGACTCGGGGGTTACCGGATTCCTCATCACCCGCCACGAGGATGCCAAGCGCGCCCTCGGCGATGCGCGGTTGGCCAAGGGCCCCAGCCGCTCCGTCCTGCCACCGGAAATGATCAAAGAAGGGCTGAGCAAGCATATGCTCAGCACCGACCCGCCCGGGCATTCACGGCTGCGCAAGCTGGTCTCGCTGGAGTTCACGCCACGGCGCATCGAGGCTCTGCGGCCGCGGATCGAGGAGATCTCGAAATCGTTGATCGAAGCCATGCGGGGCAAGGACTCCGCCGACCTCATCGACGACTACGCCTTTCCGTTGCCGTTTCAGGTGATCTGCGAGCTGATCGGCGTCCCGGTGATCGAGCGTGACGACTTCCGCAGGTGGTCCAACATCCTGCTCGACGAGTTCCTGGTGGGCACGCCCGAGGCCGTCGCCGCCTCCGGCTCCATGCTCGAATACGTCCAGAATCTGGTGGAGCGCAAGCGTTCCGAGCCCGACGACGCCCTGCTCAGCAGCCTCATCCGGGCCAGCGACGCAGGTGACCGGCTCGACCGCGACGAGCTGACCTCGCTCGTCTTCCTCCTTCTCGTCGCGGGCCACGAGACCACGGTCAACCTCATCGGCAACGCGATCTACCTGCTGCTGCGGCACCCCGCCAAGCTCGCCGAGCTGCGCGCCGACCCCGGCACGGTCCCCGGGCTGATCGAGGAGGTGCTGCGCTACGAGAGCCCGGTCAAGACGGCGACCCTGCGCATGTCCGTCGCGGAGGTGACGATCGGCGATACCACCATCCCGCCCGGAAGCCTGGTCTTCATTGGACTCATGTCGGCCAACCGCGACTCCGAGACGTTCCACGATCCCGACACCTTCGACATCTCCCGCACCGATGCCGGGCAGCATCTGGCTTTCGGCCACGGCATCCACTTCTGCCTGGGCGCTCCCCTCGCCCGCATGGAGGGCACAATCGCCATCGGGGACCTGCTTTCCGCCTTTCCCACGCTTCATTTGGGGGTACCGGAAAGCGACGTCACCTGGCGCCCGGGCATGCTCCTGCGCGGTCTGTCCCACCTGCCGGTCCGCTTTTCCTGAAGGAGGCCAATCAGCTAGCCCGCGCCTTCCTCCGCCTCGACGACCTCGCCGCCGGGCAGCCGGACCGCCGCGATATGCGAAATCATGTCGCAGTAGGACGGGAAGGCGACACTCAACACCTCGCGCAGCGGTTCGTCAAGGCTCATGTTGTCCACCAGGGTCAGGTAGGAAAATTCGAGTATCTGCCCGTTGTCCGGGTCCGCCAGATCGATCGCCAGGTACGAGTTCAAGGTCTCCCGCCAGTCCGCGATGGTGTAGACCTTCACCTCATCCCGCAGCAACCCGCCCAGTTCCTCATCCCACGCAGCCAGCTGCCACGTGTACCAGATGTCGTGAACATACTCGGCCCTCGGCGACTCGTGGCCGAGACTGTCGAACCGCACGTGGACACCGCCGGAACCGAACCCGCTGAGTGTCTTTCGCATGCGCCGCATCCACGGCGGCAGGCGGACGCCGTCCAGCGATTCCATGTAGTCCAGAAAGGCGTCGTCTTCCCGGGTGAAAGTCTGCGCCGGGAAACGGCGGACGAACCGCGACAGGGCGGCTTTGCACTCCGGCTCCAGCGTTGAATCCTGGATCCAGGCCGTCGCCTCGCTGCCCGTGCCCTCGGTGATGTGCTCGTCGAACGGGAAGCGCGGACCGCTCACGGCTGCCTTGCCGGCGGGTGCTGCGGGTCGGGGCGCTCTTCGACAAGCCTTGGCGCCGGGCGCCCGGAGTCCGACGGCTCGAAGGCGAGGACGCTCGGCACGAGCTCGCTTGACGGGCAAGGCGATGCGAGGACGGCGTGGCGAAGCTCGCCGACCCAGCCGGAGTCTATCCGGGTCACCAGCACGGTGTCCGGGTCGGGCAGCCCGACCAGCAGCCCGCCGGCCCCGCCCAGCGCAGAAGCCATCCGGTCGTGGAAGTTGGGCAGGGCCACGGCGGACGAGGCGAACGGGCCCTCCCGGCGCAGCACCAGCAGGTCGCCCTTTTCCGGCCGGTCGGGATCGGTGTGCCCATCGATGCGCAGGCCGGCGGCGAGCGCACCGGCCGCCGCGGCCACCATGTCGCCGAACGGGCGGTCGCCGAGCTGGGCGTGGGTCACGTGGTTCATCCCGATGCGGCCGTCGGGTGTCATTGCCACTTCTGCCAATGCGAGGTGCAGCCTTCCCGGTACCAAATCATGATGCGGGAGAAATTGCAGCATGCTGGAGTTGGGAGACGTGCGGCTCCACAGCACCGGAAGCAGCTCGGCCTCCTGCCGGCCGGTCGCCTGCTGGGCGCCGCCGCCGTCCCGCTGGCTGGTCGCCTGCTCGATGGTCAGGCGCGCGGAGGCGAGTGCGGCATCCCACCCGTCCGGGCCGGGGCGCTCGAAGCTGAAAGTCACATTGGCTCTGGGAAAGGTGTTCCGAATGAACTCGGCGTCGGCGGGCGACGGCTGCCATTCGCTGTATATCTGGCTGACATGGGGAGCGGCGCTGCGATGGTCGACCGGCAATGCCATCCAGGCCCGCTGTATGCAATAGTCGTCACGCGTCGCACCGCTGGTGACGTGCGGTTCTGAAAGACCCCGGATCTCAAAGACGACCATGTTTGTCGAAGGGTCGATATTCACGCGTCCTCCCCGTTTGCCGTTGCCGGCCAGGCATGAGCCGCGTCGGATGCTACCACCGAATGATCGCGGCGGTACGGTGAGCAATGTAGATCTCGAAGGGATGGCGATGACTGACGCCCGCGAAGCTCCCGCGCGCAGCCCGTGGCTGGTGCTGATCGTGCTGTGCCTTGGCTTCTTCATGATTTTGCTGGACACGACGATTGTCAACATCGCCATCCCCGACATGATTGACAAGCTGGGCGCGACACTCGACCAGATCCTGTGGGTGATCAACGCCTATATCCTTGCCTACGCCGTCCTGCTCATCACCGCCGGAAGGCTTGGCGACCTGTACGGGCCCAAGGCGCTGTTCATCACCGGCCTGATCGTGTTCACTCTCGCCTCGGCCGCGTGCGGCCTTGCCCAGACGCCCAACCAGCTCATCCTCGCGCGGATCGTGCAGGGTGTGGGCGGCGCCCTGCTCACGCCGCAGACCCTGTCCACGCTGACAATCATCTTCCCGCCGGCGAAACGCGGTGCCGCCTTCGGCATCTGGGGCGCGGTCGCCGGGGTCGCCACCATCGCCGGCCCGACCCTCGGCGGCTGGCTGGTCACCAACTGGTCGTGGCGCTGGATTTTCTACGTGAACCTTCCGGTCGGCATCGTCACGCTGATCCTCGCCATCATTCTCATGCCCGACATCAAAATCAACCGCCGCCACAAGCTTGACTGGCTGGGCACGGCCCTTGCCACACTCGGGCTTTTCCTTGTCTGCTTCGGCCTCATCGAAGGCCAGTCGCACGACTGGGGCAAGGTGTGGGGGCCGATCACCATCCCGATGGTCATCGCCGCCGGAGTCGTCGTGCTCATTCTGTTCATGTGGCAGCAGTATGTGCAACGAAACCAGGAACCGTTGGTACCCTTCGCCATCTTCAAGGACCGCAACTTCTCCCTGATGAATTTCGTGGTCGCGGCGATCTCGTTCGGGATGCTCGGCCTGTTCCTGCCGCTGGTCATCTACCTGCAGTCGGTGCTCGGGCTCACCGCCCTGCAGGCCGGTCTCGCGCTGGCGCCCATGTCGGTCATCTCGATGTTCGTGGCGCCCGTCGCCGGCCGCCTCTCCGACAAGTTCGGCGGCAAGTGGGTCCTGTTCGCCGGACTGTCACTGTGGACACTGGGACTGTCCATCGTGCTCGCCTCCGCCCACCCCGACTCGACAACGCTGCACCTGCTGCCCGGACTGCTGGTCGCCGGTCTCGGGCTCGGCATGACATTCGCACCGCTACAGACCATCGCCATGCTCAACGTCGCCCCGAACGTCGCCGGAGCCGCCTCCGGCATGATCACGACCACGCGGCAGCTTGGCGCGGTCATCGGCTCCGCCGCGGTCGGCGCCCTACTGCAAGCCCAGCTCAGCGACAAGCTCCCCGCGACCGCGCTGGCCAACGCCGCCGCCGTCCCGGAACAGTTCCGCCAACGGTTCATCGAAGGCTTCAGCAACGCCGCCTCGAAAGGCCTCGAAGTCGGCGCCGGCCAGTCGGGCGTCGCCCTCCCCACCGGCCTGCCCGAACAGGTACTCCAGGCGATCGCGGCGGCGGCGCAGAAGACCTTCCACGAGGCGTTCACCTCGGCGATGCGAATAACGCTCGTACTGCCGCTGATCGTCCTCGGCATGGCGGCGCTCACGGTCCTGCTCGTGCGCCGCAAGCCAGCAGTCGACCGCGGTCCTGTCGTTACGACACCGGCCGGATCGTAAGCGGCTGGCCTTCGATCCGGAAGACCTCGACCTCGTGGTCGGTGTGGGTGAACGGGCCGGCGGCGGTCAGCGCCACACCCGGGCCGATGCGCACCGCGGCGACGCTGTGGTGCTCGGCGAAGACGCCGGCGAGGCGGCCGTGTATGAGAGTCCTGCCGACCGCGACCGTGCGCGTGCCGTCGGGCTCCTGTTTGACAGCGGCGAAACCGCGGTCGATTCGTGGATTGGCCATGACGATTCTCCTTATTTTATGGGGGTACCGGGTGGCGCGTGCCCGTGGAACATGACACGTCGCCAATCACCGGCGAAACAGAACACCCCGCATTTGGTACGGACCCCGAGCCGGTGCGGGATCCGGGCCGCCTGGACGTGACGCGCCACCGAACCCATGGCGTAGACGCTGCCGATGTCGCGCCAGAGGGTCACACTCAGCAGGGTCCGGCCGCGCCAGTCGAGCAGCGCACGGCCGGCGACGAACCCACCGGCAGACCCGCCGGCCAGTCTTTTGACGTCCCGCTTGATCCGCCAGTGCAACAGGGCGAGGTAGCCGAGTACGAACCGGTTTGGGCACTCGAAGCGGGTGACGATCACCTGCCCGCCCGCCGGGTCCAGCTCGAACAGCGGCGTCAGGCCAGCAACCCGGCCAGGAGCGCGGTGAGCATCACGGCCCCCGAACTCCGCCGCGCGTACATCAGCCATCGCTTGCTCCGTCTCGCCTCAGGCTCGATCCCGCCGGCGCTGAACAGCACCACCGTCAACGTGGCGACCGTGGCGATGCCCACGAGCGCGGGCGCGGCCAGGCTCGGGCGCAGCAGTACCACCGCGGCGATGGTTCCCCAGATCAGCGAGGTGGTCTTCTGCGTGGTCACCATGAGACCGAGGTCGAATCCCCAGGCGAGGCCCAACGCCCCTGGCGGCAGCCGGTTCACCAACTGCTGCGGCACCTGCCGCCACATGTGCGGGGTCCGCCCGGAAAGGTCCGCCAGACCAAGCAGCGCGCAGGTCACCAAGAGGATCACCAGCCGTGCTGACTGTGGCAGGAGACCGGCGAGCATGCCCAGCAGGTAGACCGGCAGGGCCAGCACCAGGGCACCGGCCGCGCCGCCGGCCAGCAGCCCGGCCAGGAAGCGCGCGCCAGCGGCACGGGAACGGCGCAGCATCGGGCCGGCGACCCCGGCCATGGACGCGCCTCAAGGACTCAGCGCCTGAAGGATCGCGCCCGCCAGTCCGATCAGGATCCATGCCGGACCGCCTAGGTGGGGTAGCACTGGTAGGCCGAACCGGTGACCCTGCCGTCGAAGTAGTGCTCGCAGCACGAGCAGTCCAGGCGGCTGGTGTACGCGCAGTACCACACGTAGTACGAGTGGTTGGAGGTGCTCGAGTTCATGCAGCCTCCCATGCTCAAATTGTTGCGGAAGATGAGATTGCAGCAGCCGTATCTGTAGGCCTGCGCCGCCGAGGCGCGGCCGAACACCGCGATCGCCGTGGCGAGCCCGCTGGCGCCGACTCCGGCCAGCAGCCGCCGCCGGCCGACCCTCGGCTTACCGTCCGGATTGGACATCGGTCAACCTCCGTTCTCCGTTCACTAGCGCCAATGATTTGATTGACTTGATGTCGCCGAAGACGTCGGCCGAAGCGAGCCGGCCCTTGTGGAACACCAACCCGACCGGGCTCGACTGCACGCCGAGCTCGCCGCGCAGCCACGTGCCCGTCTCGTCGAGGAAATGCGGGACAGAGCCGAGGCCGTGTTCCTTGATGAACCCGATGCCGTCCTCCTGGGACCGGCACGCCAGCGCGATCGTGAACCCTGCGGCCTCGCGCCCGCCTGCGAGCTGCTGGGCGACATCCTGGCAGCTGCCGCAGGATGTGCTCAGCGCCAGCACGACGGCGCGCTCCGCGCCCGGCACACCGTCCAGTTCGGACGGCCACCGCGGTTCGGCGCCGATCCGCGCGCCCTCAAGCGGCCGCAGACCGCTCCATGCCCGCGGCCCGCCGCCGTCGCCCCTGTCGCCGCCGTCACCGCCGCTGCCGCCACCGCCGTCGCCGACCCGGGAGGCCAGCTCACCGAACATGGCGAACAGCAGCACCACGGCGCAGGCGAGCACCAGCAACACGAAGCCGAAAACCACCTCCATCACGCAACTCCCTTCCGGGCCGGCAAACGGTATGCGGCGGCACGGTTCGCAAAAATGCACAACAGCAGGAGGAACAGGGCCGTGACGGTCGGCGAAGGCGTCACAGATCCCGCAAAGCTCAGCAGCGCGACGGCGACCAGACACGCTCCAAACACGACATTGGTGAGGCCGAGTGCCTTGCCTGTCCCGAAACCCAGGCACCCGCACGCGGCCGTGCTCGCCCGCACCCGGCCGGCCACGCCCAGCGCGGCAAAGCACAATCCGAGCAGGGCGGCGCCGGTCGGGGCCAGGTGCGGCCCTGTGGGTACCAACCAAAGAAAAGCAATGAGAATCTCCAAGCCGGCGGCGAACCGCACTGCCGAATTGCCGATCCCAATCGCCAAATCCGGGGCCAGCTCGCGCAAGGCTTGGCGCAGCTCGGCCGGGCGCACAGCCTTGTAGATTCCGGCGTGCAGTAGAGTCGCCGCCGCCAGCGCGACCAGCACATTGATCGTCCACTCACCCATCGCGGCCTCCCCCGATCGATATGGTCGAGGATGCCGCACGGCGCTGTGGGCGCTCTGTGGACGCGGTGTCAGCCCGAGTCTTTGTCCAGGGTGGACAGCCAGGCGGCGACGGCCGGTGCCGATCTGGGATTCACCCTGGCAAGGATCTCGTAAGCCTCCTGCCCGGTCCGCCGCGCGAGGTCGTGGTGTCCGAGCCGGGCGTGCGCCTTTGCCTGCAACTCAAGCGACAGGCCCAGGTAGCTCAGCTGGCCCGCGGCACGCATGATCTCGCTGGCCGCTTCGAGGTGCTCGAGCGCTCGCGCGGCATCGTCCTTGTCGAGCATCAGCTGGCCCAAATGCCGGTGCGCGGTGGCCTGGCACCACGGGTGGTGGATGTCGCGCGCTGTGCGCAAAGCGCTGTGCAGCAACGAGGCAGCCTGGTCGTGCTGCGAGCGGGCAAGGTATATCTTGACGAGGCCGAACTGCGCGGCGGTGAAGTTCACCCGGTCACCGAACCTGCCATAAAGTTCCATCGCCCGGCGCGTGTGCGCGGCCGAGGTGTCAAGATCGTCGCTACTGAAATGCCAGCCCGCCAGCATGGTATGGGCCTCGGCCGCACCCCACGCCTCGCCCGCGCCCTCAAAAATGGCCAAGGCTCGCTGCAGTAGGTCGAGATCGGGCTCCAGGTGATACCGAGCCATCAGCGTGTAGCCGCTGTGCAGCGTGTAGCCGCTGCGCAGCGGCTCATCGGACGTGGGCGGCACCAGCGCCAGGGAGTGCGCCAAGGCCGTGCGGGCAGGGCCGACGCGCCCCAGCAACCGGACGGCCACGCTCCACGACAGGGCCGTCGTCGCCTCACCCACGACATCGCCCACGCCGCGCATCAGCGCCCACGCCCGCCTCAGGTGGCCCAGCGACTCCCGGTTGCGATCCCGGAACCGTTGCAGCGTCCCCATTCCCAGCTCCACCCGGGCCAGCGTGGCCGGCGGCAGCAGCTCACCGCGCCGCAGCACGAGGCTGTGGCTCTGCTCCCACTCGTCGGTGTGCCCGCGCAGCATCAGGAAGTTCACCATCGCCACCGCCAGCTCGGCGGCGAGTTCCGCCTCGCCCCGGTCCAGTGCGAACCGCACGGCCGCCATGACATTGCCGAGTTCGGCACCGAGAAAACCCACCGGATCCGGCTGTTCGAACCGCTGCCGTGGCGGCGGCACCGGGATCGGGCGGCACGGCAGCGCGGCGTTGGCGGCCCGCACCACCTCCAGCATCCGGTGGCAGGCAAGCATCGCCAGCCCCAGTGGCTCGTCACCGGGTGGCTCCCGTCCCAGCAGACGGATCAGATCATGCATCCGGTACCGGTCCCCCTCGCCGGGCGCGAGCAGCTGCGCCCCGGCCAGCTCCTCAAGCCGCCGGTGAGCCCGGCCGGGCGGGATGTCGAGCATGAGCGCCACCAGCCACACCGGGAACTCCTCCAGCGGCAGCAAGCACAGCGCCCGCCACAGCAGCGCCTGCTCATCGGAGAGCTGCCGCCGGCTCACCGCCAGGCTCGCCCGCACGTCGATGTCGCCAAGCGCCAGCTCGTCGAGGCGCTCCCGCTCGTCGGAGAGCCGCTCGCTCAACGCGTCCAAGCTGAGGTTGTCGTGGGCGGCAAGCCGTACCGCCGCGACCCGGATCGCCAGCGGCAGCCCGCCGCAGAGGGCGGCGATGCGTTGCGCGGCATCGGGTTCCCGGGCCACGCGGTCCCGGCCGGCGATGGCGGCGAGCAGGTCGACGGTATCCTGCGGCGCGAACACGTCGAGGCGGACGAGGCGCGCACCGGCAAGCCCGGTCAGGGTGCGGCGGCTGGTCAGCAGCGCGGTGCCGCCCGCGCCCGGGAGCAGTGGCCGCACCTGCTCCTCGCCCGCGACATTGTCCAGCAGCACCAGCACTTTCCGTTCGGCGAGAACCGTCCGGTAGAGCGCGGACCGATCCTCCAAGGTGGACGGAAGGCTCTCGCCGCTGACCCCGCACGCCCGCAGAAAGCTGCCAAGGACCTGCATCGTCGGCGCGGGTACGTCCGTCCCGCGCAGGTCGGCATAAAGGCAGCCTCCCGGGAACTGCGCGGCAACATCGTGCGCCACCCGCACCGCGAGCGTGGTCTTGCCCACCCCCGCCATGCCGGAGATCGCCACCACGAGCGAGCTGCCCGGCCGCGGCGCCTCGGCCGCCTCCATGACGACCGCCCGCAGCGTCCGCAACTCCTTGTCCCGACCGGTGAAATCCGGTGGTGCCGCGGGTATCTGGCGGGGAGTCCCGACCGCGAGCCACTGCGCCTCCTCGTCCCGCAGGATCGCGTCGTGCAAACGGCGCAGCTGCGGCGCGGGATCGAGGCCGTGCTCCCCGGCGAGCAGGCGGGCACCGGCCCGGTACACCTGAAGCGCCTCGGCCTGCCGCCCGGCGCGATGCAGCGCCTGCATCAGCAGCCCGCGCGGGCGCGGCCGCAACGGCGCCGCGTCGACCAGCCGCGCCAGCTCCGCCACCACGTCCTCTCCCCCGCCGAGGCGCAGCTCGTACAGGTCCTCCAGGGCGCGATCGCGCAGCTCGGTCAGGCGAGCCGCCTCGGCCGCCGCGACGACCTCCGCCGGAACGTCCTCGAAAGCCTTGCCGCGCCACAACTCCAGCGCCGCCCCCAGAACGCGCGCCGCCCCCGCCTCGTCGCCCGACTCGCGCAGCCGCCGGGCATGCCGTACGGAACGCTCGAACACGAGAATGTCCAAAATAGATTCGTCGGCGTGCAACTGGTAGCCGCCGTAGACCGTCGCGAGCGTGCCGGCCGGAAGGGAGCGCCGCAGCGAGGAGACAAGGCTGTGGATCCGGTTGCGCGCCCACTCCGGCGGCCGCTCCGGCCACAGCCCGTCGGTCAGCCGCTGCACCGTGACGGTGTGGCCGTGGCTGGCGGCCAGCATCGCCAGGGCCGCCCGCTCAAGCGGCGTAAGGCGCCGCGATGCCAGCTCCACCGGCCCCAGCACGCGGATGGTCGCCCTGTCCGTGGCCACCACACGACTGTAGCGACAACCGTCGACCCGTGACTCGCGACTTTTGGGCTCGGAGACGTCGAGACTGGCCCGCTTCCGAGTGGTGGTGGTTCGGAAGCGGGCCTGAGTGGCGACTTCAGACGATCCGGTGGCGGACCCACCAGAAGCAGAACGCGGCGAGCAGGGCGGCCAGTCCGATGAAGACTCCGGCCTCCGCCCACTGCAGCGGCCAGAAATGATCGCCAGGGTGGTAGAAAATGTCCTGACGCAGGCCGAGCGATCCGAGCCACTCCCGGCACTTGACCGGGCTGGCGTCCGGGCCGCAGGCCGTAGGGTCGGCGGGTCCGGTGAAGGTGGTTCCGTCGCCCGTGATCGTGCGGTTGCCGACGGTCCAGGCGCCTTCGATCTCCTCCATGCCAACAACATGCATCGTGCCGCTGTCGGAGCTCATTGAAATTCCTTGGATGTTCTCGGCGTCAAGCGCGATCGTCTCGTGCTGCGCCGGGACCAGGCGCGCTCGCACCCACAGCGGCATGGCCACCACCGCGGCCACATAGATCGCCAGCGTGGCCGCCATCGCGGGAACGACACGGCGCAGGAGCATCCCTGCCGTGACGCCGAGCAGGAAGGCGAAGACCGCGTACGCGACGGGCACGATCCCTCGCGACCCGAACAGCAGTGGAACCATCCCGTCGTGGGACGCTGTGTAGACGCGCTCGGACCAGATGGTCACCGCCCAACTGAGCAGGCCGGTGCTCGTCGCGGCGATCGCGCAACCCGCCGCGAGCTTGACCGCGAGCCAGCGCGTTCGGGTCACCGATTGGTTCCACGCCAGACGATGGGTACCGGTTTCGAGTTCGCGGGCGATAAGCGGGGCGCCCCAGAAGATTCCGAGCAACGGCGGCAGCAGATACGCAGCGCCCAGCGCGGCGAGGAACGCCGGGAAGGCGGCACTGCTGCGGAACCGGGCCAGAAATACGCTGACGACGCTGGCACAGTCGCTTTGACAGGCCGCAACGGGGGCGTACAGGTCGGTGATAATGCTTGCGGTGACCAGCAGCAGGACGCCGAAGGCCGCGAGCGCCGCCGCGGCGATCACTGTCTGGGCGCGGAACTGACGCCAGGTGAACCAGATCATCGGGTGGGCTCCAATACCGGCCGGGTCGACATGGCCTGCGAAAGGTACGCCACCACCAGGTCTTCAAGGGTGAGCTGCCCGACAGTGAACGACGTGCTGTCGAGCGGAACGTCGGAGCGGACGATAAGCGTGGACTGGCGTTCGGCGTGGCTTTCCTCGATGACCTCCACCCCGTCGGGCAGGTCGCTGAGATCCCTGCGGGCGCCGGTGAGCCGGAAGTGGCCGCCCAGCAGGTCGTCGACGTCGCCGGCGACCCGCACCCGGGACGCGACAAGCACGACAAGGTAGTCGCAGACGCGTTCAAGGTCCGACACCAGGTGGGAAGACAGGATCACGCTTGCCTTGTGCTCCGCGGTGAAGCTCATCAGTCCTTTCAGGAATTCCCGCCGGGCCATCGGGTCCAGGCTGGCCACCGGCTCGTCGAGGATGAGCAGCTCCGGCCGTTTCGCGATGGCCAGCGTGAGCCCGAGCTGGGCACGCTGGCCGCCCGAGAGCCGGCCCGCCTTCTGCCTCGGATCCAGGCCGAGGTGGGCGATCCGTTCCTCGGCCGCCGGCTGGTCCCACCGTGGATTGGCGGAGGCGCCGAACCTGAGATGATCGGCGATCGACAGGCCCGCGTAGGTCGGCGTGTCCTGCGCGACGAACCCGACCTTGGCCAGCTGGTCCGCACCGGACGCCGGCCGGCCGCCGAGAACCTCGATGGAGCCGGCGGTCGGGGTCAGCATGCCGGCGGCCAGTTGCAGCAGGGTCGTCTTGCCGGCGCCGTTCGGGCCGACGAGTCCGACGACCCGGCCGGCCGGGATGTCGAGGGTGCAGTCGGACAGTGCGAAATGCCGTCCGTAACGCTTGGTCAGACCCACAGCCTTCAGCGCGGGTTTGGTCATGTGGACTCCTCGGTGGGGGTGCGGACGGTGGTCGCGATGAGTGCCTGGATGCTTTCGTCGTCCAGCCCGGCGGCGCGCGCCTTGTCCAGCCATGCGCGCAGCTCTCCGCGCAGCGACTCGTGCGCGGCGAGCGACTGATCGGTCAGGGTGCGGGTCACGAACGTGCCCACCCCCGGCCGGGCGGCAACCACTCCCTGGTACTCGAGTTCTCGATACGCCTTGAAGACCGTGTTCGGGTTGATCGCCACCTTGGCGACCACTTCCTTGACGGTCGGCAGGCGATCCCCCTCGACAAGCAACCCCAGCCGCAGCGCCTGCCGCACCTGCTGGATCAGTTGCATGTACGGGGCTACGCCGGAGCGGCCGTCGAGATGGAACTCAATCATCGTGACGTCTCATTTCACTAGATGCCTAGTACTATAGCGAGAGTCCCCCGGCACACGTCAAGACACGAGCCACCACGCCGTCGCCCGCGCCATTCAGCCGCGGTTCAGATCGGCTTCAGAGATCGATGTGACCTTGTGTGCGTGCCGCAACCGGATTGGTTGCGAGCCTCGACTCACAAGGGAGCGAAGATGCGCACAAGCAGAAGGCTGACCCTGCTTACCCTCGCGGTAAGCATGACGGCGATCATCGGCGCCGTGGCCAGTCCCTCGGTCGCCGAGGATCCGAGATCCGGTCCGGTGGTCCTCACCAAACTTTCACCCGAGGTGACGCTGGAGGAGATGCACGCCAAGGCCGAGCAGATCCGCGGCGAGCGGCTGCCGGCGCAGGCGTTGCAGTTGACGGTCGTGGAGTCGCAACTGGGGCTCTCCGCGGATCAGATCGCCACGGTGGTGGCCCGCAAGGAGGCCGAAGGGTCCAAGTGGCTTGGCGACGTTAGTGATCCGTCGCCGGGTACCACCCTCCAGGCGATCGGCCGGCAGATCGGGTGGGACGACGTCGTCTTGTGGGAGTGCTATCCGGTCTTAGTCATCATAGGCGGTTACGTGTATGTGGTCTGGGTCTGCCGACCGCTGATCCTCCGGGCCTGACGCTATCGAGGGGCTCCCAAGGTATCGGAGCCCCTTCCATTCGGGATTGATCAGAATCCGTTTGACGGTCCGTGTGCCGCGTAAGAAGTATGACCTTTGTGGATCCAACGACGCGTGCGAATCAAATCGCCTGGAACGCGGCCTCGCAGAAGTACGTGCACGAGTACGACGACTTCCTGGCCCAGGCCGCCAGCGGTTCATCACTCCTCGATACGGAACGTTCTCTCCTGCGGAGCGTGCTGGACCGTACCCCAGATGTCGTACACCTTCAGAGCGGCCACGGCTTGGAGGATGTGGCTCTCGTCCACGCGGGTGCGAGATCGGTGGTGGGCGTCGACTACAGCGAGGTGACCGTCGGCGCGGCGCAGCGGCGTGCCGACGAACTCGGCGTCGCGTGCCGGTACGTCGTCGCGGTGGTGCCCGAGGTTCCTCTTGAGGACGCCTGCGCCGATCTGGTCTACACCGGCAAGGGCGCCTTGATCTGGATGCCCGATCTGGACAAGTGGGCCCGCGAGATCGTACGCCTGCTCAAGCCGTCGGGACACCTGTTCATCTACGAGGCTCACCCGGCTGTGCCGTTGTGGACATGGGATACCGACCACCCGCGCATCCGGGCCGATCGTAGCTACTTCGACCGAAGCCACGTCAACGACACTTTCCCCGGCAACGGGGCGGTGGAGTGGCAGTGGAACCTCGGCCAGATCGTCAGCACGCTGGTCACGGCCGGAATGGAGATCTTGCATCTCGGCGAGTACGCCGAACCGTTCTGGCGCGCGGGTGACCTCAAGGCCGCCGCGTGGGAGGGCCGCCTGCCGAACACCTTCTCCCTTCTCGCTCGCCGCCGCTGAGGCGCCGTGGGGCACGATCCGCTGCCCCACATGGTGAGCGCCAGCCGGCCGTCCAGCCAGACCGCCAACGTCGCACCGTTGCGGGCGGCGTGGTCCGGGGCGCCGCTGGGTAGGCCCGCGTAGCTGGTTGCGGCGATCGACTCGGGGCGCTTGGAGGCCGAACCGCATCCGCCGACCACCGGGACGAGGGCCAGGATCAAGGCCGGGATGGCCATGCGGTTCATGGGGATACGACGCAAGGACCAACTTGGGAGTTGCACGCCCCTGACGCTTCGGGCTCTGCGCCAAGAAGTAGCGTAGCCGGGCTTTCGCCATGAGCGCGGTCAGAAAGCTCATTCCCACCAGCCGACGCGATCCGCGGACACTCGTCATGATCAGTCACGCCGTCTCGTACCTGCCGATGGCATTCACCCGTGCTATGACCAGGCTCAGCAACACCGGCATCACCCTACATGGGTACCCCGGCAACGGCCGCCCGGTATCAGCGCGGGCCAGACCGCGCCACGCGGAAACCCACATCGTCGACTCGAAAGCTCGGATGACTGCGGCGCCGCACCGATACCCGGCAACTCCAGTGCTCATCGAACCAACCGCCGCCACGCAGCACCCGATAGGTGCCGTAGACCTCGGCGTCGTAGATGTCCCAGCACCAGTCCCATACGTTGCCCAGCATGTCGTACAGACCCCAGTCGCGGTACCAAGCGATCTCATCAAGCGGTCCGTAACGCGGCCCGGTCGTACCGGCGCGGCACGCGTACTCCCATTCAGCCTCGGTCGGCAGCCGGTACCCATCCGCGGAAAGGTCCCACTCGATACCCTCGCCGCCAGCATCGAACCGGTAAGCCGGCGCCAAACCTTCGCCTCGCGACATCGCGTTACAGAACCGGATCGCGTCCCACCATGAAACCCCTTCAACGGGTAACCGATCCCCACCAGCCGCGCTCGGCCGCTCGCCGGTGACCAACGCGTACTGAGCCTGTGTGATCGGGAACGCCCCAAGCCGGTACGGCTCAAGCTCGACCGTCCATCGGCGCTGCGTTCGCCGGTCCGACAGCGATACCCGTCCCGGCGCGACAGCGATCATCAGAGTCTCCGCACTCGAGTCCACGAGGAGCCGATCTTACCGACATTCACACCTGCCCGGCGGCAAGGATCAGGTACGCGCTGGCGGTCCAGGTGTAGGCGCGGTCGCGCAGCCCTTGCCCGGTCAGGGCGTCGAAGTTCTCGGCGAACCCCGATTTCTCGCACAGCGCGCGGAACCGGGAGCTGATCTCGTCGGCCAGAGTGGTGTACCCGCAGCGGCGCAGCCCGTCTTCGATCAGCACCGTGGCCGGTGCCCAGATGGGGCCGCGCCAGTATCCGTCGGGCCGGTAGTGCGGCGAGGCGGGAAGCTCGGTGGCGAGCCCGTATTCGGTGAGGTGGTCCTGGATGTGGGCGGCGAGGGCGTCGCGGATGTGCCGGGGCAGTTCGGTTCCCGCCACGATGGGAATCAGGTCGAGCAGGCTGTGTGAAGTCCAGCTGTGGCCGGTTTCCGGGTTGCGCGCCGTGAACCGGCTGCCGTCCCACAGCCCGGTTATCGCGTCGCGGATCTGCTCGCAGACGGCGTCCCACCCGTCGGCCGCTTGGCCGTCGCCGAGTTCGCGAGCTAGCTTCGCGAGCTCACGTGTCTGCAGGAGCAGGAACGCGGCCAGGTCGGCGGATTGGATGACCCGAGCGGGGTCGAAGGTGGTGGCGTTGTCCCAGCCGCTGTCGTTGCCGTGCTGGTAGTGCGGCAGCGCCTGCCCGGGCGCGCGTCGGGCCGACAGCCAGAACCCCGTCCAGCGCGACAACCGCTCGTAGATGAGTTCCTTGTCGGCACGGCTCAGCGGCGGCAGCCGGTCGCGCAGGTGCCGCAGGGCCCAGCCGTGTACCGGTGGTTTGACGAAGTTGTAGAGAACCTCGGAGTGGGTGACCGAGTCCGGCAATGCGCCACCGGGGTCTTGATGGTCGAACGGAAGGTGAAACTGGTCCAGGGCCAGTCGCGGCTCCCCGGCGGCAAGGGCGATGCTGTTGAAGCAGTGGTCCCAGCTCCAAACCTTGTCCATCCAGTGCTTGGACATCAGCACGGCGTGGCGGTTGAGGAATCCGGCCGGGCGCACAGTGGCCGACCACAACACATACGCGGCCAGCTCGGCCGCCGCATCGCGCGACGAGCCACGTCCCGCGACCCGGCGCGCGAAGCCGGAGAACCGTTCGTGTGCCGCGCGGACAACGCCGGCGAAGTCGGCCCGCGGAGTGTAGGCGGGGCGCGCGTTGTCGAACTCCTCGACCGCGATTTCCCATGCGTGCCCGGCGCCCAGGTGCAGGCCGCGCTCGGCGGTGCCTAACGCCTGCACCCCAACGGTTTCGACTGTCTGTCCGGTGAGGACGGTGACGCGGTACCGGCGGCCGGTCTCGTAGACGGTGAAGACGTGCGACCCGTCGACCGGGTCCCGGAAGAAGTAGGTGCCGCTGAACGGGGTCAGGCTTTCGCTCGACGCCAGCACCCACAAGCCGAGGCCTTCGCCGCGGATCCGGATGGTGGTGGCATCTTCGAATGCCGCCTCGACCCGCCCGTGTGGATGTTGCCAGGTCAGCTGGGCGGGTGTGGCGACAATGGTGGTGGTGGCGCGGGTGTGCCCGTCGGTGGGGACCAGTCGCAGGACGGGGTGCAGCCCGGTCTGGTGGGATACCAGGTGCAGGTCTTCGGCGTGGGTCTTCTCCGCGATCACGGGCGAGATGTTCAGCCAGGATCCGAAGCAGCTGAACGGTATCTGGGCAATGTCAAACATCGAGCCTCTCTTGGCAATCAATCCTTGATCGCGCCCGAGGTGACCCCCGCAGCGACGTAGCGCTGGGCGATGACGATGAGCACGGCGGCCGGGATCGACGCGACCACGGCGGTGGCCATGATGGCGTTCCATTGCTGGTTGTTGTGCCCGATGTAGTGGTAGATGCCCAGCGTGATGGGCCGCATCTCGCCGCCGCTGTCCAATGTGGAGGCGAAGACGAAGTCCGACCACGCCCACAGGAACGCGAACAGCGACACGGTGACGACCGCGTTGCGGCTGACCGGCAGGACGACCGACCAGAAGGTGCGCCACAATCCGGCGCCATCGGTCTTCGCGGCGTGCAGCAAATCATCGGGGATGCCGCTCATGAACGCGGTGAAGACGAGCACCGCGAACGGGACCGCCAGGGTGGAGTCGGCCACGATCAGGCCCCCGACGGTGTTGAGCACACCGAGGTTGAGATAGATGGCGTAGAAGCCCATCGCCATGATGATCCCGGGGATCATCTGGGCGATCAGCAGCAGGAAGCTGAGCAGCCCGCTCCCGCGCGGGCAAAGCTTGGCCAGCGCGTAACCGGCCGGTGCGGCGACAGCCACGGTGAGCGCTGCCGTGCCCAGGCCGACCAGCAGGCTGGTACCCAGATAAGGCAGTTGCTGATCGAACACCGCCCGGTATCCGTCCAATGTGGAGTCGGCCGGATACCAGTCGGGTGGGGTCTTGCGCATGCTGCGGTCGCGGGTGAGCGACACGTTGATCATCCAGTACACCGGAAACAGCATGACCGCGGTCAGCAGCATCCCGATCGGCGTCTTCAATCGCCGGCTCATGACAGGTTCTGCCTTCGCTGGGCGCGGATGTAAACCAGCCCGGCCAGCATCGCCATGACGATCAGCAGGTTGCCGGCCGCGGCGCCGGGGCCGAAGTCGGGCAGCAGGTTGCCGAAGCTGAGCCGGTAGGACCAGGTCGCCAGCGTGGTCGAGGCGTCGCTCGGCCCACCCTTGGTCGTGATCCAGATGATGTCGAACACCTTGAGCGTATAGACGAGGCCCAGCAGCAGCGTGATGGCCGACACCGGGCGCAGCAGTGGAAAGGTGATGCGCCAGAACTGTTGCCGTCGGGTCGCGCCGTCGAGCGCGGCGGCCTCGTACAGCTGCGGTGAGATGGCTTGCAGCCCGCTGTAGAGCACGACGAGGTTGAACGGGATACCGATCCAGATATTGACGATTATCACCGACACGAGTGCCCAGTCCGGTGAGGTCAGCCAGTGGACCGGCCCGATCCCCAACAGGTGCAGGGCCGCGTTGACGATGCCGGAGTCACTGTTGAGCATCCACGACCACGTGGATGCCGACACGATCAGCGGCAGCAGCCAGGGCACCAGAAAAAGCGCCCGCAGCGTGGCCGACAGCCGAAAGTTCCGGGTGAAGAACACGGCAAGCGCCAGCCCGATCGTGAACTGAAACGCCAGCGACACCACGGTGAACACCACCGTATTTGTCAGCGCCGGGACGAACGTGGGGTCGGCGAACACCTTGCGATAGTTGGCCAGCCCGGTGAAATGCGCGCCGCCGTGCACAAACGAGCGCACCGTATAGTCGCGCAGGCTCAGGTCGACGTTGCGGTAAAGCGGATAGGCGAAAAACGCGATCAGATAGGCGGTCACCGGAGCGAGGAACAGCCACGCCGCCCACTGCTGCGAGCGGCGTGCGCGTTTGTTCGACTCCATCATCGAATCGTCTACTTGGTGGCGGCAGCAGCGGTGGTCTGTGCCGTGGTCAGTGCCGCCTGTGGTGTGGCCGATCCGGACAGCGCGGACTGCATCGCGGTCCACAGCGGCTGGGAGATCTTCGGGTACTTGGTGCCGAGGTTGTCGCCGGTGCGGCCCTTGGCCGCCTTGACCGCGTCCAGCCACACCTTCAGCTCCGGGTCGGCTGCGACCTGCTTGGCCTGCACCGCCGAGGTCGGGGCGATGTAGGACAGGGTGGTGGTCGTGGTCAGCGAGTTGTCGGTGTCGGTGAGGCAGGCCACCAGCTTTTGCGATACGGCGTAGCGGCTCGTGGTCTTCTGCACCGGGACGCTCACGAACTCCCCGCCGGTGGGTGCGGCGGCGGTGCCGCCGTTGATGCCGGGCACCGGGATGATGCCGTACTCGAAGCCGGCCTTCTTGGCGTTGGCCAGCTGCCAGGTGCCGTTCTCCGCGAACGCGTACTGACCCGTGGCGAACTCCTGCCAGCTCGTGGTCTGCGTGTTGCCGATGACCGAGTTGGGGGCGTAGCCCTTCTTGAGCCAGTCGGTCCACAGCGACAGTGCGGAAACTGCCTCGGGCGAGTCGAGTTTGGTCAGCTTCGCTCCCGACCCCCAGAACCATGGCAGGAATTGAAAACTGCCTTCCTCGGTACCCACAGCGGAGAATGTGATGCCCTTCTTGCCGGAGGCAATCACCTTGGCCAGCGCTGCGGTCAGCGACGCCCAGTCTTTCACCGACGCGATGTCCACCCCGGCGGCCTGCAATACGGCCTTGTTGTAGTAGAGGGCAAGCGTGTTGGCGCCGATCGGGATGCCGTAGGTCTTGCCGCCGGACTGCCCGGCGCCCAGCAGGTTCGGATCGATCGCCGACGTGTCGAGCTTTGTCTCCTCGCTCGCGGTGAGCACCCCGGCCTCGGCCAGCGTCGAGATCACCGGGTTGTCCACGATCAGCACGTCGGGCGAGTTGCCCTGCTGCGCGGCCAGCAGGGTCTTGCTGGTCAGGTCGCTGGTGTCGAAGGCGGTCCGCTTGACCGTCACGCCGGCCTTGGTCCCGCACTCGGTCAGCAGTTTCACCCAGTTGGAGCCGTCGTCGAACTGCGGGTACGGATCCCAGATCGTGTATGTGCCTCCGGCCGAGTCGCCGGTGTTGTCCTGCGACGGCGAGCAGGCAGCCAGCCCGCCCGCCACCACGACGGCGGCCATGCCAACAGCCATGCCAACAGCCATGGCACGCCACCGCCTCGCGGTTGTGTTCACGGTCGTCCTTCCCAGATCGCACGTGTTGCCGTCCATCGAATCCTTTGCTTAGCGAATCGATTCGACAGACGATAGGCTTTATTTTTGGGTACCGTCAAGGGCTGCACCGCCATCGATAACGAACCGATTCGACGTCGCCGTGGCGGCGAGCTGTGGCATGATGTGCGTGCGTTTGTCAGCAGGGAGCAGGATGAACATCGGGGAGATCGCCAGACGGGCGGGAGTTTCGCGCAGCACGGTGTCGTATGCGCTCAGCGGCAAGCGGACCGTCTCCGAGGCGACCCGGCGGCGCATCCAGGACGTCATCGACGAGCTGAACTACCGGCCCAACGCCGCGGCCCGAGCCTTGAAGGAAGGCCGGACCCGCACGCTCGGCCTGGTGATCCCGCCGGCCAGCCGCAGGCTGACCGACATGCAGCTCGACTTCGTCGCCGCCGTGGTCGACGCGGCCGCCCGGGCCGACCTCGATGTGCTGCTCTCGCCGTCGGGCGGCGATCACGACCGTTCGTTCGAGCGGGTCATCACCGGACGCCGCGTCGACGGCGTGATCCTGATGGAGATCCGGCTGGAGGACGCCCGGGTCACCCGGCTGCGTCAGGCGGGCCTGCCGTTTGTCGGGATTGGACGGACGTCCCGCCCCGACGACATGTGGTGGGTCGACGTCGACTACGCCACGCTGATCGGGCGGTGCGTGCACCATCTCGCCGACCTCGGCCACCGCCACATCGCACTGATCAACCGGTCGGCCGAGCTCGTCGCCGCCGGATACGGGCCGGGACACCGCGCGATGGCCGGGTTCGCCCAAGCCGTCGGCGAACGGGGCGTCGCGGGCGCCGACTACTGCTGTGCCGACGAGGCGGCGGCGGGCGAATCCTGCGTGCGGCAGATCCTTGCCGAGCGCCCCGAAGTCACCGCGATCGCCACGATCAACGAGGCGGCGCTGCCCGGGATCCAGCGCGCTCTCGAGGCCGCCGGGCTGAGCGTGCCACGCGACTTCTCGGTCACCGGCGTCGCGGCACCCCACTGGGCCGAGAACTTCCGCCCGCAGCTGACCGCGGCCGACGTCCCGGCGATCGAGATGGGTGCATACGCGGTGGAGCTGCTCACCGAGTTCATCGCCAACCGGGAAGCGCCCGCTCGCCACCTCCTGCTCACGCCATCCATCTCGCTGCGGGCCAGTACGGGTCCGGCGAACCGCTGAACCGCCCGTTGACACATCGACGGCACTCTCCTTACGCTCTTGGCGAATCGATTCGACAATCGCTCCCTCTGCAAAACCCCGTAGTGCACGCCTGTCTGTCGAATCGATTCCTCCGATGCCTTGACCTCCGAAGGAGCCGTCAGTGAACATCGCACCAGACCTCGGGCCACGACGGCGCGGCACGCTCGCCGCACGCGTCCTGGCCGCCGCCCTCGTGATTGGTAGCGCACTCGTGAGCGCAGTGCCCGCATCGGCCGCCGACGAGACGATCAGCGTCAACTTCTCTATCGCCGGCGGCTCGCCGACCTACCGCGCTTCCGGCTGGATCTACGGCATGACCGAAAACGCCTCAGGACCCGCCGACCACTTCTACACCGACGTGAAGTTCCGTTACATGCGCGCCGGCGGCGCCCAGCTCGACTCGCCCGGCGGCTGGGTTTCCGGGCGCTACCAACGCCGGTGGGACTCCACCCTCGCGCAGGCGAGGCGCACCATCGCGCTGGGCGGGCAATTCGTGATCCTCCCGCACGACCTGTGGGGCGCCGACGGGTTCCCCATATCTCGTTTCCCCGGCGACAACGGCAGCTGGACGGACTACGACAACTTCCTCGCCAGGCTGATCAGTGACGTGCGCGCAGCCGGGATCGCCGTGCAGTGGGACATCTGGAACGAGCCCAACCTGTCCCTGTTCTGGAACCGGCCCCAGGCCCAGTTCTTCGAACTGTGGCGGCGCACCTATCAGCGGTTGCGTGCCGAGTTCCCCGGCCAGCTGATCGTCGGACCGAGCCTGGCCGGCGTCCCCTCCACCGCCGGCAGCTGGTGGACCCAATACCTGGACTTCATCAGGGCCAACAACGTCGTGCCGGACATCTTCAGCTGGCACAGCCTGCCCGGCGACCCGGTGGCAAACGTCAACGCCGCCAACACGTCCCTCAACTCACGCGGCATCGCTCACCCCCGCCCGTACCAGATAAATGAATACGGCTCCCCCAGCGAGCAGAACCCCGGTGACGGATCCTGGTACATCGCCCGGCTCGAACGCGCCGGCGCCGACGGCCTGCGCGCCAACTGGGCCAGCGCCGGCAACCTGCACAACGATCTGGGCAACCTGCTCACCCGCAACTCCGCGGGCCGGCACCTGCCCAAGGGCGAATGGTGGGTCTACCGCTTCTACGCCTCGCAGACCGGCCAGATCTCGTCGGTCACGCCGAGCACTTCCTACGATGCGTTCGCCACCAAGGATTCCGGCGTCGCCAAGGTCCTCGTGGGTGGCGGTGGTACGACGGGCAACATCGCCGTCAACCTCCAGCGTCTCGACACCACAAGCGGCGTCGTGCAGAACAACCAGGTCCGCGTCATCGCCCAGCGCATCCCCCACAACAACGGCGGCGCGGTGCAGGGCCCGATCACCATCGCCAACACCGTCGTCACCCTGTCCGGCAACGCCACCACCGTCAACCTGCCGCACAGTAACGCCGACGACACCTTCACCATCACCGTCGTGCCACCGTCCAACGGCAGCTTCCAATCCGTCGCCGCCGCCCAGCACTCCCAGCAGTGCCTTGACGACACCAACCTGTCCACCGCCAACGGAACCCAGCAGCAGCAGCACTTCTGCGAAGGCGGCAACCAGCAGCTGTGGAACTTCCACCCGGTGGCCGGCGTCGCCAACACATACACGATCGTCAACCAACACAGTGGTAAATGCCTCGACGTCAACGGGGTCTCCACCGCCGACGGCGCCGCGGTCATCCAGTGGACCTGCAACAGTGGGGCCCAAAACCAGCAGTTCACACTCCGCAGGGTCAGCTACGGCGGCAACGATCCCCACGACCACCAGCTCGTCGCCCGCCACAGTGGCAAATGCGTCGACGTGAGCGCCATCTCGACCGCCGCGGGCGCGCTCATCCACCAATGGACCTGCAACCCGGTGGGTCAAGGCAGTCCGCTCAACCAGACCTGGCGACTCTGGGGCCGCTGACCGTGAAGGCGGCGCGCGAGTGTCTGATCTGACCGCGCGCCGCATTCACTTCGGATTTCCTTTGAGACGGCGGCCCATATGCCGGGCGATCTCACGGTTGGCATCCCGTTCGGCAAGGACTTGCCGCTTGTCGTAGGAGGACTTCCCGCGCGCGAGGGCCAGTTCGACCTTGGCCCAGCCGTTGTCGAAGTACATCGACAGCGGTACCAGTGCCAGCCCGGGCTCCTTCACCTTGAGCAGGATCTTTCTGATCTCGGCTCGATGCAGCAGCAGCTTGCGAGTGCGCCGCGGTTGGTGGTTGGCCCGGTTGCCGTGGCTGTACTCGGCGATGTGCAGACCGTGCAGCATGAGCTCGCCGTCGCGTTCCTGCGCGAAAGCGTCCACAATAGACACTCGCCCGGCCCTGGCCGACTTCACTTCGGTACCCACCAAGGCGATCCCCGCCTCGTAGGTCTTGAGGATGGCAAAGTCGTGGCGCGCCTTCTTGTTGGAGGCGATGAGGATACGGCCGGCCTGTCTGGACATGCCTAGCCGCCCACCGCCGCCGCCGAGGTGGCCAGGTGCTGCCGCAGCCGTTCACGGGCCCGGTGCAGGCGCACCCGTACGGCTCCCGGATCCATCTCGATCACCACCGCAATCTCCGAGGGAGTAAGGCGCTCCCAGGCCGACATGGTGACGATAGCCCGGTCCTGCTCGGACAGCGCGGCCAGTGCCTCATGCACGTGCGGATATTCCGGCGGTGCGGTGGCCGCGGACACCTCAAGGCCGAGCTGTTGCACCAGCAGGTTGCGCCGCTTCACCGCGCGCCGGTGATTGGCCAGGATCCGGTGGGCTACCCCGAACAGCCACATGCGGGCGGCCACGCCCTCGGGCACGTACTTGATGCGCCGCCAGGCCACGACGAACACCTCGTGCAACAGGTCGGCGGCGTCGGCGGGTTGCGCGCACCGGCGCAACAGGAATGCCAGCACGTCCTGGCGGTTCTCCCGATAGATGGCCTCGAATCGTTCGCGGCGCTGCGCCCTCACTTGCCGCTCCCAGCCCGGGTGGACAGCTCGGGGTCACAGTTGAGTTCGAAGTCCTCCCTGATGGGTACCGGTTCACCGGCTCCGGCCGCCTCTGCCAGCCGGCGTTGGGTCAACACCAACTGCCCGTCACCGTCGACCGCGGCCCAGATGTCCCATGACGCGGCGGACCGCACCATCCGCGTCGCCTCGGCAAGCGCAGCGGTGTCACCGCTGGCTCGGGCGTGAAGCCAGGCATCCATCCAGGCGCACTGTGCGGTCCGTGCCAGCCGGGAACGCAGACCGTTGCGTTGCACGAGGCCGCCGGTGCTGATGATCCGCTGTTTGGTGCGCTCGAACGTGACCCCCGGCGGCAGCGGATACTCCCGGCCCACCTCGTCCAGGTACGGTCCAAGCTCAGGCGACGACGCGTTGAGGAACTCGCTGGTATCGACCTCCGTGCCGCTCTCATCGCCGAACAGTCCGCTACGAAGTCCAAACCAGTGCGCTGTGGCGGGCGCGGCCACCCCCGCGGCGATCACCGCCGCCAGCGCCGCCCCGGCGAGCACGCTGACGCGCCCGATCCGCCGGCGTTTCCGTCCCGCCCCACCGATATGTGCGCCCAGCTCATCCAGGGCGCGGCCGACCGGCGGGGTGCTCAGGTCCGAATTACGGATCGGATCAGCCGAGCGCAGCAGCGCATCCATCGGCTCGTCGGCGTTCAGGTCATTCATGGCGTCCTCTCGGGCCGATCGATCGCCGGCTCACCACCCACCTGTCCGGCAAGCCCCACAGCGTTACCGACGTGACCCAGCTCACCCAGGAACTCTCGCACCGCCTCGACGAACTCGGCGGGTCGCTGCTCGTGCACCATGTGTCCGGCGTCGATAGTGATCAGCTCGACGCGTGGCAGGGCCTGAGCCAGTTCGGCGATGGTCTCCCGGCGCATGTGGCTGGCCTGCCCGCCCCAGACCAGCAGAGTCGGCACGGTCACGCTGCGGGCCTGGTCACGCCAGCGCGGGTCCGGTTCGTCGATCTGTCCGCGCAACGCGAGCACCGCGGCCCAGTCGAACGGCAGCACACCCTCGGGCCGCTGCGGCGCGACGGGGGCTCGCGGGTAAAGCAGCCCCGCATCCTCGACGACCAGCGCCGTCACGAGCTGCGGATACCGGGCCGCGAACAGGTAGGCCACCACGCCGCCCAATGAATGTCCGACCACGGTCGCCTGGCCGAGGCCGAGGACGCCGAACACCTCGTGCACATCGGCGACCAGAGAATCGATCGAGTAGTCATCGGAGCGGTCACTACGACCGTGGCCACGCAGGTCGAGGGCGAACACCCGCCACCGGTCAGCCAGGCTCTGTGCCACCGTGTCCCAATCGCCCGGACCGCCCCCACCTATGCCGTGCAGCAGCACTACGGCGGGCGCATCCTTTTCGCCCCACACCCTGTAGGCCAGGCGTACGCCGTTCACGTGCGCAAAGGTGTCCACGGCCATACCGTAGCGATCATTGCAAGGTGCGTCGACGTCCAGCGCCGGTCGCACATGGCGTATTTTACTGGCGTGGCAACGGTCGACATCTACACCGACGGTGCGTGCTCCCCCAACCCCGGCCGGGGCGGCTGGGGCGCCTTGCTGCGCTACGGCGCGCACGAAAAGGAGCTGTGCGGCGGCGAAGCAGGCATGACGACAAACAACCGGATGGAGCTGACCGCACCGATCATGGCGCTGGAGAGCCTGACCCGGCGGTCAGTCGTGCGGTTGCACACCGACAGCACTTACGTGCGCAATGGGATTACCAAATGGGTACCCCGCTGGAAGCTCAACGGCTGGCAGACCACAACCCGCGAGCCGGTCAAGAACGCCGATCTGTGGCTGCGCTTGGAAGCGGCGGTCGGGCGCCACGACGTCCAGTGGTTCTGGGTCAAGGGCCATTCCGGCCACGTCGAGAACGAACGAGCCGACCAGCTCGCCAATCGTGGAATGCTCGAAGCTCTCGGGTCGGACTGACACGTACGGGAAGGCGATCGGGTAGGCGATCGGGGAGGAACGGGCGAAAGATGGCAGATCTGATTTCAGCGGAGACCGAGCCGCTTGGTGCCGACGCGCTGGTCGTCGATGCCAGCAAGGCGACCCCGTTCGCCGACGAAGAAGGCTATCTTGCCGCGGTCGGGCAGGTACGGGCCGCGGCCGCGGCCTATTTCGCCGGCAGTGATCTCCTGCTTGACGATGCGTCTTACGACGCTCTGCTTGCCCGGTTGACCGCCACGGAGGCGGTCCAGCCGGGCTGGCGGGTGCAGGACACCCCGACGGTTGCCGTCGCGGCGGGGATGGCGGTGACCGGCGAGGTCACCCACAGCCAGCCGATGCTGAGCCTTGACAATGTTTTTGACGCCGATGGCTTGCACGGCTGGGCTGTTCGGCTCGAACGGCTCGTCGGGGCGCCGGTAACCCGGTTCACGGTGGAACCGAAGATCGACGGTTTGGCCATTGCCGCCACCTATGTCGCGGGACGGCTGACTCAGGTCGCCACCCGCGGGGATGGGCGCACCGGCGAGGACGTCACCGGCCAGATCCGCCTTGTGTCCGGGCTGCCGCGGCAGCTGAGCCAGGCAGTGTCGGTGGAGGTGCGCGGTGAGGTGTTCATGACCGACGCCGACTTCGGTAAAGCCAACCAGCTGCGCCTTGAACATGACGAGCCGGCGTTCGCCAACCCGCGCAGCGCGGCAGCGGGATCGCTTCGCGCACAGCGGGTCTACGACGTACCGCTGTCGTTTTTCGCCTATGCCGCGCATGGCCTGCCCGAGGACGCTGACCTCACCCACTCCGGTGCCCTGGAGTATCTGGCAGGGCTTGGGGTGGCAACCACCAGCCGGTCATCGGCGGGGCTGCAGCTGTGTTCAAGCATCGGCGCTGTGCTGGAGGCGGTGCAACGCCTGGGGACAAGCAGAGGGGAGCTCGGGTTCGGGATAGACGGCGCGGTCATCAAAGCCGATCTGGCCACTGACCGTGCCGCTGCGGGGTTTTCCACCCGCGCCCCGCGCTGGGGGATCGCTTTCAAGTTCCCCGCCGACACCCGCACCACCAAACTGTTGGGCATCGAGGTCCAAGTAGGACGCACAGGGGTGGTCACACCCGTGGCGGTGCTCGCCCCGGTGCAGGTCGGCGGGGTCACCGTCACCTCGGCCACCCTGCACAACTTCGCCGACCTGATACAGCGCGACGTCCGCGTCGGCGACACCGTTTTCGTGCGCCGCGCGGGGGAAGTGATCCCCGAGATCACAGGAGCGAAACTCGACGAGCGCCCGGCCGACGCCGTGGCCTTTGAGCCGCCGCTGGTGTGCCCGCGCTGCCAAGGTGAGATCGACAAGACGCAGAAGCGGTGGCGGTGTATCAGCGGCCGTGTCTGTGGTGCCAAGGAGTCCCTCAACTACTTCACCACCCGCGATGCCATGGACATCGAGGGCCTCGGCGACAAGATCCTCGACAGCCTCATCGCCGCGGGCCTGGTCACCGACCCCGCCGACCTGTACGCCTTGGATGTGGCCACGTTGACCACCTTGGACCGCATGGGCACCGTGTCAGCCACAAAGCTGGTCAACAACATCCAGGGATCCAAAACCAGGCCGCTATCACGCGTCCTGACCAGCCTCGGCGTGCGGATGACCGGCCGGTCAATGTCGCGGCGCCTGGCCCGCCACTTCGGTACCATGCAGGCTCTGCAGGCCGCCACCATCGCCGACCTGCAACTGGTCGAGGGGGTCGGGCCGGAACGCGCGACCACCATCGCCGCCGAAATGGCCGAAATCGCACCCGTCATCGCCAAACTGATCGGCCACGGCGTCAACATGACCGAGCCGGGCAGCCCCGCACTGACACCAGCGTCCACTATGGACACCGCCCGGCCGCCGCTGCAGCGCCCCGACGGCAGCCCGATGACGGTGGTCGTCACCGGCTCTGTACCGGGACTGACCCGAAACGAAGGCAACGAGGCAGTCGAACGGCTGGGCGGCAAATCCTCGGGCTCCGTGTCCGCCCGCACCGACCTGGTCGTCATCGGCGACGGCGCCGGGACCAAGGCTGCCAAAGCCGCCGAACTCGGCCTCAAGACGATGCCCGCCGACAGGTTCGCCGCACTGCTGACCGCCCACCTCGCCGGCGACGACAGCACCGTCGAGGCGCTCCTGCAGGAGGGCGGGCAAAGCTGACACAGGCATGCCAACGGGTTGCTCACTTCGCCCAGAGGGCTGCGCTGAGCTTGCCGGCCATGGTCGCTGCGTCGGTACGGTGGCTGGGCACGTCGTCAAGGGTTGCCGGTGCGGTGCGCTGTCCGAAGTCGACATACTGAAGCAGGGCCCGGCCCTGGCGCATGACGACTCCGCGATGGTTGCCGGGCACGCCTTGGGCACCGCGGTAGCGCTGGCCCGTCACGAAGAACGACTCCTCGCCCAGGTCGAGGGGCTGCCACGACCACTCGGTGCGGATCCCATCGCCTTCGTCGTGATGAGCGCACCGTTGCAAGGCTTCCCGATGCGTGGCCATCGCCTGTGTCGCCGCGGCCACGTCGCGATAGACGGTCAGCCGCTCCGATTTCCACAGCGTCGGGCCGACCAGGGCAAGTTGCCGTACCCCCGCGATTGCGCTCTGGCCGGTCGGCCCCTCGCCGCACGGGTCAAGCTGCGCCGGCAGGTTTACGTTGTCGGCGCGGGTCCAGCCGAATCCCTCCTGATTGAGCGGGATAGCCGAGCGCGCCTCGGTCAGCAGGAACCCTTCCGGGATCGTGACCGCGGGCTGCCCCGAGATCGGCGCGGCGCCTGTGCCGGCCACGATCGGTGGCGGCGGGACAGTCTTGTCGGCCCATGGTTTCAGGCCCCAAAGCACTGCCCCGCCCGCTGCCACCACCAGCCCTGCGCCAGCGGCCACGATCCAGATAAGTCGCATACTCCTAACGATCCTCGGCAGGGAACCTGGGTTCCGCGGCCAGCAGTGTCAGCTGAGGGTGGTGCAGATGGTGCCGTTCAGGGTGAAGACGAGCGGGGCGATGTTGGGGCCGCTGTAGCCGCCCACGAAGCCGGCGCTCGCGGCGCCGCCGCCGGGCTCAAGCCGCCGGTTCCAGTCTAGATTGGACAGTTGCACGGTGCGGCCGGTCTGCACCCAGTTGGCGTTCCAGCCACCGTCCATCCGCTGCCAGCCGGTCGGCCACGTATAGCTCAGAGTCCAGCCATCGATCGGATTCGAGCCGGTGTTGGTGATGTCGATGGTGCCGATGTAGCCGTTGCCCCAGTCCGACGCCGCGCTGAAGCGGACGGCGCAGGTGCTGTTGCCGGCCGGGCCGCCGGTGCGGAAGGTCAGGGGCGGCGAGGCCCAGGATAGGTTGCCGGCCGTGTCGCGGGCCAGAACATTTATGGTGTACCGGTTCCCGGGCTCAAGGTTGCCGACGGTGAAGGACGTTGCGGGGGTCTCGCCCCACTGCTCGCTGGTCGTCCCGCGCTGCCGATAGATCTCGTACTTCGCGATGGGATGGGTACCCTGGGCCGCCGTCGGCCAGGACACGGTGGCGGTGCGGTCGGTGACGGCGGAGGCGGCCGGCTGGCCGGGGGCGCCGGGTGGTCCGGCGAACGGCGGGTTGGCGGGGCGCAGCACAACGGTCGTCAGGGAATACGGCGGCAGCGTCTGGCTCGTCGCGCTGCCCGACTGCGACACGGCGATTGTGCTGGCGCCATTGGTGAAAGAGTAGACCGTGGGGGCGGCGGCCGAAGGGGCGTAACCGGCGTAGCGCAGTTCGACCGGGACGGCGTTGTCCGGGTCCTTGTTGAGCAACAGCACCGCGAGTTCGCCGTTGGCCCGCCTCACCGCGTGCGCGGTCAGCAAGGGCTGGTCGCTGGCGGTGCGCAGGAACTGGTCGCCGGGCTTGGCGAAGATGTTCATCATGGACATGCCGTAGTACGGGGCGAACGGCGTGTCCAGTGGCGGCTCGCAGACGGAGCCGTCGGCGGTGCAGGTGCCGCTGGAGAGTATGCCGAAGTCGCCGTAGTCGGTCTGGCCCGCCTGGGTCGACACGGTACCGATGCCGTTGCGCACGTTCCACCACTGGACGGTGAAAACCCCTTGGGCCAGAAGGGAACTGTAGGCATCGGCGAGGAACAGCGCGCCCGGCTGGGTGTTGGGCCCGGTGCCGACGTTCAGCTCGGTGAGGCTGACCTCCAGGTGCCTGCCCGCATACCGCGCCATCTGTTGCCGCAGCACGAACATAGAGTCCTCGAGCATCTCCGTTTTGGACAGTGCCTCGGCCGCCGTGCCGCCGCCGGGATACCAGTGCACGTCCACGAAGTCGATTTTCGGTCCGGCGATGCTGAGGACGGCCTGGTTCCACGAGCCGGGGTCAGTCCCGGCGGTGATCCCGTCGGGCCAGTTGGCCGGCATGGTCAGCACCGCGCCGACCTTGATGGTCGGGTCGACGGCCTTCATCGCCTCCACGTGCGCGACCACTTCGCCCGCATAGAAGGTGGCGCTCTTGTCGGGGTGGTTGTCCGCCTCCCAGGCGGCACCGTAGTGACCGTTGCCGTAGTTCTCGTTGCCGATTGTCCAGTAGCGGACGCCGTACCCCCGAACAATGTTGGCGTGCCTCACCCAGCCGGCGGCTTCCGCGGGTGTCCCGGTCCCGTAGTTGGCGATGATCATCGGTTCGGCGCCGGTTCGCCGTACCCCCGCAATGAATGTGTCGAAGTCGGTGCCTGGCGCGACGAAGCCGCCGGGCGCGGTGTGGGTCTCCCAGTGGTAGATGTCGCCGTAGGAGCCGCCCGGGTAGCGGATCATCCGGACTCCGGCCGCACTGAGCAGATCCGAGGTCCGGGTGGTCCCCAGGTTGCCGTCCCACACGGCATGGTTGATGCCCAGGCCCGTGGCGGGCATGCGGGCGAGCCCGGCGCGGGCGTTGACGGTGACCGTCGCCGGTGCGGCGGCCGCCGCGTTCCCGGCCGGAATGGCAGGCGCCGCAAGCGTTCCCGCCGCTAGCACCAACAGTATGGCTGCTGCCTTGTACATGGAGGCGATCCAATCAGAAATCGTAGATGGAAGCGCTCCCATTTTCAAGCTTCAATGAACGACGGGTCAAGCCCGGGGCCACCGACCCCGGGCTTTTTCAAACGAGAATCCCTACAACGCTTGCCAGACCTTTGCCGCATACTCGGCAACCGTGTCCGCGCCGCCCCACGCCGGACCCAGATCCTGCGGCGAGGCGCCAAGCCCATACATGACCACGTCCGCCGTGCCCTGCAACCAAAGCCCGTCGACGTGAGCCGCGAACAGTGGCGCCGCGGCCGGAACCGTGCCGGGGCGAGCCACCGTCGCGCCGCCGCCAGGGTTCCAGTCGGAAAGGTTGTCAAGCACCGCGACCACCCGCGGGTTGGCGTTCACACCGGACAACTGCTCCGGCGTCACCGCCTTGTTCTTCAAGATTTGCACGAAGACCTTGCCGTTGTGCAGCTGCCCCGGATCGCCCTCCACCACCCGGTCGACCGTCACCACCAGGGTGACAAAGGAATCCTTCCACCGCTCGGTATATGCCGGGTTGGCGAACTGAAGGTCGACCCCGTCGGTCACGGACGTCAGCGTGCCCTCCACGATCAGATCGCCCGCGGCGACCGCCGCGGCCGGCGTGGCAAGCGGGGTGTAGTCGACATCGAGCCCACCGGTCGCCAGCGCGGCGAACGACTTGGCCGAAGCGGGCTCATCCCCGTGCGAAGTGGCTAGCAGTGCCAACGCCGCGACCAACGCCAGCCCCGGCAGGACAAGAAATTTGCGCATGACAGTATCCCTTCCCGCTCAGTACGCGCCGTTGATGTCGGTGATGTCACTGGCGCAGTATGTGCGCCATACCAGGGCGGCGTCGGGCACTGGGCCCGATGCCATCGCGCAGCCGCCGTTGTCGTTGAGGCCCACGCTGTAGCCCACCAGGTGCACGGCCACCTTGCGCCGGTCCTCCCAGTCGAACGAGCCGATGTCGATCTCGGCAAAGTCCAGCGTGAGATCTGACGAGGTGCAGATGCCGACCGGAGACTCCAGCCAGCAGCTGCGGCTCCCGCGGATACCGGCGGCAAGGTTCAGCTCATGCCACCACACGTCCGTCTCCATGAAGGCGCAGAACGGCGGGTCGATCGGGAACAGGTCGTCCATGTCGGTGGTGTTGCCCAGCACCGACATCGCATAGGCACCGACAGACGCGTCGGTGTTGAAACTGCTTGTGTAGCAATAGGTGTGGGTCGCGTTGTCGGCGAGCGTGTTGTCCCCGTTGTCCGGGAACGCATACGCCGCCCCCGGCATGAGCAGCAACGCCGCAACCGTGGTCACCGCGACCAGTGACCAGTTTCGCTTGCGCATCGGTTGGTCCCTTCGGATCGATGGTGTGTCGCGCCCAACGATCCGAAAGGACGTCACAGCCGCGTCACGGCCGGGTCACGGCGGGCAACGCTAGGCGAGTTCGGCCAGGAGGTAGTCGGCGTAGTAGTCCTCCCTCGGCTATATGCCGCGCATGGACAGGGCGGGACGCGGCTTGCGCGTCCCGCCCTGTCTCTACGGATTCTCAGCTGAGCCGGTATGCCGAAGGCATCGTCTGCGTCACCGTGTTGCCACGGTCGTCCGCGGCCGTGATGCGCAGCGAGACGGCACCGTCCACCCGCTCCCTGCCCGGATGGTTGATCTCCGAGGTGTAGGTGTTGGGTGAGCCGGCGGCGACCGTCGCCGCGGGCTGCCAGGTCTGGCCGCCGTCGAAGCTTGCCTCCACCTTCAACGCGGTCACCTTGGGCGGGGTGCTCAGCCTCTCCTGGTAGTACCCGGTGACCGTGATGACGTGGCTGCCGTTGGCCTTTGCCGTGTTGTCAAGCGCCAGACCGAGGTCGTAGCGCAGGAAGATGAGCGGCTCCGGCCGGCATTCGCCCTCGGTGATACCGATGGCGGCGCCCATGCACGGCTGCTGCTCCGGGGCGTCACCCTTGGCGGGCCGGTCGGAGGTGTACTCCCACACGGTTTTGACGCCGTTCGTCTCCGACTCGAACGTGTACCGGGCCGATTCCGCCGGGACGTCATAGGCGACAACGTCGCCGCCGACCGCACAACCCAGCCCGAACAACCCGGCCGCGACCAGTGCGGCGATCGTCGCCTTCTTGCGCCAGCGCTTCACGTCAGTGTCCCTTCTGGCCGTTGCCGATTCCGAAAGCCAAGTGCAGCAACCGGCGTTCGTACTCCTCGCCGGAGGCGTTGCGCAGGGTGAAGTCGCACGCGGTCGCCTCGCAATTCCTGATCCCGAAGAAGAACTCGCTGATGCCGGTGTTGTTGACGATGCCGACCATCGCCTGCCGCGCGCCGCTGCTGCTGGTCACGAAGTGGGCCGGGTAGAACACGTCACCTTGCCGGCAACCGGCGCACACGGTGCCGGTGGACAGCGTGTAGCCCGACGCCGTGCGGACCGTCCGCACCGCGCCCGGCACGGTCGGGCCGGTGTTCCAGCCCACCGTGTTCCTGTTGCCGAGCACCAGTTCCTGGTACTCACCGCGGGTGCCGCCGATCACCGACGGCCCGGTGTAGTCACCCCACTCGACCTGGTACCGGTTGATGGAGTCGGCGCGGCGGTTGACGAAGGTGGTCACCGCGCTCTGCATGCCGGTGGCGGGCAGGCTGAGGCCCACCGGGTCGGGCTGCGACTTGACGAACTGCGACCAGGTGAACCCGATGGCCAGGCCGGGCCGGTCGGAGTGGAAGCGGTGCTCCACCTTCTCAAGGTCGCGCGGGTCGACCCGGTGCGGCAGGCCGTCCGGGATCCTCCCGGCCGTGTCGAACCCGGCGCTGTAGACCTCAGGCTGGGCATTGCCGCCGAAGACCACTTCGACCTTGCCCTTCCCGAGCCGGGCGAGGAGCTTACCGGCGTCGTTCGCGGGCACGTTGACAATTGGCAGCGCCGCGTACGGCTCCACCGGCGGGCAGCTGTCGGGGCCGTTGGCGCACTGGTAGAGCGGACTCGGCGAGTCACCCAGCCCGGCGGGTGTGGCCGCCAGCACGCCGATCGCACCGGCGGACTTGGCCGCGGCGACCCGCTCGCGCAGGACGGCGAAGTGGCAGCCGGTCGTGGTGCAGATGTCGGCCGGCGAGATCAGGACCAGCTTGCCCGCGGCATCCACTTTGGAGATTTCAGCGGGGGTACCGCTCCCAGCCTGGACCACCTGAGCCTTGCCCACGATCGGCAGTCTCGGCACCGGTATCCGGACGTCGCGGGCAACCGTCGTCTCGCCCTCCTTCCACTGCTGTTCGCCACCGTCCACGGCCACGTCCGGGGTGCCGTAGCGCACGCCCAGCGCGAACGGCCACCCGCCACCGAAGGCCCACATGCCGACAACCGGTGTCACCTTGACGGCAGAGGTGTTGTAGGTGAACGTGCCCGTACGAACCTGCTGGGTCGGCAGCGCCCACCAGTTCGGGTCGGCGGCGCCATATTCGGCAAGCAGTTCGGCGGTCATGCCCCAGGCACCGGTCGCCGAGATCCGCTCGAAGCGGGTGACCGCGTCATAGGTCTCGGTCGCCTGCGGCGTCTGTACGGAAACCGGCTTGAGCTTGCGCAGATCCAGGGTCACGGTCGTGGCCCCGGTCACCGTCACCTCCGGTGCCGACGGCACGGCCTGGTGCAGGCGGCCGTCCGCGTCCCGCCACTCGACCGCGGTGGCGGCGGCGAAAGTCCCGCCGAACAGCCGCGCGCCGAAAGTCTCCGCGCCCGGCATGGTGATCGGTTCGTCGTGCAGGAACACCTTGTCGTCCACGGGAATGATGACCGCGTTGCCGAAGCGGACGCCGGTCGCGCCGGCGGGCGGGATCACCTTGACGGTCAGCTGGTGGCGGACCGGCTCGAGGAAGGCGCCGATGCGCGACGCCGCCCGCAGCTCACCCGTCGCGTCGTTCGCGTTGAGCAAACCGTTGTAGGCACCGTACGGTCCGGCGTCGCCGAGCACACCACCGTTCATGGTGATCGTCACGGCGGCCTGGCCGTGCGCGGGCACCGTCACCTCGGTCGCGCTCAGGCTGAACAGCCCGGCCGGGCCGGGCTTGCCGCCCACGTTGGCCGAAGCCGAGAGCCGCAACGTGATCGCTTCGTCGGTGTGGTTGTTGTAGGTGTGCGTCCGGCTGACCGGCGAGTGCGGGAACTCGTACCGGCCGAAGTTGAGGTTGCCGGCGGTGGTGATTGTCGGGTCGATGGCGCGGGCCAGGTCGGCCCGGCCGGCGCCCTGGGCG
>DASUXL010000008.1:0-14003 GCA_036377915.1 Candidatus Limnocylindrales bacterium
CAATGACCAAGACATTGTCCGCCGGCGATTTTAAGGTCGCCGATCTTTCTCTAGCCACCTTTGGCCGCAAGGAAATTCAGCTCGCCGAGCATGAAATGCCGGGCCTGATGGCGGTCCGCCGCGAGTATGCCGAAGTAAAGCCGCTTGCCGGGGCGCGCATCGCCGGCTCGCTGCACATGACCATCCAGACCGCGGTCCTGATCGAGACGCTGGTCGCGCTCGGCGCCGACGTGCGCTGGGTCAGCTGCAACATCTTCTCGACCCAGGATCACGCCGCCGCCGCGGTCGTGGTCGGCCCCGGGGGCACCGAGCAGGAGCCGACGGGCGTGCCGGTCTTCGCGTGGAAGGGGGAGACGCTCGAGGAGTACTGGTGGTGCACTGAGCAGCTGTTCAACTTCTCGGGCGGCCAGGGCCCCAACATGATCCTCGACGACGGCGGCGACGCCACGCTGCTGGTGCACAAGGGCGTGGAGTTTGAGAAGGCGGGCGCGGTCCCGGCGACCGCGGCGACCGACTCGCAGGAGTATGCGGTAATCCTCGAGGTCCTGCGCAAGTCGCTGGAGACCGACTCGGGCAGGTGGACCAGGATCGCCCAGGGGATCAAGGGCGTGACCGAGGAGACCACCACCGGCGTGCACCGCCTCTACGAGATGCAGCGCAACGGCTCGCTCCTGTTCCCGGCGATCAACGTCAACGACTCGGTGACCAAGAGCAAGTTCGACAACAAGTACGGCTGCCGCCACTCGCTCATCGACGGCATCAACCGCGCCACCGACGTGCTGATCGGCGGCAAGGTCGCGGTGGTCCTCGGCTACGGCGACGTGGGCAAGGGCTGTGCCGAGTCGCTGCGCGGCCAGGGCGCCCGGGTGATCGTCACCGAGGTCGACCCCATCTGCGCGCTGCAGGCCGCGATGGACGGTTACCAGGTCACGACGCTTGAGGACGTGGTGGAGACCGCGGACATCTTCATCACCGCCACCGGCTGCTTCGACGTGATCACGGCCGACCACATGAAGCGGATGAAGCACCAGGCGATCGTCGGCAACATCGGCCACTTCGACAACGAGATCGACATGGCCGGCCTGGCGAAGGTGCCGGGCGTCCAGAGGATCAACATCAAGCCGCAGGTCGACGAGTGGCGCTTCGAGGACGGGCACTCGATCATCGTGCTCTCCGAGGGCCGCCTGCTGAACCTTGGCAACGCCACCGGGCACCCGTCGTTCGTGATGAGCAACAGCTTCACCAACCAGACGATCGCCCAGATCGAGCTGTTCACCAAGCTCGACCAGTACCCGCTCGGCGTCTACACGCTGTCCAAGCAGCTCGACGAGAAGGTGGCGCGGCTGCACCTCGGCGCGCTGGGCGTGAAGCTGACGGAGCTTTCGAAGGAGCAGGCGCAGTACCTGGGCGTGCCGGTCGAGGGTCCGTTCAAGTCGGAGCATTATCGATACTGATCCAACACTGACCACTTGCGACTCCGGGTACGGAAGCTTAGGCTAGCCTAACCTTCCATACCCGGAGTCTTTTGGTGAGAACCTTTCTGCCCACGTACCTCATCGGCCTGCGCGAGGGACTCGAAGCGACGCTCGTCGTGACCATCCTCGTAGCGTTCCTGGTCAAGTCGGACCAGCGTCACCGCCTCCCGTACGTGTGGGCCGGGGTCGGCCTCGCCGTGGCGATGTCGGTGGGCTTCGCCGCGTTTCTCGAGTTCACCAGCGCCCACCTCGCGTTCGAGGAGCAGGAGCTGTTCGAGGCGATCGCCTCGTTCGCCGCGGTCGTCTTCGTCACCTGGATGATCTTCTGGATGCGCCGTGCCGCCCGCACCATCGGCGGCGACCTGCGCGAGAAACTCGGCCACGCCCTTGAGATCGGGCCGGTGGCAATCATCGTGACCGCCTTCCTGGCGGTGGCGCGGGAAGGGCTTGAGACCGCCCTGTTCTTCTTCGCCACCGTGCAGGGCGAAAGCTCGGCCTGGTCCGTGACGGCGACCCTCACCGGGATCGGCACGTCCATCCTGATCGGACTGGGCCTTTACTTCAGCGCGGTGCGGATCAACCTCACCCGCTTCTTCACCTGGACGGGCGCGCTGCTCGTGCTGGTCGCCGCGGGCATCCTCAAGTACGGCGTGCACGACCTGCAGGAGGCCGACATCCTGCCGGGCCTGCACAACGTCATCGAGCAGATCCGCTTCGACCCCACCGTGTGGTGGGCCGAGCTGCTGCGCGGGATGTTCAACCTCACGCCCACGCCGAGTGTGTTGGAGACCTTGGCGTGGGCGGCTTACGGGATACCCGTCATCATCCTGTTCCTCTGGCCCGCTCGTAGGAGTGCCCATGCGTAAGTACCTCATTGTCGCCGCCCTGCTCGGGCTTGCCGCGTGCGGCAAGGACCCGGCGCCGTCAACGGCCCAGGGCGGCCCGATCGCGGTGAAGGCCACCGACACGGTATGCGAGGTGGCGCGGAACGAGAACGCGGCCGGGACCGTGACCTTCTCGGTCAAGAACGACGGCAACAAGGTCACCGAGTTCTACGTGTACGCCGCGGGCGACCGGGTCATGGGCGAGGTGGAGAACATCACCCCGGGCCTGACCCGTGAGTTGCGCGTGGAGCTTGCCGCGGGGACCTACGAGACCGCGTGCAAGCCGGGCATGGTGGGGCGGGGAATCCGGGGCGCCTTCAAGGTTTCCGGGTCGTCTGCGCCGCTGACCGCCGACGCGAAGCTGGCCGCCGCGACCGAGAGCTACCAGCGTTACGTCAAGAGCCAGACCGACACCCTGCTGGTGAAGACGCAGGAGTTCGTCGACGCGGTGAAGGGTGGCGACATCCCGAAGGCCAAGGCGCTGTTCCCGATCGCGCGGACCTACTGGGAGCGCATCGAGCCGGTCGCCGAGATCTTCGGCGATCTGGACCCGAAGATCGACGGGCGCGAGGAGGTCGTCGACGAGGGCATGGAGTTCACCGGCTTCCACAAGCTAGAACGTGACCTGTGGGTGGACGGTGACGTGTCCAAGAGCGGCCCCATGGCCGACCGCCTGATGGCCGACATCCGCGAGATCGTGGCGAAGGCCACCGCTGAAACGCTTTCCCCGCTGCAGCTTGCCAACGGCGCCAAGGAGTTGCTGGACGAGGTGGCGACCGGGAAGATCACGGGGGAGGAGGACCGGTACTCGCACACCGACCTGTGGGACTTCATCGCCAACGTGCAGGGTTCGCAGGCGGCCGTGCAGGCGCTGCGCCCGGTGCTGGAGGAGCGCAACGCCGCCCTGGTATCCGAATTGGACACCAACTTCGCCAAGGTGCTTACCACGCTTGAGAAGCACCGCGCGGGCGACGGCTGGAAGCTGCACGACCAGCTGAGCCAGGCCGACCTCAAGGAGCTGACCGACGTCATCAACGCCCTTGGCGAGCCGGTCAGCAAGGTCGCCGCGGTAGTGGCGGGCTGATCCATGTTCTCGCGGCGCAAGGCTTTGGCGCTGGCCGGTGGCGGGGTCGCTCTCGCCGGAGGGGTGGGCGCGATCGGCCTCGCGACGGGCGGCAACCCGGACAACCCGGCGGGCGCCTCCCCGGCCGACGCGGTCGAGTTCTATGGTCAGCACCAGGCGGGCATCATCTCGCCCGTGCAGGACCGGCTGCACTTCGTCGCGTTCGACGTGATCAGCGACAGCCGCGACAAGTTCGTCCAGATGTTGCAGCAGTGGAGCGAGGCGGCGGCGCGGATGGCGGCCGGACGCGACGCCGGACTCATCGGCGCCGTTGGCGGTCACCCCGAGGCGCCGCCGGACGACACAGGGGAGGCGCTGGGGCTGCCGCCCTCCCAGCTGACCCTGACCGTCGGGTTTGGACCGTCGCTGTTCAAGCGGTTCGGCGGCCTTGCCTCGCAAAAGCCCGCGGCGCTTGAGGAACTGCCGCATTTCCCCGGCGACACGCTGCGCCCGGAGATCAGCGGCGGCGACCTGTGCGTGCAAGCGTGCGCCAACGACCCCCAGGTCGCGGTGCACGCGGTGCGCAACCTCGCCCGTATCGGGTTCGGTGTTGTAAGCGTCCGCTACTCGCAACTGGGGTTCGGGCGGACCTCGAGCACCACCCGGGACCAGGCGACGCTCCGGAACCTGATGGGATTCAAGGACGGCACCGCCAACATCAAGGCCGAGGACACCGATCTGCTCAAGCAGCACGTGTGGGTGCAGCCCGAGGAGGGTCCACAGTGGATGGTCGGCGGCTCCTACCTGGTGACCCGCCGCATCCGCATGATCATTGAGACGTGGGACCGCACCCCGCTCGCCGAACAAGAGATGATCATCGGGCGGGACAAGGGCGAGGGCGCGCCGCTGGGCAAGACCAAGGAGTTCGACGAGCCCGACTTCAGCAACGAACTGATCGTGCCGGAGGCCCACATCCGGCTGGCTCACCGCTCCACCAACGACGGAGCGCGCATGCTGCGCCGCGGCTACAACTTCGTCGACGGCTCCGATGGGCTGGGGCGCCTTGATGCCGGACTATTTTTCATTGGGTACCAACGGGATCCCCGGACCGCATTCGTGCCGGTGCAGCGGAGCCTGGCCCGCGCGGATGTCCTCAACGAGTACATCCGGCATACGTCGAGCGGGGTGTGGGCGGTGCCTCCGGGCGTCAACGGCCCCAACGACTTCTGGGGCAGCGCCCTGTTCGGCTAAGATCCCGCAATTTGCCTGGCAATCGTCCCTCAGACCCCACCCCCCGAGGACGATTGCCTGGCAAATTGCCGGATCTTGGGGCGGGCGTCGGCGGGCGCGTGAGTGGGGTGGGGGTGTTAGTGGGGTGGGGGGTGTTAGTGGGGTGGGGCGGCGGAACGTAGGTGGCCGGGGGTTGCCGGGGCGGGCGCGGGTTGCATGGGCTGCACGAATTGGTTGGGCTGCGCGAACTGGCCGGGCGCGGGGCGCTGTGCCGGCAGCAGGATCGGGCGGAACAGCTCCGGCCACAGCTTGGCCTGGATGGCGCGGGCCTGCGCGATACGGTGCGCGGCACGGCGGTGGCGCTCCCCGACAACGGCAGCCAGGTACGCCCAGCCCGGGGTGTTGGGCGGCGGGGCGGGAGTGGTCTTCTGCAGCATCTCGCGGGCAAGCGCCTCGCCCACCTGCCCACGGTACGGCTCGGTCAGCGAGCGCGACCGGGCCAGGAAATGCCTTGCGGCCAAAGCGAGCTGGTCGTCGACGTCGGTCAGGTCAAGGGTGGCGGCCCAGCCGGCCAGGAAAGGCGGCGTGGTCGGGACCCAACCCCACGCCTCCGGGGTGCGCTCGTGGATGACGATGGTGCCGGCGGCGAGGTCTGCCAGGCGCTGCGAGCGCGATGACGAGGTGAGCAGCGTGATGCTCACCAGCCAGCTGACGACCAGCAGCAGGCCCGGCCACTCCAGCGCCACCCCGACCAGTGCCCGGATCAGCGACTGCCGGAACGTGATCGGGCCGCCGTCGGCGCTGACCACCCGCAGGCCCAAAGCGAGCTTGCCCGGGGTGCGCCCGCGCAGCACGCTGTGGAACACCGCCGGATAGCCGATCAGGACCACGGCGATGAGCAGAGTCTGCGCCGCGGCATAGAGCGCGCCATCGGCCCACGGGCCGCTGAGCGCCAAGCCCATCGGGATGGAAAGCAGGATGAACAAGGCGAACTGCCCGATGATGTCGATCATTAGGGCCAGCACCCGCGATCCCGCACGGGCAAGGCGGATGTCAAGGTGGACAGCCTCACCACTGACCAAGCGAATTTCGGGGCGCACCTCGGGTTCGCGCATTGTATTACTGTAGTGCGCTGTGGACCTGGACGCGTATGTGGCCGAGCACCGCGGGGAATGGCGGCGGCTGGGGCAGCTGAGCAACAAGTACAGGCTGAACGCCGCCGAGGCCGACGAGCTGGTGCTTCTCTATCAGCGCGTGGCCACGCAGCTGTCGGTGGTGCGCAGCCGCACGCCCGACCCGGCGCTCGTCGCCGAGCTGTCGCGGCTGGTGCTGTCGGCCCGTTCGGCGCTGACCGGGCCGCGCAAGTTCGACTGGCGTTCGGTGCCCCGCTTCTTCCTGCACGACATGCCGCTGGTGTTCTACCGGGCACGCTGGTGGTGGGTGGCGGCCGGGCTGAGCTTCATCGTCATCAGCGGCATCATGATCGCGTGGGTGGCGGGTGACCCGCAGGTGGCACGCAACTTCGGCATCACCGATGCCGACATCGAGGAGCTGACCGGCGGGGCCTTCGAGGGGTACTACAGCGAGTACATGCCGCAGAACTTCGGCGCCGCGGTGTGGCTGCACAACTCGTTCCTGGCCGCGATCAGCCTCGCCAGCGGGGTACTGGTCCTGCCACCGCTGCTCGTACTGTGGGAGAACGCCGTCAGCATCGGCCTCATCGGCGGGGTGATGGTCGGCGCCGGCCACGGCGACACGTTCTTCGGGCTCATCGCCCCGCACGGTTTCCTCGAGCTGACCGCCCTGTTCATCTCGGTCGGCCTCGGGATGCGGATGGGCTGGGCGTGGATCGAACCCGGTCCGGTGCTGACGCGGGCGCAATCGCTTGCCGCCGCGGCGAAACAGGCGGTCATGGGCGCGATGGGCCTGGTGGTCGTGCTGCTGGTCTCGGGGATCCTGGAGTCGTTCGTCACCCCGTCGCCGTTCCCGATCCTGATCCGCGACTTCATCGGCTTCGTGGTCTGGGTGGCTTTCCTTGTCTACGTTTGGGTTTTCGGGCGCATGGCGGTCGCGGCCGAGACGGCCTCAGAGGCGGCCGGCGGCCTTCAGGGCGAGGTAGGCGTCGGTGACCTGGCTGGCAAACGTGTCGGCGGGGCAGTCAAGGACGTCCACCCCGTGGCGGGTTAGCGCCGAGGCGATCCGCTGGCGCTCGGCGAGAGCCCGCGTGCCCGCGGCGATTGAATAGATCGCCGAGGCGTCCTCCGGCGGGGTGGCGGCAAGCTCCCGCAACGCCTGGTCGTGCACGGCGGCGATGAGGACCTGATGGCGCGCAACGAGTTTGGGCAGGATCGGCAGCAGGCCTTCGCCGAGCGCGCCCGGTTCAAGCGCGGTGAAGATGACGACGAGGCTGCGCTTGCGCTCCCGGTGAAGCACCTCACTGATGATGGTCTCGAAGTCCGTCTCGACCAGATCCGGGTGCAGTGGGGCGACCGCGTTCACCAAGCGGGGCAACAGGTTGCGCCCGGTGACGCCGCTGACGACGGCGCGCACGCGGTGGTCGGCGGCGATGAGGTCCACCTGGTCGCCGGCCTCCTGGGCGACCGCGGCCAGCAGCAGCGCAGCGTCCATGGCGGCGTCGAGGCGGGGTTCGTCGGCGATGCGGACCGCGCTCGTGCGCCCGGTGTCCAGCACGCAAACCACACGGCGGGAACGCTCCGGCCGCCAGGTGCGCAGCATGACGTCACTGCGGCGGGCCGTGGCGCGCCAGTCGATCGAGCGCACGTCGTCGCCGGGGACATACTCGCGCAACGTGTCGAACTCGCTGCCCTGCCCGCGGCCCCGGATGGCGATCGCCCCCTCGACGATGCGCAGCTTGGCAAGCTTTTCCGGAAGGTGCTTGCGCGAGTCGAACCGGGGCAGCACCCGCAGTGTCCACTCCGGATAGTGGTGGGACTGGCGGAAGACAAGGCGCATCGGGCCGAAGCTGCGCACCGTCACCCGCACGGCCGGACGGTCACCGCGACGGGTGGGGTTGAGCGTGGTGGTGACGGCGCCTTTTGCTTTGGCGGCCAACGTGAATCGGTGTATGAACGGCGTTGCGCCCGCTGAAGGTACCCACGCATCCCTGATTATCAAATGAGCGGTGCTGTCGGTACGGTTATGGACGACCAGTTCCACGGCGGTGGACTCCCCGAGCCGCACGCTCTTCGCGCCTTGGCGCTGGACCGTCATGATCCGCGGGTTCGCGGCGAGCTGCCAGTCCACGGAGATCACGACGATGAGCACCGCGAGCACGACCAGCGAGGCGGCCCAGGGCTCCGAACCCATGCCCAGCACCGGGATCGCGGCGAGCACGATCCCGGCGAGCAGCAGCCAGACGGCGCGAGTGGTGACCATCAGCGCGGTGTGGGGACCGTGGCAAGGACGCTGTCGAGGACCGCGTCGGTGGTGACCCCCTCCAGCTCCGCCTCGGGGCGAAGCCGCAGCCGGTGGCGCAGGGCGGGCCGGGCCATCACCTTGACGTCGTCGGGGGTGACGAAGTCGCGGCCGGTGATGTACGCCCAAGCCTTGGAGGTCTGCAGCAGCGAGGTGGCGCCACGCGGTGAGGCGCCCAGCTCGATCGAGGGCATCGCGCGGGTGGCCCGGCAGATGTCGACGATGTAGCCGAGCACCTCCTCGGCGACGATCACCTTGCCCGCCGCCTCCCGGGCGGCGGCGAGGTCCGCGGCGGTGGCGACCGACTTGATCCCCGTGGCGGACAGGTCACGCGGATCGAAACCGTTGTGGTGAGCGCGAACCACGCCCAGCTCCTCGTCCCGGTTGGGCAGCGGAACGGTCAGCTTGAGCAGGAACCGGTCAAGCTGCGCCTCGGGCAGCGGGTACGTGCCCTCGTGCTCGATCGGGTTCTGCGTCGCCGCGACCACGAACGGATCCGGCAGCGCCCGGGTCACGCCGTCGGTGGAGACCTGCCGCTCCTCCATCACCTCAAGCAGCGCCGACTGCGTCTTTGGCGACGTCCTGTTGATCTCGTCGGCGAGCAGCAGGTTGGTGAAGACCGGGCCGTGCCGGAAGATGAACTCCACGCTGCGCGGATCGTAGATGAGCGAGCCGGTGACATCGCCGGGCATCAGGTCCGGCGTGAACTGGATGCGCTTCATCTGCAGGTCCAGCGAGGCGGCGACGCTGCGCACCAGCAGGGTCTTGGCCACACCCGGCACGCCCTCCAGCAGCACGTGACCGCGGCACAGCAGCGCGATGACCAGGCCGGCGACGGCACCCTCTTGCCCTACCACGGCTTTGGCCACCTCGTTGCGCAGCCGGCCGAGCACCTCGCGTGGATCGTGGGGAACGGTCACGGTTCTCTACTCCCTCGTCACCTGCTGCACCAGGCGCAGCAGTTCGGTTGTGCGGGTCTGGAGCGCAGAGTCGTCCTCCGGCTCAGGTCCGAATAGGACAGTCTCCAGCAGGTCGCGTGGCTGCCCCGTGCGGGCGGCAAGCGCGTCAAGCAAAGGATCGCGGTCGGTGCTCGTCTTGAGCGCGGTGGCAAGGCGCAGGCGCGCGTCGTAGCGCAGCGTCTCGAGCGCCGCGGAGCGAGCCTTGGCGCGGCGGTAGAGCTGGCTGCGGCCGAGCGCGGTCTCCGCCCCCGGCACGTCGATCGGCAGCGGCTCGGTCACCGGCGGGCCCAGCCGCCGCCCGCGAGCGAACGCCAGCGCGATCGCCGCCAGCAGCAGCATCGCCATCAACGGCAGCAGCCAGGTCGGGAACGGGCTCGGCGGCTGGCTGCCCCCGTCGGCGAAGCCCTCGTCCACGGGATCGGGAGTGAACGACGACCGAGGCCGCGGGCTGGCGTCCGGGCGCTCGCGCTCGCCGCCGGGCTGAAGCGACGGCACCGGATCGCCAGGCCTCGGATAGTCCTCGCTCATCGTCCTGGGCTTGGGCTCAAGGTCGTGCAGATCCAGCCAGATGAGGTTCGGCTTGGCGCTCAACAGGTCCACCGCGAGCGCCTGATTGTCGTGTTCGGCCATACGATCGGTGCGGAACGGATCGGCGCTGCCCGCGACCACGAACTCGATCTCCCGCCACTGTACCGAGACCAGACCGCTGTCGTAACAGGCGTGCGGCCGCGCCGGAGCGCGAGGCACCGCGCCATAGCGGGTCCGGGTCACCCCCGCCACACCCGCCGTCGTCAGCTCACAGTCCTGACCCGGTGCGGTCGCCAGCGTGGCCCAACGGGTGCCGGCCACCCCGAGGAGCGGGACCGCCTCGTGCAGCTGGCGCGCATTCGGCTCGACGAGCACCACGCGGGTATCGGCCGGGCTCTGCCGCAGCATCCACAGGTAGTCCTCGTGGACGAACTCCGGCGCCGGGATGAACAGCGTCGCCTGCCCCTTCAGACCCCAGGTGCTGACGAGGGCATCCGACGAACGGGTCTCACGCTTGATGTTAATCCCCTTGGCGCGCAACAGGTCCGCCAGCTGACCGCCGGAAGTGGGCAGTTGCGCGGAGGCCGGCTGCGGCGAAAGGTAATGCGCCTCGGCGGTGTCCGGCTCGGCGATCTCGTGCACGATCACTGTGCCGACCATGAGCAGGATGACGGCGGCAAGCGGCGTCACGATCCGAACCCAGCGGCGCTTCATGACCGGCTCACCTCGGATGTCAGCTGCCCGGCCAGGACCCGCATCCGGGTGTCGTGTTCGGACAGTGCGGGCTCTTTCCGGTACCAAATGAAGGAAAATATCTTTGTGGCCTCGGTGACGGGCGGGCTCACCGCCGGCCGTGCGGTGCCGGCGGCGGCCGCGAGCTCGGTGACCGTCCAACCCGGATGGTGGATGATGACGCCCCGGTCGACGAGCTCGCGCACCATGGCGCGCAAGCGTTCCCGGACCGCCTCGGCGTAGCGCCCCTCGGCGGCGAAACGGTCGGCGAGCGTGGCGAAGACGGCGGCCTCGACGTCGGGCAGCTCCTCCTCGCTGGCGGCCACCTCCTCAAGCTCCTCCTCGGTGATGAGCCGCACTCCGCTGTCGTCTTTGGACTCCTCCTCGCTCTCGCCCTTGCGGCGGCGGAACAACCGCTTGAGCGTCGAGACGATCTCGGACCAGAACGCCCAGCACAGTCCGGTCAGGACGGCGGCGAGAAGCAGCAACAGCGCGGTCAGCGGCAGCGGCATCACGTCGCCCCACGCCGCGACCAGCTCGTTCCACGGCCTCATCGCACCGCCTCCGCCGCCAGCTGCTTGGATCGGGCTCGGGTGAGCCAGATGTCCCACGCCTCCGCGCGGAAACGCGACTCGACCAGGGCAGAGGCGTCAAGCGCGGCAAGGTAGGCGTAAGCCGCCGCGTTGATGACTGTGAATCCGACGGTCAGCACCCAGAACCCCGTCACCGGCGAGGCCGAGATCATGCTCATCACCTGCAGCAGGGCGAGGAAGAAAGCGAAGCGCAGCAGCAGCCACGCGAGGTAGCCCAGCAACCGCACCCCGGTGACCCGCCCGCCGCCCCGGAAAGCCAGCCGGGCACCGCGCCCGAGCGCACGGAAGGCGCCCCTGTCCTCCAGGCCGATCGCCGCACCCGAGACACCGAACAGGGCGTAACCCAGGACCCACAACGGGCCGAGCAGGACACCCACCGTGGTGAGCAGGCCGACGATGGGCGCGGTGACCAGCGTGCGCCACCAGGCGAGATGGCCCCGCGGCCGTTCCTGGAGCACCGAATGCGCCGCCGACCGCCCCGCCAGCGGGCCAAGCGCGTTGATGATCATTGCTTCGAAGCCGGCGCCGAACGCGGTCACCACATAAAGCGCCAGGACCGTCTCGCCGAAACCGCCCTCGAAGCCCGAGATGAGGTCGATACCAAGCTGCCGCCGCATGGGATAGAGCAGGCTCTGCTCCGCGATCGCCAGCCCGGCCGCCGCCACCAGCAACCACAATCCCGTCCGCCCGCGCAGCAGCTGCACCGCGGCGTCGAGCAACTCGCCCATGGTGAGGGGTCGCCGAGGGAACGTGGGGGGTGGCGTCACGCGGCCCATACTCGCATGCAATGTCCAGAAACGTGAGCCCGAGGGGGGCCGTATGGACATATCCGTGAACCGGGTTCATGTGCAAGGCCAAGAGATGGAATATTTGACAGCATGAGAGCCCGGGTTCTGGTCGTTGATGATGATCCCGCGCTCGCCGAGATGCTTGGCATTGTGCTGCGCAGTGAGGGCTTCGCACCTTCCTTCGTTGCCGACGGCGAGCGCGCGCTGGCCGCGTTCCGCGAGACGAGACCGGACATAGTCCTGCTCGACCTCATGCTGCCGGGCATGAGCGGGCTCGACGTGTGCCGGGCGATCCGGGCGGAGTCGGGCGTACCCATCGTCATGCTCACCGCAAAAAGCGACACGGTCGACGTCGTGCTCGGGCTCGAGTCCGGCGCCGACGACTATGTGGTGAAGCCGTTCAAGCCCAAGGAGCTGGTGGCCCGGGTACGAGCACGGCTGCGCCGGGGCGAGGACGTCACGCCCGAACTGCTCAACATCGGCCCGCCGGACAACCAGATCAGCATCGACGTGCCGGCGCACACGGTCACCCGCAACGGGGACGAGGTAAAGCTGACCCCGTTGGAGTTCGACCTTCTGGTCGCGCTCGCCCGCAAGCCGCGGCAGGTGTTCACCCGCGAGGTGCTGCTCGAGCAGGTCTGGGGATACAGGCACTCGGCCGACACCAGGCTGGTCAATGTCCACGTGCAGCGGCTCCGCGCCAAGATCGAGCCGGACCCGGAGCGTCCAGAGATCATCTTGACCGTTCGCGGAGTGGGCTATAAGGCGGGCACCAGCTAATCTGGGTCAATCGTGACCGCCCCCACACTCCCCCCTCACCTGCGCCGAGCGCTCGAAGCCGCACGGCGATACGCCAGTCCGGTCGTCTGGCGGGTCGCAGCCAGGCTCCGCCCGGTGGTCCTGCGCGTGCGGACAACCTGGCGCCGCTCGTTGCAGCTGCGCATGGTCACGATCGCGGTGGTGGCGTCGGGGCTGCTGGTGAGCGGGTTCGGGTTCCTGGTGGCCGAGCGCAACAACAACGCGCTGCTACAGGCGGCGCGCAGCGATGCGTACAGCCGGCTCGAGGCGGGCGCCGAGTACCTGACCGGGCAGTTGAAAGGGCGATCGAGCGGCGAGGACCCCGGAGTCGGCGGTGCCGTTACGGGGGCGCTGACCAGGCTTGCCGCATCGCCTCAACAGGGCGGCGGGGTTGTCGTGGTGGCCGTGACGTTCGCCCACGCCAGGGCGAACGAGCCGTCGATGGTGGTCTGGCCGGAGTCAACGGGCCTCGACTTTGGCACGGTGATTTCGCGAGACCTCAGGGGCAGGGTCGAGCGGGGCTTTAAAGCCAGCCAGGTCACCACGGTGGAGGGGAATGCCTTCATGGTCGTGGGCCGGCCGGTGTTCACCCCCTCCCAGTGGTCGTACACCCAGGTCGAGCTCTACTACGTGATGCCGCTGGCTAGCGAGGTCGGGGTGGCCGAGAACTTCCGGGCAACGGTGGTCCTCGTCGGGACGCTGTTGGTGCTTCTGATGGGCCTGCTGGTGGTGTTCGTGACCCGGCTTGTGGCGCAGCCGGTGCGGCTGGCGGCCCGGACAGCCCAGCGGCTCTCGGCCGGGCTGCTCGACCAGCGCATGCAGGTCAAGGGCGAGGACGAGCTGGCCCTGCTCGCCGACGCCTTCAACCAGATGGCGGCAAACCTGCAACGCCAGATCGTGCGGCTGGAAGAGATGTCGCGGCTGCAGCGCAGGTTCACCTCGGACGTCTCACACGAGCTGCGCACCCCGCTGACGACCGTGCGGATGGCCGCGGACATGCTGCATTCGCAGCGCGACCAGTTCGACCCTGCCGTGGCGCGCAGCGCCGAGCTGCTCCAGACCGAGCTGGACAGGTTCGAGGAGCTGCTGACCGACCTGCTGGAGATCAGCCGGTTCGACGCCGGCTTCGCCATGCTGGACGCCGAGCCGACCGACCTGACGGTGCTCGTCAAACGGGTCGCTGAGCGGCTGAACCCGGTGGCGCAACGGGCCGGCACGCTTATCAGCGTGGTGATGCCGGACCGGCCGGTCATCGCCGAGGTCGACGCCCGCCGCATCGAGCGCGTACTGCGCAACCTCGTGGACAACGCACTCGATCACTCCCTCGGCAAGCCCGTGGTGATCACGCTGGGCTGCGACGAGAAGGCGGTCGCGGTGACCGTGCGCGACCACGGCATGGGCCTGAAACCGGGCGACGAAAAGCTTGTTTTTAACCGTTTCTGGCGCTCGGACCCCTCGCGCGCACGGCAGACCGGCGGCACCGGACTCGGACTGTCGATCAGCCTGGAGGACGCGCGC
>DASUXL010000009.1:0-6244 GCA_036377915.1 Candidatus Limnocylindrales bacterium
CCGAGTTCTCCTGGCTCTACAGTGTCTACCCGTTCTCCAACGACCCCAACGCCGAGCCGCCACCGGACTGGTGGATCCCGGAACCCCGCCCGGTCACCAAACCCTTCCGCCCCCACCACTTCTATGCCGAGCAACGCCTGCTGCTGGGCCGCGACCTGCGCCGCGGTGACACGGTGCGGCTCCAGCTCCCGGCCGGACTGCCCTGGGCCGTCATCGACCTTGCCGATTTCGAGCAGGTCGCCAAGCCAAAGCACAAGCCGCACGATGCACTGTCCGTATTGGACTTCGGCGCGGACCGCACCGGACTCGTCGAGGCATCCGACGCATTCGACGCCGCCATCGCCGCCGCAAAGGCGAGCGGCAGAACCGTTTTTGTGCCCTTCGGCCGGTACCGGATAAATCGCCACATCATCGTGGATGACGTCACCATCACCGGCGCCGGGAACTGGCACACGATCATCCAGGGTGACGGTGTCGGTTTCTACGGCAAGTGGGCCGAGGACGGCGGCAGCCGCGACGTGCACCTCGCCGACTTCGCCATCATCGGCAACATCCGCGACCGTCAGGACCACCTCCAGCTCAACGGCGTCGGCGGGGCGCTTGGCGGCGGCTCGACCGTGCAGCGCCTGTACATCCAGCGCACCAAGGTCGGCATGTGGTTCGACGGCCCGTTCGACGGGCTCACGGTGAAGGACAACATCATCGTGGACCAGATCGCCGACGCCCTGAACCTGCGCCGCGGCATCTCCAACGTGCGGGTCACCAACAACTTCATGCGCAACCTTGGCGACGACGGGCTGGCCATGTGGTCGCACTTCGACCAGGACCACGACAACCTCTACGACCACAACACGGTCATCGCCCCGGTGCTCGCCAACGGCATCGCCATCTATGGCGGCCGGGACAACACGGTCTCGGACAACCTCGTCGCCGACACCGTGCGCGAGGGCGGCGGCCTGCACGCGGGCTGGCGCCACGGTTCGCAGGGCTTCAGCGGCACGCTGCGCTTCCTGCGCAACACCACCGTGCGGGCCGGGGTGCTCGACCTGAACTGGAACTTCGGCGTCGGCGCGATCTGGTTCTACTCGCTGGAAGGGGTCATGGACGCGCGGATCGAGGTGCGCGACAGCTCGTTCCTCGACAGCACCTACTCGGCGATCATGGTGGTCAAGGGGTACCCGACCGCGAACTCGGTCAGCAACCTCGTCTTCGACAACATCTGCATCGATGGCGCCGGGACCTACGCGCTCCAGATCCAGGTCGTGGGCGGTGCCACCTTCTCCAATGTGGACGCTCGAAACCTCGGCGTGGCCGGGACGTGGCGTGGCGACCCGTTCGACATCGTCGACGCAGGCGGCAACTCCGGCTGGCAGAACGACATCCACTGGAACTGGCCGATGGACGACCCGCGTCCGCTGGCCCCGACCACTAACTGTCGCGGAGCAAGCGCGGGATGACCTTTCCCGTCGCGGTGCGCGGCAGCTCGTAGAGGAAGTGAACATCGCGCGGCACGCTGAACCGGGCCAGGTAATGCCGGACGTACTCGCGGACCTCGTCCGCGTCCAGCACCTGGCCCGGGTGCAGCACGACGAAGGCGGCAAGGCGCTGCCCGAACTCGGCGTCGGTCACCCCGATCACGGCCACCTCGCGCACCTGCGGCAGCTGGGCGAGCAGCTCCTCCACCGGGCGGGGGAACACGTTCTCCCCGCCCGAAACCACCATGTCGTCCGCGCGACCGTCCACATAGACCAGTCCGTGCGAGTCCACATGGCCCAGGTCACCTGTGCCCAGGAGCCCGTCGCGCAAGTCCTGCCCGTTGCCCGCGGTGTAGCCCTCGAACAACATCTCGTTGCCGACGAAGATCTGCCCTACCTGCCCGGTCGGCACCTGCCGCCCCTGCGGGTCGAGCACGACAACCCGGGTGCCGCGGGGTGGCCGGCCCGCGGTGCCCGGGTCGCGCCGCAGGTCCCTCGGCGTGGCGATCGACGCCCACGAAGCTTCCGTTGAGCCGTAAAGGTTGTAGAGGCAGTCGCCCCACGTGTCCATGAAGCCGGTGGCCAGCCCGCCGGGCAGGGCCGAACCGCTGACCGCCACGATGCGGGGCGGCCGGTCCGGTGCCCGCTTCGCCTCAAGCAGCCTTTGCAGCATCACGGGTACGGCGAACATCGCTGCGCATCCGAACCTGTCGACCGCGTCGACGCTCCCCGACGGGTCGAATTTCCGTTGCAGCACAACCGTTGCGCGCATGGCGAAGGCGAGCTGGAGCGCCGCGTACCCCCAGGTGTGGAAGATCGGGGCGGCGATGTGGATCCGCTCCCCGACCCGCAGCGGGATCCGGTCGATGATCGCGCACAGCGGCCCGAAGCCGTGCGGCGTCGGGCGTCTGGCCCCCTTGGGTGCCCCGGTGGTACCCGAGGTCAGCACGATCATGCGCCCGGCGTCGGAGCAGTGGAAGCGGCGCGGCAGCGGCGTGCGCGCGATGAGCGGGTCGACCTGCGCCTCGTCGAGGCGCTCGCAGGCCACGGCGGCGGCGAGCGGGGCGAACTCGCGGTCGTGCAGCAGCAGGCGCAGGTTCTGTTGCTGCGCAACGGTGGTCAGCTGCGGGGCGGACAGGGCGGTGTTCACCAGGACAGCGTCGGCACCGATGATCGAGCAGGCGACCATCGCCTCGATGAAACCGGCGTGGTTGCGGCACAGCAGGCCGACGCGGTCCCCGGCGTCGATGCCGCGGGTGGCGGTGAGCGCACCGGCGAGGCGTTGCGAGCGGCGCAGCAGCGCCCGGTAGGTCACGGGCCCGCGATGCTCGTCGATCACCGCGACCTTGTGCGGGTCGCGGGCTTCGGCCGCGCGCAGCTCGGCGGCGAGCGTGAAACCATAGCGACGGAACGTGTTGAGCTGGTCGAGGATCCGATCGGGACGTCCGGGACCGAGCAGGCCGCGGCGCGCAAGCGTCTTGCCGATGAACAAGGGGTCCACGTTCCGCACATTACTAGCCGGTAACACACCGGCTCAATGGGCGGCGAGGAACTCCTCCCAGGTCCGCTTGCCCACCGCGTGATCCGGCGCCGTCGCCGCACCCGCCCTCAACGCCGCGCCGGCCTTGCCCGGCAACGGGAACGCGAGCACCGGCCGGCGCATGCCGGCGGACGCCAGGTAGTCGCGGACCAGATCGGCCATCTCATAGATCTTCGGGCCGGCCATCTCGGGTACCAGGCCCTGCGGCCGCCCCAGCGCCAGCTCGACCAGGCGCTCGGCCACCTCGTCGGTCTCGATCGGCTGCACGCGCATACCGCCCGGCACGGGGATAACGGGCAGCTTCGCGAGATTCCGCACAAATCTGGGGACAAGGTCGTAGAACTGGCTGGCGCGCAACACGGTCCACGGCAGCCCGGACGTAGCGACCACCTTCTCGGTGGCGAGCTTCATCGCGAAATAGGAGGTGACCATGCCGCCCGGGACCCGGTCGGCTCCGGTCACCGACATCGACACCAGATGAGGCTTGGCCTCGCGCACGGCCCGGACCAGCTGGACGGTCTTCTCCTCGTCGCCCTTGGAGCTGCCAGCGCAGTGCACGATGGTCTCGACCCCGTCGACCGCAGCCGCGATCCCTTCGCCCGTGGCCAGGTCACCCTTGACGTAGCTGAGCCCGGGCTCGCCGGGGCGGCTGCCGCGCGTGAGCACGCGAAGTTCGTGCCCGGACGCGCGCAGACGCTCGATCACCGGACGCCCGAGCGTGCCGGTGCCTCCCGTGACCAGGATGGCTGCCATGAACGTTGCATACCCAGCACGATTACCCTCAACCAAATGACGGCCGCGGGACGTTCCTAAGGGCTCGGGTGCAGCATCGGCAGCGATCGCGCCTGAAGTGCCGGGCAGCGCCGAAGAGGTGCGTGATGATCTTCACCTTCCGGAGCCAACGTGATCGCGAGCGGCTTAGTCGATAACAGCCGCAATATCGGTCCGGTAGTGCGACCCTGCCAGGCGCACCTTGGCGGCCAGCTCGTAGGCAGCAGCCCGGGCCGAGGGCAGGTCGTCGCCGGTGGCGGTGGCGCACAGCACCCGGCCGCCGGCCGAGCGCAGCACGCCCGCGTCGTCAAGCCGGGTCCCGGCGTGGATCAGCCCCTCCGCCCCGGTGATCTCGTCGCCGGAGCGGGGCGCCTGCGGGTAACCCGCCGACGCGATCACGACCGTGACCGAAGAGCCTTCGTTCCAGCGCAGCGGCGGGACGCTGGCGAGCTTGCCGGTGGCGGCGGCGTAGAGCAGCTCTCCCAGCGGGGACCTGAGCAGCGCCAGCACCGACTGCGTCTCGGGGTCGCCGAAGCGGGCGTTGAACTCGATGACCTTCGGTCCCCGCTTGGTGATCGCCAGGCCGACATAGAGCAAACCCTGGAAGGGCGTGCCCGCCTCGCGCATCGCGGCAAGCGTCGGCTCCACCACCGAGTCCATCACGGTCGGGACCAAATCCGTTGACGCCCAAGGCAATGGGGCATACGCACCCATGCCTCCGGTATTGGGCCCGGTGTCGCCGTCGCCGACCCGCTTGAAGTCCTGCGCGGGCATCAGCGGCACCGCGGTCAGTCCGTCCGTCACGACAAACAGCGAAACCTCTGGCCCGTCAAGGAACTCCTCGATGACGACCCGCCCGCAGTCACGGGCGTGCGCCAGCGCGGCGTCCAGATCGTCCGTCACCACGACGCCCTTGCCCGCGGCGAGACCGTCGTTTTTCACCACGTATGGCGGGCCGAACTCCTCCAGCGCGGCACGGCTCTGCTCGTCGGAGTCACAGGTCCGGTAACGGCCCGTGGGTACCCCCGCAGAGTCCATGATCTTTTTGGCGAAGTCCTTTGAACCTTCCAGCCGGGCAGCCTCCCGCGAAGGCCCGAAAACCGGGATTCCCTTGCCGCGCACGGCATCGGCGACTCCGGCGACGAGCGGCGCCTCCGGGCCGACCACCACGAGATCCGCCTCGACCGCCACCGCCAGTCCGGCCACGGCGGCGGGGTCGAGTGGATCGACAGATTTCAGTGTTGCCAGCTCGCCGATGCCGGGATTACCCGGCGCGGCGATCAGCTCGGTGACGGAAGGGTCGTTGGCAAGGCCGATGGCCAGCGCGTGCTCGCGCCCACCCGAGCCGATCAGGAGTACCCGCACGTTAGGGGAGCATATCGTGGCGGACGACGTTCTCCTCACGACCCGGCCCAACACCAATCATGCTCACCCTCGCGCCGCACAGCTCCTCCAGCCGGTGGATGTAGCGCTGCGCGTTCTCGGGCAGGTCGGTGAAGACACGAGCCTTGGAGATGTCCTCCCACCACCCCGGGTGGTACTCGTAAAGCGGCGTGGCGTGATGGAACGCCGTCTGCGTCATTGGCATCTCGTCATATCTCTTGCCGTCTATTTCATAACCCACACATATGGGTACCTGATCAAGTCCGCTGAGGATGTCGAGTTTCGTGACAACGAGGTCCGTGATGCCGTTGACCCGCACCGCATAGCGCCCGATGACCGCGTCGAACCACCCGCACCGCCGCGGTCGCCCCGTGGTCGTGCCGTACTCGCCGCCCATCTTGCGCAGATGCTCGCCCATGTCGTCGTTCAGCTCGGTAGGGAACGGGCCGGCCCCGACCCGGGTCGTATAAGCCTTGATCACCCCGATGACGCGGCCGATGCGGGTCGGCGGGATGCCCGTGCCCACACACGCACCGCCCGCCGTCGGATTCGACGACGTGACGAACGGATAGGTGCCATGATCCAGGTCGAGCAGGGTCGCCTGCGCCCCCTCCATCAGGACCGTCTTGCCCTCCTCCAGCGCCTTGTGCAGGATCAGCCGCGTGTCGGCGATGTGAGGCTTGAGCCGCTCGGCGTAGGTCAGGTACTCCTCGACCACGGCGTCGACATCGAACGCCTTGCGGTTGTAAACCTTGAACAGGATCTGGTTCTTCTCCCGCAGCACCAGCTCCATCTTCTGCCGCAGAATCCCCGGATCGAGCAGGTCCTGCACCCGGATCCCCATGCGCGCCACCTTGTCGCCATAGGCCGGGCCGATCCCGCGACCGGTCGTGCCGATCCGGGCGGTCCCCAGATAGCGCTCGACCACCCGGTCAAGCGCCCGGTGATGCGGCATGATCAGGTGGGCGTCGCCGGAGATGCGGAGGCGTGAGACGTCGACACCCCGCTCGGCGAGGCCGTCGATCTCGGCGATCAGCACCTTCGGGTCGACCACAACGCCGTTGCCAATCACGAT
>DASUXL010000010.1:0-12198 GCA_036377915.1 Candidatus Limnocylindrales bacterium
GCCGCGGCGTTCCGCCAGCGCTGCAGGCGCACGTCCGACGAGCTGGCCGGGAAGAAGATCTGCATCGCCGCGCCGTTCGCTGCGTTGAACTTGCCGAACCCCATATACACGCCGCCGCCGGCCGCCGGCGAGTTGATCTCGGCCATCACGTTCTGGTCGTCGAACGTGGCGTTCGCCGGCAGCGGCCCGGTCAGCACCAGGTTGCCGGTGCCGCCGGTGGTGGTGGCGTCGCACAGCAGACGCAGCCGGAAGTGGCAGACCCCGTGGTCGACGCGGTAGCTGCCCAACAGGCTGCTCGGCTGGGTCGGGGCCACCCCGCCGCTGGATGTCCAGACCGGCACGTAGGGCTGGATGGTGGTGTCGGTGAGGAAGTCGTCGATGTACTGCAGGCTGGCCTGGAAGGCGCCCGGTCCGTTGGCCGCGTCGGCCAAGTTCGGGAACGGGATGGCGAGATCCGTGGTCACACCCATGCGGCGATCATCCCACGTGAGCCGCGGGTGACCAGGGTCTGCAGTAGATTACTCAGCGTGCCCGATCCGCTCAGCGAGGCAGACCTGCAGGCGATCGTCGAGCGCGACAGCGCGACAGAGGACGGCCTTGCTGGGCCGGACTACCGCTGCGCCGATGACCGACACGTGCTGCTGGTCGAGCTGAGCCGGATGCGAACGGTGGCACGCCGCCTGCAGTCCGGGGTTCCGCAATCCATGCGAGAGGGAGATCCATGGCTGTTCGAGTAGTGCACAACGCGACGAGCGCGCAGTCACAGACGGTGGCGCCGGTCGCCCGGAGCGTCTGCGCACTGCTGATCGCGATCGGCGTGGCCGACGCCGACCTGGACGGCGTGATGGCGGTGCTCGCCGACGAGGAGCGGTTCCCGCCGGACCTGGTGCCGCGGAACATGCAGGAGATCGCCGAGCAGGCCCGCCTCGCGCACAAGATGTACCTGCAGGATCTGATGCGGCTCGACCAGGCCGTGGTCGACGCGACCATCGGCTGATCGCCCCCTCGGGGGTTACGCTGCGCGCATGCCCGAGATCCGAGTCATCCACTCGACCGCAGACCTGGTACCCGACGGCATCAAGGGGTACTCCAAGCTCATCTCCGCCGTCGCCGCAGCGCTGGGCGCGGCCCTCGCCGCGCTCATCCCGTACATCTCCCCCGAAAGCAAGTGGGCGGTCTACGTGGGCGCCGTCGTCACCCTGCTCGGGGTCATCGGCACCTACCAGTTCCCCAACGCGGTGAAGCCGGTGACCGTCGTCGCCCCACCGGTCGCTCCGCCACCCGTGGCGCCGGTGAACCCACCGGCCTGACGATCAGTCGCCGTCCTCGATGACGGCGTCGATCACCTCGTGACCCTCGTCGTCGACCACGACGATCTCGGCGTCCGCGATCTCGTCGTCGGCTCCCGCCCGGGACGCTGCCGCCAGGGATGCGATGCGGCTGCGAATCCGCGCGGACGGCGACTCACCGGCCCCGGCGGGCGCACCGGCCGGGTCAACGTCCGGCGGGAGGATCGGAACGACGTCGGGGGTCTTGAAGCCGACCATCTCCAGCACCGTCTTGGCGGCGGTGACCCGCGATGCGGACGGGGCGCGTTCGTTCTGCGCGATGTCGATCAGAACCTCAGCACAGGACCGGGCGCCGCCGGCCAGGGTCTTCCAGGTCATATGCAGGTCCCCGGGACCACCCAGGACCGGGCCGTTGCGCCGCTCAGCCAGGGTCATGTCGTTATGGTAAGGGCCGACCCATCACCCTGGGCGGTACTCACCGGTCGGGTCCGCGATGTGTGGCAGCGGTTGCTGCTTCATCGGCGCCTGGTGGCGGAGGCCACCGACGTCGTCGTTCGGCCCGTAACAGCCAGCGAATGGTCCCTGCTCATGGGTCAGCCGATCCATCAGCGGATACAGGAACACGACCAGCCACTCCGCACGGTGCTTGCCAGGGAAGGCCGGCGGATCGAGGGGGCGTAGCGCCTCGTATGCGCACCAGAGTTGCTCCACAACATAGGCGGCCTCGGGATGCCGCCACCACTCCTCGCACCACCGGACATGCTCGTCCTGGTGACGCGGAAAGGTGGTCGAGAGGAACCCGGTCAGGAACGCGCGTGCGTCGGCGAACTCGGTGGCCGGCTGGGCACGAACATGGATCTCGTCCACGTCGTCGTCCGGGTTCTCAATCTCACGGTTCGCGATCATCCGGACCGTGTAGGTATACCGGGAGCCCGGGGTGAGGGTGTGGTCGCAGAATGTGCCCTCGTAGCATGCGGCCAGGGCACGATCCTCCGGCTCCACGCCCTCGACGCCGCGGGGGCCAAGACGGCTGACCATGTAGGCGGTGGCCTGGTCCGAGAAGTCCCACTCCAGGACCACCGACTCTCTGGTGATCCTGGTGACCTGGAGGTTGGCCATCAGGCCACATCCACCGCGACGGGGTCGTCGTCCAGCTCGACACTGGGATGATCTGCGACGAACGCGGCCTGGGATGCACCCACGAGGGCCCTCATCTCGTCCCGCTCGAACCAGGGCACGAGCCGCAGAAGCGCGCCGCGATCGCCAGCGGCGATGACGACTGCCCGTTTCTGCGGCAGTTCCACCAGCTTGCTGACCGGCATGATCCGCTCGGTCGTCCATCCGGTGTTGCTGGACCGGGAACCGCCGCCGCGACCACTGGACTTGCTGTGCGACACCCGCTGCACGTCCTGGTCGCCGATCGCCTTACTGATGCCCTCCAGGAAGTCGGTGTCGATCAACCCGCGGCCGACGAGACGGATAACCGATGCGCCCCACAGTTTGTCCCAGCCGTCCGCGCCCCAGGTGGCCTTGCCCTGCGCAGGGCTCTGCACGATCGGCATCAGGAAGATGCCACGGCCGCCGGCATGGGAGATCAGGTCCGGAAGTTCGTGGATCCGGCAGACGTTCGCCACCTCATCCAGCGGCATGACGAGCGGGACGGGGAGACGACCGTTGGGCCGGGTGGCCGCGTAGTCCTCGGCGGCCTTGATGGTCGCCCGTGTCATGGCGGCGATCAACGGACCGAAGGAGCCGACGCCCTCGCGGGACAGGCTGACCATCAGGTCACCGGAGGACCGCACGAACTCTGCTGGCCGGAACTCGGGCCGATCATCGTCCGGGCCCATCCGCTGCACCCAGGCGCGGGCGCTGCGGTTCTTCAGGAACCGGATCTGGGTGGCCGCGGTCTGGTAGATGCTGTTCGCGGTGTCCGCGGCGAGGTTGGCGAAGCCCTCCAACTGCTTGACCGAGTCGATCTGATCGTGCTGCCGCAGGATGTCCACGGCCCGCGGGTTCTTGCGCGAGGACACCCACTGCAGCACCTGCGTGATCGGCTGGTTGTCCAAGGCCGCCGCGAGCAGCAGGCACGCATTCAAGGTGCGTCCTGCCTCGTCGAAGAAGACGTCGGTCCGCGCGTCCGCCGGGCGGCCAGCGGACGCGAAGTGCTGGGCCAGCTCCTCGGACCGAGTGTCAGCCTCCTCCGGCCGCTCGCGGATGTAGCCGAGCGGGTCGTAGTACCAGGTCGCCGGCATGTCGGCGACCCGTTGCGGGTCGAAGCACCAGAACCGACCCTTGTCCTGACGACTGGTATAGAGCGCGGCCACCACGTCGGGGCGATTGCTGGTAACCCACGCCGGTCCGGGCGCGTCCAGGGCGAGAGGAATGACCACTGCCGTGGTCTTGTTCGAGCCCGGGCCCATGACGCACGTCATGCCGTCCCGGAAGCCCGCCCAGAACCACTGACCGGTGCGCACCACCACGGCGACCGCAAGTCCGACAACCTCGCCGGTGGTCAACCCTGCATCCGCGGCGTGCTTGCGGATGGCAGCTTCGGTGAACACCTTGCTGTCGCCGAGGTACTTGGCCGACTCGTCGATCGGAGTGCGGGTGCGCCCGCGTCGGCCGAGCATCCACAACACCAGACCGAAGACGATCAGCACCAGCAGGAACAGGCCAGCCACCGCGATGATCTGGGACGGGCCGAACCGGGCGCCGTCCCGAACCCAGTAGATCAGCGCAGAGCCGGGGTTGGCGCCGCCGCGCAGCCACTGACCGCTGTCCATGCGGGCGGCGAGCTGTAGGCCCCCATAGAACACGCCGAACCCGACGAGCAGGCTGCCGATCGCGCCGGCCATCAGCGGGGACGTGGTGGAGCCGATGATCTTCGGCCGCGGGGCGGTCATGCCGCAACCTCACGATCGTCCAGAGACCACTTCTCTGCGGTGTTGTGGTACGGCTCCTCGACCGGCACGAGCTCGACCTGCGCAGCGATCCCGGGCCGCGACCCGATCTTGAATAGGACGAGTCCCCGTCCGGGCCAGTCGTCGTCGACGGTCGAATGGGTGGACAGGGTCGGCGGCGTGGTCCAGGACGTCAGGGTGACCTGCTCGACCCTGGAGAGCTTCACCGCCGTGGACAGGCGCGGCATCTCCGACGCAGCGCAACCGAAGGCAGCGACCATGCCGCAGCGCTCCAGGATCCCGGCGGCCATGCGCCGGTCGGCCTCGTTCTGAAGCGCGGCCAGGTCGTCCATGGTGTGCGAGGCGAAGGTCGTCACCACACCCTTGTCCCGGTTCAGTCGGATCAGGCCGTCCATCCGCTGCGGCAGGCCCGCCGCAGCGCGCAGCGCCCGCCACGCCTCGTCCATGACGATGTGGTAGTTCCGCTGCTCCTCCAGGCCGACCGCGGCCAGGGTGTTGGCCACGGCGACCTCGCCGAACCCGATACCCCAGCAGAGCATGAGGCTCGCGGCGCGCAGGGTCTCGTCGGTGTCGTCGAGACCGCTGACGTCGAACACAGCGTGCGTGTCCACCCGGAAGTGCACGGTCGTCTCCTGCGAGAAGACCTCACCGAGGCCGACCCCGTTGGCCAGGCTCTGCAGGTTCGACAGCAGGTTCTCCACGACCACCAGGTACCGCTGCCTGTCGCCGTACGCCAGGGCAGCGGCGTCGAGTTCAGGCGTCGGGTCCTCCACCTGGTCCCACAGATCCTCGATGATCGGCACCCGGTCGGTGATCCGTGCGTCGATCGCGCGCAGCGCGGCGGCCAGCACCGCGATCTCCTTATCGCCGAGCGGTGCACCGCGCTGCAGGGTCAGTAGAGTCTCGACGGCGGCCTGCCGCCGGGCCCGGGAGACTGCCATCAGCTGGGCGGCCTCGGTGAGAAACTCGGCCGCAGTGAGTCGGCGGGCGGCGTCCGGCGCCGACCCCATGTCCAGCACGTTGATGTGCCCCATGCCACGGCCGACCCTGATGACCTGGCCGCCGAGCGCCCTGATCAGCGGGACGTATTCGCCCTTCAGGTCGCCCAGCACCAGACTGGTGATGCCGAAGTAGTCCAGGCCCAGCACCCATTTACGGATCAGGGTCGACTTCCCAAGGCCCGGCAGGCCCAGGATGAAGGCACTCGGGTTGCTGATCAGCTTGGCTTTGTACCAGCTGTACGGATCACAGCACAGGGTGGCGCCGGCGCCTCCCTTACGCCGGCCGGCGACCTTGCGGGTGACCCTGCCGATCGGCACACCACTGGCGGGCACGCCAGTGCCCAGGATCCACGGAAACAGAAAAGCAATCTGGTCGGAGGTGCCGCGCCAGAAGGTGGGGTTGGCCATGTACCGCCAGGCGCCGCCGCCCGGACCCTCGTAACCACGCGGCCCCGGGTCACGAAAGGTGGGCACGGCGGGCAGCCCGTCCTTCCGTTTGCGACGAAACCTCATGGGGCCGTCTCGTTCCACTCGGTTGCCGGCGTCGACGGCGCGACGTCGCCGGTGGGTGCCTTGGCCCGCGGCTTGCGCTGCTTCGGGGCCTCCTCGGTCTCTGCGGTCTCGTCGTTGCGGGAGCAGTTCGGGCACAGGTGCCCACGCCCGGTCTTGGTCCAGCCCTTCTGCTCGGCCTCCTTCTCCATCAGTTCGGCGTCGTGCCACCGTCCGCGGGAATGTGCGCTACAGGTGGGGGTGACGATGTTGTCGACGCGGCCGTTGCAGACCAGCGAGTAGTAGTGGTCGGTTTGGAGAGTCATCGCTACATCCCTTGCATCAGGCCGCGCGGAAGGCGCAGGTGCTTGTCGGTGACCAGGCCCAGGACCCCGATGCCCTGGGCGAATGCGGCGTCCTGCAGTCCGTTCTGCGGCCGCAGGTTCAGTCGGGCATTCGGGCCGAGACGACCGATCGCCGCCTTGACCTTCGCCAGGTGCGCCGGATCCCGCACGGTCGTGGTGACCAGGACCGCGAAGTCGATGAGCGCATGCCCGTTGGCCTCGCTCATCCGCGCCCGGTCGGCATCCGCGGCGACCCGGTTCTGTCGGGCCGTTGGCTTCTTCGCGTCCATCACCCGGCCGGCCGCGGCGTTGTAGTTGGCCTCGACGATGTGCGCCGCGCGGCTCGGGTCGACCGGCTGGTAGATGATCGAGACCCGGGTGACCGCGTCCAACCCTGCGGTCTCCAACAGCGGAAGCAGCGCGCGAGGCTGCACACGTGACGTGGTGAAGCCGGTGAACTCCCAGGTCACCGACCCGCCGCCGCCGTGCTCGTACCAGTTCCAGTGCGCCTCGGCACCCGCCGGACCCGCACTGCTCCACAATGTCACCGGCCGAGGCTCCCCTGCTGCGCGCGCCTGGTCGTAGGCGACGCGGTCGCCCGGGTTGTAGGCGACCCGCACCCGCTCGATGATGTCGTCGCAGGTGAGCGGCGCCACCACCCCGGCCCCGGCCTCGGTGAGATCGGCGAACAGATGCGGCAGTCGGATGGACAGCAGGTCGCCCACCTGCTCGACCTCGTCCTGGCGGTTGCGCCGCTTGATCTTGGTGCCGTCGAGGGCGACGTCGGGGGCGGGTGCTCGGAACGTCGCGGTGACCGTCGCATGGATGCCCTGTGAGCCCTGCGGGTACTGGTCGAGTACCGCCTCCATGACCCGCTTGGACAGGTCGGTGGCCCGACTCGACTGGCGCGAGCGCACCGCCTGCTGCATGAGCGGCCCGCTGTTCGGCGCGGTCTCCAGGGTCACGATGCCCTGCACGAAGTCCGGTTCCAGGGCCAGGTTGGCCAGCTTGTCGCCGTACGCCTCGACCTGACGGGCCAGGTCCGTTGAGTCCAGCAGAGAGGCGCCGTCAGGGTTGGCCGATGCGGACACCACATACAGGTGGTGTCGCGGGTACCGGAGGATAGCGAAGGGCCGGCCCTCCTCGTCCACCCGCTCGTGCATGTCCGACGCGGCCAACACGCCCGGCAGTTTGTGGCTCCCCATGTGGGTGAGCACGCTTGGTGTGTAGACGTTCCAGCCGCGGCGCCGCGCTGACCGATACCCGGTGCGGGCGGCACGCCGTTGCATCCAGGTTTTCCCGTGCCGGTCGGGCCAGGTGGCCAGGAACAGGAAGACCCCGGTGACCACGAGGATCGACAGCGGGCCGATGACCTTCCACGGGGTCAGAATGCTGACGATCATGGCGAAGCCGGCGAACACGGCGATCACGGAACCGAGTGGGCCCAGGTTGAAGAACCCCCAGCCTTTCGGCTTGTAGAAGCCGCCGCCACCCAGGCGATCCTCGCCGGTGACGTCGAGCTCCGAAACAGCGGTAGACATGCGTGAACTCCTTCGGTAGGACCGGGGACAGGGCTAGCGGCGGGCGACAGAGGAGGCGACCGCGGCTCCGGCGGCCCCCGCCATCGCCCCGGCGCCACGACCCTGCGCGGCAGGCGCGACAAGCGGGACGACCAGCCGGATGATCGCCGGCAATGCCAGGACGGCCATGCTGAGCAGGGTCAGTCCGTAGAGGATCTGCAACAGCCCCTGACCTTGCGCGGAGGTGTCGGTGCCGACGAGCCGGAAGCCGACGCTGTAGACGATGGCACCGGCCAGCTTGTAGAGGATGAAGGCCAGGATCCAGCCGAAGTAGTGGCGGGTGACCTGCTTGCCCGCTTCGATGCCGCTGGCCGCGACGGCGAACAACATGGCACCGGTCAGAGCCAACAGGATGCCGCCGCGAGCGATCATCAGCACGCAGGTGAAGACCGCCACCAGCGACGCGATGAGCAGCAGGACGATGAGCAGAAGGCCCGCCGCAACGCCCGGCGTGCTGTCGAAGAGGGAGAACAGATTGTCGGCGAAGTTCGTGCCCTGGGTGGATTGGTCGATCAGCCACTTGGACGTGTTGTCGGTGACTTCCAGGGCCACCGCAATCGCCCCAACGCCCACGGACTCCACCGCCAGATAGGTCAGCAGCATCGTCATGATGGTCCTGGCCCCCGCAGCGCGCTGGGTCCACATGATCGTGGCGACACTGGCCAGCATGACGAAGCACATGGTCCAGGCGGCGATCGGCATCAGCCCGCCCTGCAGGAACGAGACGACCTCGGATTTGCTGCCGTCCTCGATGTTGCCGACGGCCGGGCTGGGCACGTCCACCCAGAAGGTGACCATGGTCTTGACGCTGTCCGCGACGCCGTTCTTGGCGTCCTGAACCCAAGGCTCCAGGACGGTGTTCTGGATGGCCGTGCCGACGACACTGCGACTAGTCCCGTCGCAGGCGTGCCCGGTGAACCAGTTGGTCCAGATGTTGCCGCTGTCGACGCACTGCGCGTACTGCGTCGGGTCAGACGGGTCGTAGGACGGGTCGGACGGGTCGATGTCCGGAGCACGACCCAGGAGTGTGGATGCTGCGGACGAGACGACGCTCATGCTGGCGGCCCCCAAGGTGTGAAGGTGGTCTGTGCGGAGCCGGGCTGATGCAGCACGGCGTTTGGCGACGGCACGACGATGAGCCAGTCATTGGACTCCCAGGTGGCCTCCAGGATCATGGCGATCGGCACGCCCGCCTGCGCACCGGTCATCGCCTGATAGCGCAGCTCCAGGTGAGCGGTGTCCGGCGTGTAGCCGATCCACCGGTACCCGGTGATGCGCAACTCGGGTTGTGCGCCGACGTTCGCGGCGATGTTCGGGTCGACCTGCAGCGCGTCCATCAGCTGCTGGTAGGCGCCGGTACGGGACGCACGGGCCTGGGTGAGGGTGATGCGAGCAGCCGCGTCCGTGGCCATCGTGCTCTGGGTGAAGAACGTCGCGAGCGAATACAGCGCACCCTCGGGCGTGCGGGTGAAACAGCTGCGAGGCGCCGTCGTAGTTGCCGGACCACCACCGTCAGAGCGGGGCACCAGTGCCCCGCCGCTCTGTTCCCACTGCGTGTCGTACATGGCCAGCACAACGGTCTCCGGCGACATGTCCACTCGCCGCTGCTTTGGGCACAGGCTGGCCGCGGGATCGGCCGCAGGTAGTGCCGGCGCGACTTGCTCGGGGGCGCCGGAAGCGACCGTGACCGCAGGACGGGCGGCGCTGCGCGACGGCTGGTCGGACACGGTCGGCGCGGGGACGAGAACCAGGTAGATGCCGCCGGCCAGGATGATGCACAGCAGAGTTGCTGACGCGACGAGCGTGCCAGTCGAGGCCATGTACCACTGGCCGGCGCGACGCAGACGCCCTGGCTGCCGCGGGTCGCGATCCTCGGCCGGCGCCCCCTTCCGGCGGAACATCAGGTGCCGGTCACGGCGCCGACGGTGCCGCCGATCAGGCCGGCACCGACGCAGGCGCCAAGGATGACGAACACCTTGCCGAAGCCATCGTTGGGACGTCCCGCTTGGTGGTTGAACATCGCCACGGCCAGCGCACCCAGCATGGCCAGTGCGGCCGCGGCGGCAAAGAGCCACAGGCCATAGCCCCAGAGAGTGTTGAGCCGCTCCGGTGCCGTGCCGGGCGGCTTCGTCGGGTTGCCGCTGACCGGATCCATGCGCATCTGCGCGGCGACCAGTGCGTGGTGCGCCGCGGCGGTGAGCGTAGTGGACATGGTGTCTCCCCTTCATGGAGCGCCGAGTTGATGACGAACGGGACAGTACGACCGGCGACAATCGTTGTCAACGGTTGTCAACCAAGAACAATTGGGCCATGCTCTGGCGGAAAGTAGGCCGACCATGAAGGAGTCCCATGCCGCCGATGCAGCTCGTCCCGGACGGGCCAGACCTGACCGTGCAGGAGGTGGCGAATCACCTGCGCGTCACCAAGACGACGGTCTACCGCTACTTGAACAAGGGCATCTTCCCCGGGGCGTGGCAGACCGAGGAGGCATGGCGTATCCCGCAGAGAGACGTCATCGCGTATCGCGAGCGTAATCAAGCAGGCACGGACAGTGAAGTCTAAGCGCGGACTGCTGGGAGCGCTTGCCCTTGCGGTCCTGGCACTGAGCGGGTGCGCCGTTGCGGCCGCCGACCCGCCGTCCGCGGGTGGCACCGAATGGGACGCCGGCAACATCATCAGCGACGCCGTCTTCTACAACTCCGCAGCGTTCGGCAGCGTCTTCGAGGTGCAGACGGCGCTGGACCGGATCGGCGCCAGCTGTACCGCGAGCACATGCCTGCGTTCCGCGCAGTACACGCCGGGAGCGCTGGACACGACGCACTGCCGACCATGGCCAGGACCCGGCGGAGCGCAGTCGTTCGCGAGCATCCTCTACTACCTGGGGCAGGCCTGCGGGGTTAACCCGCAGGTCGCGATCATCATGATCCAGAAGGAGTCGCAGGGCCTGCTCCGATCCACCCCGCCAGCGGCGCTGACCGGATTCGGCTGCCCCGACACGGGCCCCGGTGGCAGCGCCAACTGCAACGCCGCAATGGCCGGCGTGTGGGCGCAGACCGCAGGGATGTTCCAGTCGTTCGCGCGCCTGCGCGCCGACGCCAGTCGGGTCAACTACATCGAAGGACAGACCCACAACATCCTCTGGAACGTCGCCGAAACCGGCTGCGGCAGCGCCCCGGTCCTGGTCGCGAACCGGGCAACCGCGACGCTGTACACCTACACGCCGTACCAGCCCAACGCCGCGAGCCTGGCCGCCTACCCGGGCACCGGCGACCGATGCTCGGCGTACGGCAACCGCAACTTCTTCCGGCTCTTCCAGAAAGAGTTCGGGCCCACCGGCGGCGGCCGGGCGATCCCCGGCACCGGCGGAACCAACGTCGCCAACGGGGTCAACATCCAGATCCCCAACAACCAGTTCGTGGCCGAGGCGGCCCGTGGCAAGACGATCCAGGCACCCAGCGAGGCTATGGCCCACGGGATCGCCGCCGGGTTCGACCAGCTGGGCCTGCCCTACGTCTGGGGAGGCAGCGACGCCAACGGTGGACCCGCCGACGAAGGCTGCAGCCGCGGTGGTGGCGCGCTCAACTCGTGCCAGGGAACCGTCGGGTTCGACTGCTCCGGACTGACCGGTTTCGTGCTCGCCAAGGCAGGGTTCCACGCCGGCACGAACTCCTCCGCCCAACGCGGCAGCGGGCAATCCGTACCGTTCTCGGACGGCCGCGCGGGGGACATCGCAGGTCGGCCGGGACACGTCGCACTCTGGCTCGGCACGGTCGACGGTCAGGCCTACGTCCTGGAGGCGAGCACCGTCGGGCAGCCGATCAAGGTCCGGCCGTCCAGCCCCGGCGAATGGGACAGCTCGCTGCATCGACACTGGAGCAGCTCGCCCGTCGCGTAGCCGAGCACGAAGAAGCCCCCCGGCCGTGGGTTCCGGGGGGCTTCTTCGTGCTCCGACCCTACAAGGTCCGCCCCGGTGTCGGCGAAGGCTTCTGCGACTGCGGGGGGGCGGGCGACGAGGCCGGTTGGAGGCGTTCCATCGCCGACAGTGCCTGATCCATCGCGTCATGCCCGGCCGCGTCGCCCTGGTTCTTGTGGGCGTGGATGACCAGACTGGCGTGACCCTTGTCGAGCTTGTCGATCTCGCTCGCGATGTGCCCCTGGCTGAGCAGGTACGCCCGCATGGGCTTGGTCATCGGAGCGCCGGCGGTGCGCCACGTCGTCGGGTCGTTCAGCTTCGACACTGTCGCCACCGGGGCGCCCGGCGCAGACTGCTGGGCCCGTGCGGAGGGTGCGGATTGCGGGACAGGAGGCGCCGTGGGAGCCTGGGTCTGCGCCGGGTCCGGGACGTAGATCGGGTCCGCCGACGGCAGCATGCGGGGCGGGAACTCGATGAGGTACTCCGGCCCGCCCGCGCCCGCCGACGCCGACCGGAACGGCAGATCGTTGGCGAAATAGGTGTCACGAGTCAGGTCCGGGCCCGCCTGCTCCTCCAAACTGACCAGGATTCTGGCCGCCCGACCGCGGGTCAGGTTGGCCACCTCCGCACCCTTGCCGGACTGGCCGATCGCGTCGCCGAT
>DASUXL010000011.1:0-37101 GCA_036377915.1 Candidatus Limnocylindrales bacterium
GCCGTTTGTACGCGATCCGTTCCACCGCCACCGCGGTCGCGCCCGACGCGAGCGCACCCGCCACCAGGCCGGCCACCAGGAAGACCAGCATCATCCCGAGGGCGGGATTGTTCGTAGCGCCCAGCGCGGTCCAGGTGCCCAGGACGGCGAACGTGCCGACCATGAAGACCTCGGAGTGGGCAAAGTTGATCAGGCGGAGAACGCCGTAGACGAGGGTGTAACCGAGTGCGATCAAGGCATAGATCGCACCCTTGGCCAGCCCGTCCACGGTGTGCTGGCCGAAGTGTAGGAATAGATCGTCAAAGTTCACAACGGGGCTCCTTGAACCGGATGCGGCCGGGGAAGGAAGGCCCTCCCCGGCCGCAATCCATGGTCGCGTCTCAGCTGAGCTTGATCTCAGTGGAGGCCACGATCTGGCCACCCTTGATCTCGTACGCCCAGATGGCGACCTTGGTCTTGTCCACGTCGCCGGTCGCGTCGAACTTGATCGGCTTGGATACGCCGGGCTTGTCGTAGGCGTCGACCCACGCGAGGAAGTCCGCGCGCGTGAGCTTGCCGTCCTTGAAGCCCGACAGCAACACGTTGGCGCCGTCGTAACCCTCGGCACCATAGGAGCCAGGTGCGATTCCGTACTCCTTCTGGAAGTCGGCGGCGAAGGTGCCACCGGCCTTCTCAGCAGGCAGACACGGGCAGGTGATGATGGCACCCTCGGACGCGGCGCCTGCACCACTGGCGAACGCCGGGTCGTAGAGGCCGTCAAAGCCCAGGAACTTGGCGTTGATGCCCGCAGCACGAAGCTGCTTGAGCAGCGGGGCACCCTCGGTGGTGTAGCCACCGTAGGCAACCGCGTCAGCGCCCGCAGTCCGAATCTTGGAAATGGTGGCGTCGAAGTTGGTCGCACCCTTCTGCACGGTGTCCGTGCCGGAGTTCAGCGTGCCAAGGCCGTTCTTGACCTCCTTGGCAATGCCCGCACCGTAGGTGGAACCGTCGTCGATCACGAAGACCTTCTGGGCCTTGATCGTGTCCTTGAAATACTTCACGGCAGCCTGGCCCTGCGTCACGTCGTTACCCACGACGCGGTGGAAGGACTTGTTGCCGACCGCCGTCAACTCGGGGTTGGTCGCCGAAGGGCTGACCATCACCATGTTGGCGGCTTCGTAGAGTGGCATGGTTTGCTTGCTCTCACCGGAGAAGTGGCCACCGATAACGGCGACGTACGAAGTGTCAGCCACGATCTTGCTGGCTGCGGTCGCCGCCTGGGTCGGGTCACCCTGGGTGTCGAACTCGACCATCTCTACCTTGCAGTTGGGGTTGGCGGCGTTGTGCTGCTTGACCGCCAGCTTCGCTCCGTTCAGAGACGGGATGACAAGACCCGAGTCGCCGCCCGTAAACGCACCGAAAATGGCGATTTTGCCGCCACACTTTGCGTCATTCTGGCCGGTGCCTGCGTCTTGACAGCCCGCCAACGCGACCATCGCTCCGGCGAGAGCGATCCCGCCGAGCGCGCGTACATACTTTAGGCTCACTGCTTCCTTGACCTCCTCCGAGTACAGGCGACATCGGCTCCACAGACGCTGTCCGGCCTCCAGCCGGCACGCCACCCATCGAGCGGGGAGCCGCACGCCTGCGTTGCGGCCCGTGAGGCCGGAGGTTACTCCAATTCAAAAGCGCAGTGGAAGGCTTGTGGCCGCGCCGTATCAAAACGTTACCGACAGGTCGGTGGCCCACAGCCTTCCGGCCGCACCATCATCGATCAAGAGTAGGATACGCTGCGACGATGTGGCCAATGCCACCGCCTTCTCGGCTCCGGACGGCATCGCCGCCGGCACCTTGACCGGGATAAAGCTCCGGCCATCCGGAGAGATCAACAATTGGTGAATAGTCCCCATTGAGATCGCCACCAATAAATTCTTACCATTCACCGCCACGTCGGCTACCGACGGGATACCGGCCTGCTCGAAGGAACCGAAGGTCCCGGTCTCTGTCCACTTGTCACCGTCGAGGCGCCACGCACCGAACCGGGGGCCGCGCAGCCCGATCGCGAGCACCGAATCTTCAACCACCGCAACGCGATGGAACTCCTCATACTCCGAACTGGACGGTGCCGAGGTGCGGCGCCACGTCGCCCCGTCCGTGGACAGCCATGCCATCGGGTCACGGTCTATGCGGCCCTTGGCGAGCACCCCTCCGACGACCAGCCAGCCGGCCGCCGTGGCGGTCGTATCGGTCGACCAGGTCTCTCCCCGCTGGTCGCTGGCCAGCTCCGGGGTCCGCTCCATGATCTTGAATGCGGCCGCGTCCGGGGACAGCCATACCGCCGCGCCACTGAACCGATTGCCCGACATGATCCAACCGTTCGGCCCAGCCGCCATCCGCGAAACGTTGATCGCCTGCGGGCCCCCATACAGCTCAAACTCGGCCAAAACCTCTTCGAGGGTGCCGTCGGGAAGCTGCATCCAGGTGCTGGCGCGCGGGTTGCCGTGAGCGCCGCCCACCTTGGCGCCAAGCACGGCGAGCTTGCCGTCCTTGCAGGCGCCGCTGTAGATGATGCTGCGCTCGCCGTAGTACGAGCGCGGGTGCGGGCGAAGGCCGACCGTCCGCCAGGTCTCGGTGTCGGTGCTCGTCCAGACCGCCGGGCGGGTATCACCGTTGGGGGCGCCGATCGCGCCCAGCACATACCAGGTGCCGCCGCACGCCACTGCCTCGCGCAGCATCAGCCGCCCGGGAGGGCCTTCGGGCATGGGAAGCGTGACGGAGCGCCAGGCCGGCTCCACCGGAGGCCTCGCCTCGGGCCCGTCCCCGGACCGGTCGGCGGGATCGCAACCGGCGAGGACCATCGACAACGCCAGAAAGGAAGCAACGGCGGCGCGATGTTTGGGGTGCATTGCCCGATCCTACGAGGACTGCGCCTCTTCGGCTTCCTCGATGATGCGCTCGGCGACCTCTCGCATGGTCAGCCGGTGGTCCATCGCGGTCCGCTGGATCCACTTGAACGCCTGCGGCTCGGTCATCCCGTACTGCGTCATGAGCGCGCCCTTGGCCCGCTCGACCGCCTTTCGGGTCTCCAGCCGGTCACTCAGGCCCGCTACCTCGGCCTCGAGCGCGGCCACCTCGGCGAAACGCGACATCGCGATCTCGATCGCGGGCACCAGGTCGCTCTGCTGGAACGGCTTGACCAGATAGGCCATGGCCCCTGCCGCGCGCGCCCGCTCCACCAGGTCCCGCTGGCTGAACGCGGTCAAGATGATCACCGGCGCGATCCGCGACCCCGCGATCTTTTCGGCGGCCGCGAGCCCGTCCATAATCGGCATCTTGATATCAAGGATGCACAGATCGGGGCGAAGCTCCTCGGCCAGCCGCACCGCGGTCTCGCCGTCACCCGCCTCACCGACCACGTCGTAGCCCTCCTCGCCAAGCATCTCCGCCAAGTCGAGGCGGATGAGGGCCTCATCCTCCGCGATCAGCACCCGCTTGCGCGCCGCGCTCGCCTGCCCCTCGGTCACCGAACCAACCCCCACACACCAGAATGCCGTTGCTTACCCGAGAGCCTAGTCGGGTAGAGTGTGCGGAGCCTGCCGGGTGGCTGCTTTTCGTTACCGGGCGGCTGTGCTGCCGGAGTGGCGGAATGGCATACGCGGTCGCCTCAAAAGCGATTGTCCGAGAGGACATACGGGTTCGACTCCCGTCTCCGGCACGGGCCGATCTCAGAGCGGCAGGGCGGCAAGCTTCGTCTGGACCGACTGCCCCATCTCGTGGCCAAGTTCATTGAGGATCGCCAGCGCCGCCTCCCACGCCTGCCCCGCCCGTTGCGGCAACCCGGCCTCCAGATAGGTGTCACCCAGGTTGTTCAGCGCATCCGCCTCGTGGAGCTGGTCGCCGAGGTGCCGGCAAAGCTCCGCGGCCCGCCGATAGGACTGCGCCGCCTCCTCGAACTGGCCCGCCCGGCGATGGATGTAGCCAAGACTGTCCAGGGTGCCCGCCTGCCCCGCGAGGTCCTCGATCTCGGTCAGCATCGCCAGCGCCCGGGTGCACGGGCCGATCCCCGCCTCCGGCTTGCCCATGAGCGCCGTGAACCACCCGATGGCGTTGAGCGCGTTGGCCTGTCCGGAGCGGTGCCCGGCCGCCTCGAAGCTCTGGTGCGCCCGCTCCACCTGATCCAGCGCCGCCGCCAGGTCACCCAGCTTCTCCAGTACCAGGCTCATGTCCATCCGCGTGTGAGCCTCCCCGATCGGGTCGTCGAGCAGCCGGTACATCTCCAGGGCATTGGCGTGCTCCGCAAGGGCTTGCGGGTACTCGGCTCGCCTGCGGTGCGTGTTGGCCAGCGCCCGGTGCGCCCGGCACTGCCGCGCCGGATCGGCCGCCCGCCGGCCCGCCTCCAGCGCCAGCCGCTGGATGTCGAGCTGGTCGTCCCACCGGCCGATGCGGTAGAGGAAAGTGGTCAGCGCCCACGCCAGCGCCTCAACCCTGGTGTCGTCGCCGCGCTCGAACGCCATCCTGACGGCGTCCGCGAGCACCTGGTGCTCCGCCCCGAACCAGTCGCGGGCCTGCTCGACACCGTTGAACGCCACCGGCGCCGCTCCCTCGACCGGCGCGCTGACCGGCAGCGGATCGCGCTGCGGGCGCAGCGCCATCGCCGCGTTGTGCGCCGAGTGGACGTAATGGTCCAGCAGCCTGTTCAGGGCCTGATCGGTCTCCGCCTCGCCGGAGCCGGGGGCGGCAAGCTCTCGGGCATACACGCGAAGCAGGTCGTGCATGGAGAAGCGGTCAGGTGAGCGCCGCACGATCAGGTGCGCCCGGGTCAGCTCCTCCAGCGCCTGCTGCGGCTCGGGAGCTTGCGCGCCGAGCAGGGCCGCCACGGCCCGGGCCGAGAAATCCGCCCCGGGCGCCCACCCCAGGAGCCGGAAAAGCCTTGCCGCGCTTGGGCTTAGCATGTGGTACGACCATGAGAAGACCGCCCGCACGTCGACCAGCCGGTCATCGCCGCCGGCCAGCAGGTCAAGCGCGCCGGTATCGGCGCTGATCTCACGGGCGAGATCCGCCAGCGGCCTGGCCGGCTGCAGGATCGCTTGGGCCGCAATGACCACCAGCGCCAGCGGGAGGCCGCCGCAGCGGGCGATGAGCGTCCGCACGGCCTCGGGCTCGGCGGCGACCCGTTGCGCCCCAAGGCGTTCGGTCAGCAGCTCGCGGGACTCCGACTCGGTGAGCACGTCGACGTTGATGACCTCGGCGCCGTCTGTGGCGACGAGCCCGTCCATCCGGTTGCGGCTGGTGATGACGACCAGCGAACCGGGGGAACCGGGCAGCAGCGGCCGCACCTGCTCGACGCTGAGCGCGTTGTCGAACAACAGGAACACGCGGCGGTTGATGAGCAGGCTCCGATAGAGGCCGACCCGCGCCTGCAGATCGACCGGGATCTGCGCGGCCGGCACCTCCAGCGCCTCCAGCAGGGAACGAACCGCCTCGCCTGGGCTGGTCGGGTAGGCCGACGGGTCGAACCCGCGAAGGTTGAGATACAGCTGCCCGTCGGGGAACCAGTCGGCCACCCGCCGCCCCCACCTGACCGCGAGCGCGGTCTTTCCCACCCCGGCGGTCCCGTTGATGGCTGAGATGACCACGGCCCGCAGGGTTTGCCCCGGTTCCGAGGGGAGCAGGCCGTTCAGCCGGCGCAGGTGCTCGGCCCGCCCGGCGAACACGGGCGCGTCCGGCGGCAGCTGCGCCGGAACGACCCGATGCCGTGCCACCGGCGGGGGCTGCGCGGCCGGCGGCGCCGACACCACCACCCGGTCGGCGTTGAGAATCTTCTGGTGTACGGCCTGCAGCTCGGGGCCGGGCTCCATGCCCAGCTCGTCGATCCACAGCCGCCGCATCTCCAGGTAGTGCTGCAGGGCTTCGGCCACCCGGCCACTGTTCAGCAGCGCCTGCATCAACATGCGATGCCCGCGCTCACGCAGCGGGTACTCCCCCGCGAGCTGGACCAGATCGGGCAGCAGCGCATCGGCCGGCCCGGCGTCGGCAAGCCGCGCCTCCAGCAGCATCTCCCTGGCCTGGACCTGGGCCTCGGCAAGGCTCGCGCCGATGCGCTCGCGCGCCTCGAGGTCCAGCGAGTCGGCCATCAGCGGGCCGCGCCACAGCTGCAGGGCGCTCTCCAGCGTGCGAACCCGTTGCGCGGGAGCCGAAATGCGGTGGGCGAGGGCGACGGCGTGCCGGAACCGGTGAACGTCGACCAGCTCGGGGGACACCTCGATCCGGTACCCGTCGGAGCGCCCTTCGATGTTGACGCCCAGAGACACCGCACCGGCGAGCCGTGACCTGAGCCGGGAGGCGTGGACGGCAAGGTAGCGGCGCGCGTTGACCGGCGCCTGGCTTGTCCACAGCAGCGAGGTCAGCTGGTCGTTGGAGATGAACCTGTTCGCCTCCAGCAGCAAAAGCCCGAGCAGCCCACGCTCGCGGCGGCGCCCGATGTCCAGGCGACTCCCGCGAAAGTACACCTCGACCGGTCCGAGCACGCGAAAGTCCACCGCCACAAGCTATACGAATCGGCGTCACGTTGGCGGTGGTGAGGGCCGGCCGGCTTCGCGCGATTCCTTTCGCTCGCACGCTCCCGTCGCCGACCGGCCGCACCACAGGGTGCCGCATCGCTGCTGCACTGTGATTGCCGAAGTGTTGCCACGCCGGGCGGCGTGGTTGCGGCTGGTGGTGGCGGACGGCGGCGGACTGCGGCGGCGGCAGGCAGGCGGCGGGTCGCGGGTGGCTCAGGCGGGTTCGTCGGCGGCGCAGCGGAAGCCGGTGTGGCCGGTGGAACTGTCCGGTGTCGACTGGGTCCGGGCGGCGACGCGATAGCGGTTGCAGTACGACTCGTGGCACAGGTAGGAGCCGCCGCGCATCACCCGGCCGGCCCCGGCCTCGGGCCCTCGCGGGTCACGGCGGGTCAGCTGCGATTCAACAACATGCCAGTCCGCGCTGAACCAGTCGGCGCACCACTCCCACACGTTGCCGGAGGTGTTGTGGAGCCCGAACCCGTTGGGGCGGAAGGACCCTACCGGCGCGGTGCCGAGGTGGCCGTCGTCGCCGGTGTTTCGCCGGGGGAACTCGCCCTGCCAGGTGTTGCACTGGTGCCGGCCACGCGGGGTGAACTCGTCGCCCCACGGGTAGGTGGCCTGGTCAAGGCCGCCACGGGCGGCCTTCTCCCACTCCGCCTCGGTCGGCAGGCGCTTGCCGGCCCAGGCCGCATACGCCGCGGCGTCGTGCCACGACACGTGCACGACCGGATGGTTCTGCCGGTCTCCCACTCCCGACCCGGGCCCTTCGGGCGCGCGCCAGCTTGCGCCCTCGACCGGGAGCCACCACGGTGCCTGCGGCACGTGGGCGTCGAGCACGTGCCGCGCCGCGTCGGCGCCGACGAACAGGTGGAACACGTAGGACCAGCCGAACCGCTCGGCCTCGGTGAGGTACCCACTAGCCTTGACAAACGTCGCGAACTGGGCGTTGGTGACCGCTTTGGCGTCGATGCGGAAGTCCGAGATGGTGACCTCCCGGATCGGGCCTTCGCCGTCCTCGGGGAATGCCTCGTCGCTCTCGCCGCCCATCGCGAACGGCCCGCCGGGGATGCGCACCATCCCTCGAACCACCGCAACCGGGTCGCGCCGGGGGATCTCGAAAGCCGGGGGCGGCGGCGCGATCGAGACCGGCGCCGACGGTGCGCAGCACGCAACCCCGTGCGTCTGCGCCATCAGCTCACCCCCACCGCCTCGACCAGCCATCCGTCGTCGATCTCCGAGGTCCACCCGCCGCAGTCGTCGCCCAGCTCGGTCTGCATGGCCCGCAACCGGTCCAGCAGCCCGTGCACAAGCTCGCGATGCCCGGGATCCCCGGCCAGGTCGTCGACCTGCCACGGGTCCGCCTCGACGTCGAAGAGCTGCACCCGGCGCGCCGTCGCATACGCGGTCAGTGCCCAGCGCGGCGTCCGGATCATCCGTTGCAGGTGACGGTACCCGCCGAAGGCGGCGTCCACCAACGAATCGCGGCCGAGGAGCGCCGGGAACTCCACCCCGCCCGGCACCGGGACTCCGGTCAGCGCGCACAGCGTCGCGAAGATGCTCGCCTGGTAGACCAGCGACTCGTCGCGCACGCCCGCCGGCACGCCCGGCCCGGCGAACACCAGCGGCACCCGCATGCTGTGCTCGTACATCGACTGCTTGCCCATCAGGCCGTGCTCGCCGAGGGCCAGCCCGTGGTCGCCGGAGAAGACCACCACCGTGTTGTCGGCGAGCCCGGCGGAGTCGACAGCGTCGAGCAGCCGGCCGATCTGCTCGTCGGCGTGCGAGGCGATGGCGAAGTACTCCCGCCGGTGCAGCCGCACCGCCTCCTGCGTGCGCGGGAACGGCGCCAGCAGCTCGTCGCGGATGTGATAATCCCCGTGGTCGAACGGGTGGGACGGCAACAGGTTGGGCGGCAAGGCGATCGAGCCGGCCGGGTAGCGGTCGAGCCAGCGCTGCGGCGCCTGCCGCGGGTCGTGCGGCGCGTGCAGGGCGACGTGCAGGAAGAACGGACTGCCGGTCTCGTGGGACTCAAGAAACCCCAGGGCGTTGTCGATCCAGTGCTCGCTGCTGTGCACAACCCGCCCACCGACCCGCATCCAGTGGCCCTCACCGGCCGGATCCGTTGGGCTCCAAGTGTTTCCAGGAGCCGGACGGCCGATGTCTTCAGAACCATCAGACATTTTTGCGGGTACCAGCATGGCGCCCCCGAATGGGCCGACCCGACCGTAGCTGCGGCGCAACGCCGCAACGGGGTTGTGCCATTTCCCGGTGAAATAGGTGTCGTAGCCGGCCGCCCCGAACGCCTGCCCGAGCAGGGGGACGGTCGAGTCGTCCTCGACCGCCTCCCGTGCGTGGAACAGTGACCGCCCCGACAGCAGCATCGCCCGCGCGGCCACGCACACCGCACCGGTCCAGGAGCCCTGGTTGCGTGCCTGGGTGTAGGTCGTGCCGCGGCGCACGAGCCGGTCGAGGTTGGGGGTTTGGACCTGGGCGCTCTCCAGTGCCCAGTGCGTCCAGTCGTCCATGAAGATGAGCACGACGTTCGGGCGCGACACGACGATGTTTTCCTTACTGCGGGCAGGCGCTGAGCGACAGGCCCGCGATGTCGGGGTTGTAGTAGTGGGCGAGTTCGCGCTGCCGCAGGAACGTTCCGCGGTAGACGCTGTCGTAGGTCTCGGGCTTGTCGGTCAGGGCGTGCACATAGAAGGCGAAGATGATGGAGAAGTGGTCGATCGCCTGGGTGCTCTGCTTCTGCTGTTTCGCCCAGCGCCGCAACAGGTTGCACTGCACGTCGGGGGTGAGCCGGGCGAACCGGTCGGTCTGGGACGGCACTTCGAAGCGCAGCACCGGGTGGCCGCCGGGGTCGTCGGTGTGCACGGCGTTGATGAAGTTCCAGTCCTCGTCGCGGATCGCGGGCGCCAGTCCGTCCGCCACCTCCTGCGCCTCGGTCTCCCAGTTGGCGATCTCCATCAGGTGGAAGGATTTGGCGTGGCCCCAAGCGCCGGTGGCGAGGGTGCGCTGCGGCCAGGTGGTGTCGTTGGTGATGAGCTTGGGCCAGGCGCCGTAGGGGCAGTTCTGGAAAGCGCCGGCGGCCGGGTTCCAGTAGACGCCGCTCTGCACCTTGTTCACGACCTCGATCAGGTCGGCGTCGGCGAGCTTGAAGGCGAGGTCGAGGAACATGAAGTCGTACAGGTTGGAGGTGTCGGCCTGGTTGATCCGGCAGGCGTGGTAGGTGATGTCCTTGACGCTGCGGGCCGGTTTGACCCCACCGTCCTCGTCACCTGCCGCGCCGACCACCACCCCAAGTTTGATACCGACGTCCTTGAGCCCTTGCAGCCCGCAGAACGGTGCCGTGATGGTGTACTGCGCCGGCGGCAGGGTCACGCTCATGCACGTCGCCGGCGCGGGCACGCCAGTTGTGCAATCCGCTCCCGGCGCGATGGAACAGTCGTTGCGCGCCTTGCCCGCGCGCAGGTACAGGGGCGGGGTCAGCTGCGGGTTGGCGACGATGTGCTCCACCATGAACTCGGCGAAGGAGCGCGAGTCGGTCCCCTCCCCGGTGTCGGCGGGGCAGACGGCGGTGGACTCGAGGGCGGGGTTGTGCGGGCAGAACCAGCCGCCGTCCTGTTCGATCAGGAAGGCGTCGCCCATGTCTTTGAGCGGTTCACTGGATCGGGTCTGAACGATGTCGGCGCTCGCCGGCGAATTCAGCATCGCCAGGACGAGCATCGACGCCAGCGCGAAAGCCGTGCGGCGCAAGCGTTTAGCCAACCTCTTCTCCTTTCCATGAGGGCACACGCAGCAGCTGCATGAGCCGGTCCACTTCTTGCGGGAGTTCGGCGGCGATGTCGGCCAGCTCGTGCGGGTCGGCCTGCCGGTCGAACAGCCGCACCCCTTCCGGATCGCGCACGAGCTTGAACCGGCCGTCGTAGACGGCGCGCCAGTCCTTCAGGCCGGAACGCACGTGTGGCCGGTGCTCCTTGACCTGTCCGGCCAGCAGCGGGCTCAGCGTCCGCCCGTCCATCTCGGGCAGCTCGGGCGCCCCGGCCCGTTCCAGGAACGTCGCGGTCAGGTCCTGCAACGCGACCAGCGCATCGCGGGTCACCCCCTCGGCCACGCCCGGTCCGGCCACCACCATCGGGACGCCGATCGCCGGCTGGTAGAAAACGCCCTTGGCCCAACGGTTGTGGTCGCCGAGCATCTCGCCGTGGTCGCTGCTGTACACGATCAGCGTGTGGTCAAGCTCGCCCCGCGCCTCGATCAGCTCCACCATGCGGCCGATGTTGCGGTCGATGTTCTCCAGCATCGCCGCGTAGTTGCGCCGGATCTGCTGGTTGGTCTCGCTGTCCACGGCGTCGTGGTCCACCGGACCCGGGAACTCGACCCCGTCCCAGGCGCCACGCATCGCCTCGGTGACGTCGACCGGGTTGTGCGGGCCGGTGAAGTTGACCGCCAGGTACCACGGCCGGTCCGTCTCGAAGCCGGCAAGGAGCTGCAAAGCGTTGTCGGACAGCCAGTTGTCGCAGTACGCCGCGTCCGGCAGCGGCGTCGCATGGGTCTCGGTGTAGGTCTTCACCGGCCCCTTGCGCTTGGCGAAGTCGTCGACGTGCGCCTGCGCCAGCCCTTCCCGGTGCAGGTACGCCATGTAGGGCCCCTTCGGGCTGGTGGCGCCACTGGCGATCGCGTCCAGTTTGCCTTCGTTGTCGGTACCCCCGGAAAATCCCCATTGCGGCAATAACCTTGACCCGTCAAGGCCCCAGTCCTGGGTCGCCTTGTGCAGATCGAACTTGCCCACCCCCGCGACCTGATAGCCGGCGTCGCGCAGCCGCTGGTAAAGCGTCTCCTGGTCAAGGGGATAATCAACATGATTTCCGGGTACCCCGCACGCCTCATAGTCGCGCCCGGAGGCCAGACAGGCACGGGCCGGCGCGCAGATCGGCGAGGGCGTGAAAGCGTTGGCGAAGCGGACACCGCGTCGCATCAGCGCAGCCAGGTTGGGCATTCTAAGCGGGAGTTCTTCGTTGTGCGGCAACCAGTCAGCCCGGTGCTGATCGGGGAAAAGCAACAAGATGTTCGGCTTACTCTTTGACGGCACCGGCCACACCCTCCACGAAATACCGTTGCAGGAAAAGGAAAAGCACCACGATGGGGAGCAGCCCGATGGTGGCCGAGGCCATCATGCCGGACCAGTCGGTAAACTCCTCCCCCTGGAACGCATACATGCCAACGGAAAGCGTGCGAAGCTCCGGACGGGTCAGGGTGAGCACCAGCGGCAGCAGGAAGTCGTTCCACGCGTGCATGAACTGCAGGATCACCGCGACCGCCACCACCGGCTTGGCCAGCGGCAGGTACACGCGATAGAACGTGCGCAGGAACCCCGCGCCGTCGATCGCCGCCGCCTCGGCCAGCTCCTTGGGCAGCCGGCTGAAGTAGCCGGCGAACAGCAGCGTCGAAACCACATGCGCCCCACCGGATTCGGCGAGCGTCAGGCCCCACAGCGAACCGCCCAGCCCCAGCTTGTTGATCAGGTCGACGACCGGGATGATGGTGTACCCCTCGGGCAGGAAGATGACGATCGCGAAGAGCGCTATCACCACCGGCTTGCCGGGGAACCTGTACCGCCCGAGGACGTAGCCCATCATCGCCACCGCCGTCACCGTGATCACGATGGAGCCGCCGGTGACGATGACCGTGTTGAGGAAGTAGTCGCCCATGCGCGCCTCGTTCCAGGCGCGGACATAATTTTCGAGGTGCAGGACGGCGGTGACCGGGCTCGGGTCGGCGAAGACTTCGGCGTTGGACTTCAGCGACGCGCCGACCATCCACACCAGCGGGTACACCCACACAACGCAAATCGCCAGCAGTAGCGCCGAGACCGCCACCATCCGCAACCTGCCCGGCAAATCGCGGGATCTTGGGCGCATCACGACCCCACCGACAGGTGTGCGCGAGCCTGTGCGACGCGGCGGCCGGCCCAGATCTGGAGCAGCGCGATCAGCATGACGCACAGGCCGAACAGGCAGCCAGCGGCCGAGGCGTAGCCGAGGCGCGGCACGCCGCCGCCGGCCGGGGCGAACGCGGTCTGGTAGATGAAGACCTCCACGGTCTGGCTGGCGAAGAACGGCCCGCCCGCGGTCATCGTCTGGATGATGCCGAAGGTGTGCAGCACGCTGTTGGCGGTCAGCAGCGTGATGATCGCGGCGAACGGCAGCAGGATGGGCATCGTGATGTGGCGCAGCACCTGCCAGCGCCCGGCCCCGTCCAGCGCCGCCGCCTCGTAATAGTGGCGCGGCACGGTCTGCAGCGCGGCCAGCCAGTAGATCATCGTGATGCCGAAGTTCTTCCACACCTCGACGGCCATGACGGACCAGAGGGAGGTGCCGGGATCGCCGAGGAAGTCGATCGGCTTGGCGATGAGGTGCATGCCCATCAGCACGTCGTTGATCGGGCCGTTGAACGGGCTGTACATCAAGGACATGACCACGCCGACGATCGCGGCGGTGGTGACCACGGGCAGGAAGAACATCGTCCGGAACAGTGGGGACAGCTTGAGCGCCTGGTTGTTGAGCACGATCGCGGCGAGGAGGGCGAGGGTCAGCCGGATGGGGACGGCGACGAGCACGAACAGCAGGGAGCGGCCGAAGGAGTCCCAGAACATCGGGTCCGCCATCGCCTCGCGGTAGTTGGCGAACCCGACGAACGACGAGTTGTCGCTGAACCCCGACCAGTCAAGAAACGAGAAGTACCAAGACATGACCGTCGGGTAGAGGGTGAACAGCAGCCCCAGCACCGCCGAGGGCACCATGAACAGGTACACCCACCGGTGGTGCCAGAGCTTGGAACCGAGCGTCACTTGTAGTCCGCTTCGGTGTAGTCCTTCGACGGATCCCAGTTGCCGAACTTCCAGTCGTCGCGGGAAACGTTGGCGCCCTGGGACTTCGCCTTGGCGATGGCGTCGTTGAGCGCCTTTTCCGACTTGTCGCTCAGGTCCTTGAGCGCCTTGCGGACGTCGGTCAGCTGGCCGGTCAGGATGCCCTGCACCACCTGGCCGAGGTTCGGCTTGGGCGCGACGAACGCCAGCTCCACCTTCTCGTTGGCGGGGTTGCGCACCAGCGGGCTGGGAGCAAGCCGCACGGTCTGGTCGAAGATCTTCAGCGCGGCCCGGTTGGGCTCGTCGATGACGCTGGAGCCGATGATGTCCTTCATCGCCTGCGGGGACCAGGCGGGGTCGGCGGCGCCGGTGAGCCTGTTCCACGCACGCTGGCCGGAATCGGTACCCAGATAATAAAATTGATCCCCGGCAATGGCTTTGCGATCGGCGGACGCGTTGGCATAGACCGCGAACTGGTTGCTCCCGCCCACGGCGTAGGGGATGTAGCCGGTCGCCGGGCCGGGCAGCCGCGCCACCCCGTATTTGAAGCCGGGGTTCTGCTCCTTCCACACCGGGAAGTTCCACGGCCCGCTCAGGATCATGCCGGCCCCGCCCTGCGCCATGCGGGCCCGCGCCTGCTCGTCCTTGAGCGAGGCCCAGCCCGGGAAGAGGCTGCCGTCGGCCTTGATCGCCAGCAGCAGCTCCATCAGGGCGACCATGCCCTCGTGGTGGTAGTTGAACTCGCCCGTGCGCCAATCGATCCCGTCGCCACGCACGTCCGCGATCCGTACCCCCGAAAGCTGCGCCAGGTCGAAGACCACCCCCATGAAAACCTGGGGCAGGATCAACCCGAAGTACTCGCCCTTGCCCTGCTCGGTGAGTTTCTTCGCCGCCGCCCGGAAGGTCTCCCAGGTGAATCCGGATGGGTCGAGTCCGGCCTTGGTCAGGTAGTCGCTGTTGTAGAGCAGCAGCGTGCTGCGCCGGTCGCTGCTGGGCGTGATGGCGTAGGTCTTGCCGTCGAAGACCTGCACGCCGGAGACCAGGGTGCCGAAGGGGAAGCTCTTCTTCCACTCGGCAAAGTTGGGGATGACGTCGTCGAGGGCGGCGAGCCGGCCGGCCGCGACAAGCTCCGAGATGGGCACGTCGATGACGAGGAAGGCGTCGGCGACGTCGCCGTTGCGCAGCTGGATCGGCAGCGTCTCAGCGATCTTGTTGTTGGGCAGCTCGTCGTACTGCACCTTGATGTTCGGGTGCTTCTTTTGATAAGCCGCGTTGAACTCGTTGAAGAAGTAGGTCTTGGGGCCGGGGCCGCCGTTGAGCCACCTGACGGTGGTCTGCGCGGTCGGCAGCTTGGCGCCGGTGTCGGGCAGGTCGAAGTCGAACGTGGGTGCCTTGGGACCGCCCCCGTTCTCGCCGGTGGAGACGCCGCAGCCGGCGAGGAACGCGCCGAGCCCAAGCCCGCCGATTCCCTTCATGAGTTGACGCCGTTCAACCATCTCTCGTGCGCTCCTCAAAATGTTATCGTTACCATTCACCGCTTGAGGAGCGACACTAGGTTCTGTTACGAGCAGGTGTCAAGACCCACTTCGCGGCGGCAGCTCCCCCGACCCCCGAGCGATCAAGGAAATGCCCAGGACAGTACGCTTCACCGGGCCGTCGTCGCCACGCAGCCGGGCGAAGAGCGTCTCCGCCGCCACCCGCCCCATCTCCAGCGGATCCGGCGTCACCACCGTGATCGGCGGGTCGAAGATGTCGGCGAGCTCGAAGTCGTCAAAGCCCACCACGGCCACACCGGCCAGCCCCGTGCCCAGCGCGCGCAGCGCCCCGACCGTCATCCGGTTGTTCATCGTGAACAGCGCCGTCGGCGGATCCGGTTGCGCCACAAGGGAACGCACCGCCGCGGCAGCCTCGCTCACCCCGGCGCAGCTCAGCCGTACCAGCCGCTCGTCATAGTCCAGGCCGACCGCGGCCAGGCCGCGCCGGAAGCCCTCTATCCGCCCCAGCCGGTGATCCGCGTTGGGGTCGTCGCCCTCCTGCGCACTCTGGCCGTAACCGACGATGCCGATCCGCTTGTGCCCGTGATCGGCAAGGTGCAGCACCGCCCGCATCGCCGCGCCCACGTTGTCGACCGCGATCGAGTCGGTCTCGACCCCGCGCGGGCGCCGGCCAAGCAGCACCAGCGGGCGCTTGCCCAGCAGCTCGTCGCGCAGGTAGGCGTGCTCGCCCACGGTCGGGTACATGAGCAGCCCGTCAAGCCCGCGGTCGAGCAGCGTGGTCACCACCTCCCGCTCGCGCTGCGGGTCGCTGCCGCAGCTGGAGACCACCAGCAGCGCGCTGTGCCGCCGCGCCACCTCCTCCACCGCCCGGCTCAGGCTGGCATAGAACGGGTTGGCGATGTCGTCGAGGACCAGCCCGACCATGGCGACCGTGCGGCCCTGGCGCAGGTTGCGGGCGCTCTGGTTGAGCCGGAACCCCAGCTGCTCCATGACCGCCCGGACCCGGTCGGCGGTTTCCGGCGCGACCAGCGGGCTGCGGTTGAGCACGCGCGAAACGGTCATCGGGCTGACGCCCGCGGCATTTGCCACGTCCCGGACGGTCGGGCGAATACTGTGTGACACAAATGTTAACGATATCAGGACGGCTTCAGCCCGCAACAGGGCATCGGGCGTATCGGGTTTATATGGCACCCGGTTGGGGAGACATGGGGAGATCAGCCAAGGAGAGGAAGTTCGAGCTTATGTTGACCATGACCGAGGAAGCGATCGCCACGATAACCCAACTGGAGTCCGCGCCAGAGATGCCTGACGGCGCCGGCCTGCGGATCGCTGCCAACCCCGAGGACGGATCACTCATGCTCGGGTTCGCCGCCGCACCGGAGAAGGACGACGAGGTGATCACCACCTCCGGAGCCGTGCTGTTCCTGGATCAGCAAGCCTCCGAAGCACTGGCCGACAAGACCCTGGATGCCCAGCAGGCACCGGACGGACGGGTCATGTTCAGCCTGATCGACGAAACAACTCGCTAGGGCTCGGAGGCGGGCGGCGCGCCCAAGGCATCATGAACGCATGCGCGCCGCCCGCCTCCTGTCCGTCCTGCTCCTGCTCCAAACCCGCGGGCGCATGACCGCGCAGCAACTCGCGGACGAGCTTGAGGTCTCGGTCCGCACCATCTACCGCGATGTCGAGTCGCTTCACGCCGCCGGGGTACCGCTCTACGGCGACGCCGGCTGGTCGGGCGGCTACCAGCTCCTCGACGGGTACCGCACCCGCCTCACCGGATTGACCACCGACGAGGCCGAATCCCTGTTCCTGTCCGGCCTGCCCGGCCCCGCCGCCGAACTGGGCCTTGGCGCCGTCGTCACCGCGGCACAGCTCAAGCTGATGGCCGCACTCCCCGCCGAGCTGCGGGACCGCGCCGGCCGGATCCGGCAGCGATTCCACCTTGACGCCCCGGGCTGGTACAGCCGGACCGACGACGCACCGCACCTGCTGGCCGTGGCCGCGGCGGTGTGGGGCGAGCACCGGATCAGGATCCGTTACCGCCGCTGGGAGGCGCCCCGCGAGGTGGTCCGCACGCTCGACCCGTACGGTCTGGTGCTCAAGGGCGGTCGCTGGTACCTGATCGCCGCCGCGAAAGGCAAGCCGCGCACCTACCGCGTCTCCGAGATCCTTGAGCTGCACCCGCTCGACGAGCCCTTTGAACGCCCCGACTTCGACCTCGCCGCCTACTGGCAGTCCTATCTGGACGAATTCGACCGCCGCCGCCAGACCGGCGAAGCGACAGTCCTGTTGTCCCCCAGAGGTTTCCAGCGCCTGCGTGATCTTTTCGGCCAGGCCGTCGCCGAGGCCGCAGCGCGAAACCGGTCCGAAGTGGACGGCTGGATCCGGACCACGATCCCGATCGAAGAACAGGGCCACGCCCTCGGCCAGATGCTGCGCCTGGGCACCGACGTCCGCGTCCTTGAACCGATCGAGCTGCGCGACCTGATCGCCGCCACGGTCAAGGAGCTAGACGGGTATTACGCCCAGATCCGTGACTGAGTCGGGCAGCTTGCCGCTGATCACGTGCTCGATGGTGACCTCGGTCAGGATGCGCCGTTCCGCCTCCTCCAGCGCCGCCCACACCTTCTGCAGCGCACCCTCCGCCTGCGTGCGCGGCGAGCCCAGCGGACCGTCGATCACCTCGATGATCTCCAGCAGGGTCAGCTCCGACGCCGGCTTGGCAAGCCAGTACCCGCCTTCGGGGCCGCGCTGCGCATAGACCACACCTCCGCGCCGCAGCTGCAACAGGATGCTCTCGCAGAACTTCGGCGGAATCTCCTGCGCCCGCGCGATCCGGTCCGCGGTGATGGGCGACTGGCCGCCCCGGGCAAGTTCGATGACGGCTCGAAGGGCGTAGTCGACGCGGGCGGACAAGCGCATACGATCAGCTTACGCACCGTCTAGCTGCACACGCGCCCAAGTTATATGAGACAACTGCGCAATACGTCGGGGTCCACGTTTCCGCCGGTGACCACGGCCACGGTCCGACCCGGCGGCAGCCAGCCGCGCCGGAACAGGTACGCCGCCGTGCTCAGCGCCGCGCTCGGCTCGACCGTCAGCGGCACGTCCTTGACGAGCACGGCCACCGCCTTGCGGATCTCCTCCTCGGTCACCGAGATGATGTCGTCCACGTACGCCCGCAGGTGCGCGAAGGTCAGCGGCGACGGGCCCATGCGTACCCCGTCGGCGATCGTGCGGTACGTCTTGTCCACCGGCCACGAGATGAGCCGGTCGCGCTGAAGGCTTTCCTGCGCTTCGGCGGCGAGCTCCGGCTCCACGCCGATCACGCGCACGGACGGGCGCAGCGTCTTGACCGCCGTCGCGATCCCCGAGATGAGTCCCGCCCCACCCACCGGCACGATGATCACCTCGACGTCGGGGAGTTCCTCCAGGATCTCCAGGCCGATGGTGCCCTGCCCGGCGATGATGTGCCGGTTGTCGAACGGCGGGATGAGCGTGGCGCCGCGCACCGCGGCGAGCCGTTCGGTCGCCGAGACCCGCTCCTCCGGCTTGACCACGACCACCTCCGCACCGAACGCGCGGATGTTGTCCACCTTGACCGCGGGCGCCGTTTCGGGCACGACGACTATCGCCTGTACCCCCGCGGCTTTGGCGGCATGGGCAAGCGCCGCACCGTGATTGCCCGACGAGTGGGTGATGACCAGTTCGGGGGACAGCTCCGCGATGGCGTTCGTCGCCCCGCGGATCTTGAAGGATCCGGTGGGCTGCAAGCATTCCGGCTTGAGCCAGAACTCCTCGCCGAAGGGGATCAGCTTGGTCGAGGGCACGCGGGCCGCCGCGGCCCGGATCGCGTCAAGGGTCACCAGTTCCATCGGTCTCAACCTCCTACCCGGCGCAGGAGTCCTTCCTGGACGGCGGTGGCGATGTGGCGGCCCTCGCGGGTGAACATGCGCCCGGTCGCCATTCCTCGGCCGCCCGCCGCGGTCGGGCTCCAGCAGTCGTAGAGAATCCATTCGTCGGCCCGGAACGGGCGGTGGAACCACAGCGCGTGGTCGAGCGAGGCGCCGATGACGCCGCCGGGTCCCCAAACCTCGCCGTGCACCGACAGGACCGAGTCCAGCAGCGTCAGATCCGAGGCGTACGCGAGCATGCACGCGTGCAGCAGCGGGTCGTCGGGCAGCTTGCCGTCGACGCGCATCCACACCCGGTTGTGCGGGTCGGCTTTGCGGTCCCCCGGGCGCATCCAGCCCGGGTTGCCCAGGTAGCGCACGTCGATCGGGCGCGGCAAGGTCTTCCACACCGAGAGACGCTCCGGGTAGTGCGAGATCAGCTCGTCGAGAGTGGGCGTCTCCTCCGGACCGGGCAAGCCTTCCGGCGGCGGGTCGTGATGGTCAAGCCCCTTCTCCTGCAAGTGAAACGAGGCTGCCATGAAGAAGATGGGCTTGCCGTTCTGCATCGCCACCGAGCGGCGCACCGAGAACGAGCGCCCGTCACGCACCCGTTCGACCTGGTAGTCGATCGGCTCGGCCGGGTCGCCGGGGCGCACGAAGTAGCCGTGCAGCGAGTGCACCAGCCTCTTCGGGTCGACCGTGCGGCCCGCGGCCACCAGCGCCTGCGCCGCGACCTGCCCGCCGTAGACCCGCATCGGACCCACCATCGGGTTCTGCCCCTGGAAGTGAAGCTCCTCGACCTGCGCGAGGTCGAGCAGCTTCACCAAGGCGTCGACCGAGGCCTGCCCGGACACGGGGGTGTCCTCCGAATCGTTGGTGCGAAACAGCGGTCGGCTCACGAAGGCATCGCCAGTGAGCCCAATTGATGCACCCGGAGCGTATTTGTCGATCCGGGGGTACCGGGCGGGCTGCCGGCCACAACGACAACGTAATCGCCGACCTGGGCCCGGCCCAGGCTCAACAGTTGCTCATCGACCTGACGGAACATGTCATCAGTGTGATGCACAAACGGCATCAGGAAGGTCTCAACCCCCCAGCTCAGCGCCAGCTGATGGCGCACAGCCGGCTCCGGCGTGAACGCCAGCAGCGGCAGCTCGCAATGCAGCCGCGCCAGCCTGCGCACGGTATCGCCGGTGACGGTGAACGCGACCAGCGCCTTGGCCCCGACGTGCCGGGCGATCTGCGAGGCCGCCACGGTCAGCGCCCCGCCGCGCGTCCTCGGGTCGTGCTGGAGCCGCGGCACGCCCATCTGCCCGGCCTCCGTGGTTGCGATGATCTTGGCCATGGTGCTGACCGTCAGCACCGGGTACTTGCCCACGCTCGTCTCGCCGGAGAGCATCACCGCGTCGGCGCCGTCGAGCACCGCGTTGGCCACGTCGCTCGCCTCGGCCCGGGTCGGCCGCGAGTTCTCGATCATCGAGTCGAGCATCTGGGTCGCGACGATCACCGGCTTGGCAAGCTCCCGGCCCAGCTGCACGGCCCTTTTCTGCACCAGGGGTACCTGATCCAGCGGCAGCTCCACACCGAGGTCGCCGCGCGCGACCATCACCGCGTCGAACGCATCGATGATCGCCTCAAGGTTCTCCACCGCCTCCGGCTTCTCGATCTTTGCGATGACCGGACGGACGATCCCCTCCTCCTGCATGATCTGGTGCACCAGCTTGATGTCGTCGGGTGAGCGCACGAACGACAGCGCGATCAGGTCGGAGCCCAGGTTGAGCGCGAACCGCAGATCGTCGGCGTCCTTTTCGGACAGTGCGGGCACGCTCACCGCCACGTTCGGCAGGGAGACGCCCTTGTTGTTGGAGACCTGGCCGCCCTCGATCACCAGGCAGCGGATGTCGGGACCGTCGACGGCGACCACCTCGACCGCGACCTTGCCGTCGTCGATCAGCAGCCGGTCGCCGACCTTGACCTCTTCCGGAAGCTTCTTGTACGTGCAGGAGACGCGGCTGGCCGTGCCCAGGATCTCCTCGCTGGTGATGACGACGGCGTCACCGGTGCGCCACTCGTGCGGCCCGTCGGCGAACCTGCCCAGCCGGATCTTCGGCCCCTGCAGGTCGGCCAGTGTCGCCACCGCCTTGCCCGTCGCGGCGGCCGCCTCGCGCACCCGCTGGTAAGCCTGCTCGTGGTCGGCGTGTGAGCCGTGGCTGAAGTTCAGGCGGGCCACGTCCATGCCGGCCTCGATCAGGCCGCGGAGCCGCTCGGGGGACCAGGTGGCGGGGCCCAGCGTACAGACGATTTTTGCTCGGCGTGTCACGGTCAAAAGCCTAGTCCAGCCTGTGACCTGGACCGCAAGAGGGCTGCTGGAGTATCGCTTCCGCCCATCCGGCTAGGATCTTGGCCCCGCGCTCGTCAGCCCCTGCTCACCAGCGGCTCACCAGCGGCCGCGCCGAGGGCTCGACCGGGGCGGGCAGCGAACCGGCCGCACCGAGATACGCGTGGACGGAGGCGGCGGCGGCCCGGCCCTCGGCGATCGCCCACACGATCAGCGAGGCCCCCCGGTGCGCGTCGCCGGCCACGAACACGCCCGGCGTCGAGGTCTGCCAATCCGGCCCGCACTCGATCGTGCGGGCGGCAGTGAGCGGCACCCCGACGTCGGCGTCGGTGCCGTCGAACCCGATCGCCAGCAGCACCAGATCCGCGGGCAGCTCCTGCTCTGTCCCTGGAACCGGTGTGGCGACACGGTTCTGCACGGTCACGTCGGCCAGGCGGATGGCGCTCACCCTGCCCGGGCCCACGAACTCCTGCACCGCCACGCCGAAGGCGCGGTCGCCGCCCTCCTCGTGCGCCGGGTAGTCGCGCAGGATCCAGGGCCACGTCGGCCACGGGTCCCGGCCCTCGTCGCGATCGTTGGGCGGCAAGGGGTACCGGTCCAGCTGGGTGACCGAGGCAGCGCCCTGCCGGTGGGCAACGCCCAGGCAATCGGCGGCCGTGTCCCCACCGCCGATGATGATCACGTGCTTGCCGGCCGCCGTGATCGCCGGCTCCTCGCCGAGGGCGACGAACCTGTTCGACTGGGTCAGGTGCTCCATCGCCAGGTGGACGCCGTCCAAAGTGGAGCCCGGCACGTCCAGCGGCCGGCCCTTCAACGCGCCCACGGCGAGCAGCACCGCGTCGAACTCCTGCCGCAGCGACTCCAGCGACACGTCGGCGCCGACGTTCACCCCCGTGCGGAAGGTGACCCCCTCCGCCGAAAGCTGCTCGACGCGCCGGTCGATGTGCTGCTTCTCCAGCTTGAAGTCCGGGATGCCGTACCGCAGCAGCCCCCCGATGCGGTCATCGCGCTCGAACACGGTCACGTCGTGTCCGGCGCGCGCCAGCTGCTGCGCCGCGGCGAGCCCGGCCGGGCCCGAACCGACGATCGCCACCATGCGCCCGGAGAACGACGTCGCCGGGCGAGGCTGGAAGTCGAACCGGTCGGCGATGGAGACCTCGATCTGCTTGATGGTCACCGGTTGGGTGGCGCCGATCCCCAGCACGCAGGATGCCTCGCACGGCGCCGGGCACAGCCGCCCGGTGAACTCGGGGAAATTGTTGGTGGCGTGCAACGACTCCAGCGCCAGGTCCCAGGCGCCGGTGCGCACCAGGTCGTTCCAGTCGGGGATGCGGTTGCCAAGCGGGCAGCCGTCGTGGCAGAACGGGATGCCGCAGTCCATGCACCGGCTCGCCTGCTCGCTGACGAGCTCGTCCGAGGCGGGCGGATAGACCTCCCGCCAGTCACGAATGCGCACCGGCACCGGCCGGCGCGCGGGGAGCCTGCGGTCGTAGCGCAGGAAACCGTTGGGGTCAGGCACGAGCCACCTCCATGACGGCGGCGTCAACGTCCCGGCCTTCGGCCGAAGCGGCGCGCATCACCTCGAGGACGCGCTGGTAGTCCCGCGGCACCACGGCGGTGAAGCGGCCGGCGTCCCAGGCGGACAGCAGCACCGTCGCCACCGCCGAGTCGGTCTCCTTGTAGTGCTGCTCGACCAGCGCCCGAAGCTCGGCGTCGTCGGTGACCGGGCGCAGGTCGACCAGCTCCCGGTTGACCGAGATCGGATCCAGGTCGAGCACATACGCCGCCCCGCCGGACATGCCGGCGGCGAAGTTGCGCCCCACCGGCCCGAGCACGACCACCGTGCCGCCGGTCATGTACTCGCATCCGTGGTCGCCCACGCCCTCGACCACGGCGACCGCGCCCGAGTTGCGCACCGCGAAGCGCTGCCCGACCCGCCCGCGCAGGAACGCCGCCCCGCTCGTGGCCCCATACAGCAGCGTGTTGCCGGCGATGATGTTCTCCTCTGCGGCGAAGCCGGCGGTCAGCGGCGGCCGGACCACCAGCCGCCCGCCCGAGAGCCCCTTGCCCAGGTAGTCGTTGGCGTCACCGATCAGCCGCAGCGTAATCCCTTGCGGCACAAAGGCTCCGAACGACTGCCCGGCGGTCCCGTTGAGGGTCACGTCGATGGTGCCGTCGGGCAGGGTGCCGAAGCGGCGGGCAAGTTCGCCGCCGAGCATCGCGCCGACGCTGCGGTGCACGTTGCGCACCTCCACCGTCTTGCGCACGCCCTTGCCGGTCAGCAGCGGCAGCAGCTGCTGGTCGAACGCCTCGGCCAGCCTGTGATCCTGGTCGCGCAGCTTGCGCCGCGGCCCGCCGAAAGTGGCAAGGACGGGTGACAGGTCGAGCCCGCCCGCCTTCCAGTGCAGCGGGGCACCGGCGAACCTGAGCAGGTCGGCCCGGCCGACCGCCTCGTCGATGCTGCGCAACCCAAGCGCCGCAAGGTACTCGCGCACCTGCTCGGCGAGGAACAGGAAGAACGTCTCGATGAACTCGGGCTTGCCGCTGAACCGCTCCCGCAACACCGGGTTCTGCGTGGCGATGCCGACCGGGCAGGTGTCGAGGTGGCACACGCGCATCAGGACGCAGCCCGCGACGATCAGCGGCGCGGTGGCGAACCCGTACTCCTCGGCGCCGAGCAGGGCGGCGACGACGACGTCACGGCCGGTCTTGAGCTGCCCGTCCACCTGCAATGTCACCCTGTCCCGCAAACCGTTGAGCTGCAAGGTCTGCTGGGTCTCGGCCAGCCCCAGCTCCCACGGCGTGCCCGCGTGCTTTAGCGAATTCAGGGGCGAGGCACCGGTACCCCCGTCATGTCCTGAAATCAAAATGACGTCGGCCTTGAGCTTTGCCACCCCGGCCGCCACCGTCCCGACACCCACCTCGGAGACCAGCTTGACGTGCACGCGCGCCGCCGGGTTGACCGACTTGAGGTCGTAGACGAGCTGAGCAAGATCCTCGATCGAGTAGATGTCGTGGTGCGGCGGCGGCGAGATCAGCCCGACACCCGGTGTGGCGTAACGGGTTTTGGCGATCCACGGCCACACCTTGTTGCCCGGCAGCTGGCCGCCCTCGCCCGGCTTGGCGCCCTGGGCCATCTTGATCTGGATGTCGTCGGCGTGCACAAGATACTCGGTGGTCACGCCGAACCGTCCACTCGCGACCTGCTTGACCGCGCTGCGCTTGGCCGGATCGCGAAGCCGCGCGGGATCCTCGCCACCCTCGCCGGTGTTCGACTTGCCGCCCAGGCGGTTCATGGCGATCGCCAGCGACTCGTGCGCCTCGGCCGAGATCGAGCCGTAGGACATGGCGCCGGTGGCGAAGCGCTTGACGATCTCGCTGGCCGGCTCCACCTCCTCCAGCGGGATCGGCTGGGTCTCCTTGAAGCGCAACAACCCGCGCAGCGAACCGGCCTGCTCGGCAAGCTCGTCCACTTTGGAGGTGTAGTCGCGGAACACGTCGAACTGCTTGGAGCGCGTGGAGTGCTGCAGCAGGAACACCGTCTCCGGGTTGAACAGGTGCAGCTCGCCCTCGCGGCGCCACTGCCACTCGCCGCCCACCTCAAGGCGCCGGTGCGTCTGCTCGGCCTGGTTCACCGGGTAGGCGACCGCGTGCCGCACCGCGACCTCGGCGTGGATCTCGGCGAGCCCGATTCCTTCAATCTTTGTGGGGGTACCGGTGAAGTAGCGCTCCACCAGCTTCGAGCCAAGCCCGACCGCCTCGAAAACCTGTGCACCGCAATAGGAAGAGACCGTGGAGATGCCCATCTTGGACATCACCTTCTGGATGCCCTTGCCCAGAGCCTTGGCGACGTTGCGGATCGCCTTTTCCGGGGTCAGGTCCAGCGCGCCCGTCGCGATCAGGTCCTCGACGCTCTCGAAAGCCAGGTACGGGTTGACCGCGGCGGCGCCGTAACCGATCAGCACGGCCGCGTGATGCACCTCGCGGCAGTCGCCCGACTCCACGATCAGCGCCACCTGCGTGCGGGTCTGCTCCCGCACCAGATGCTGGTGCACGGCGGCGGTCAGCAGCAGCGACGGGATCGGCACCAGATCGGCGGTGCTGTCGCGATCGGACAGCACCAGGATGCGCACCCCGTCCTCGATCGCCTCGGAGACGTGCCGGCAGATCTCCACCAGGCGGCCCTTGAGCCCCTTGGCCCCGTCGCGCAACGGGTACAGCCCGGAGACGCGCACGGCCTTGAAGCCGGGCATGTCGCCGTCCTCATTGATCGAAAGGATCTTCGCCAATTCGTCATTATCAATTACTGGGTACGGGAGGACGATCTGCCTGCAGCTCGCCGGCCCGACGTTGAGCAGGTTGCCTTCCGGCCCGATGGTGCTGGAAAGGCTGGTGACCAGCTCCTCACGGATCGCGTCCAGCGGCGGGTTGGTCACCTGCGCGAAAATCTGATGGAAGTAGTCGTAGAGCAGCCGCGGCCGGGTCGACAGCGGCGAGATCGGGGTGTCGGTGCCCATGGAGCCCAACGGTTCCGCCCCGTTGCGCGCCATCGGCGCCAGCATCACCTTCAGCTCCTCCTCGGTGTAGCCGAAGGTCTGCTGCCGCCGCTGCACCGAGTCGTGCGCATAGACCGCGTGCTCCCGCTCGGGCAACCCCTCAAGGTGCATCAGACCGGCGTGCAACCAGTCGCCGTAAGGCTTCTGCGCCGCCAGCTGCGCCTTGATCTCGTGGTCCTCGACCACCCTGCCCTGCGAGGTGTCGACGAGGAACATCTTGCCCGGCTCCAACCGCCCCTTCGCGACGATCGTCTCCGGGTCCAGGTCGAGCATGCCCGCCTCGCTGCCCAGCACCACCAGCCCGTCGCTGGTGCGCCACCATCGCCCCGGGCGCAAGCCGTTGCGGTCCAGCACCGCCCCGACGAGCGTGCCGTCGGTGAACGCCACGCTGGCCGGCCCGTCCCACGGCTCCATCAGGCTCGCGTGGAACTGGTAGAACGCCTTCTTCGCCGGGTCCATCAGCGGGTCGTTCTCCCACGCCTCCGGGATCATCATCAGCAGCGCGTGCGGCAGGCTGCGCCCGGCCAGATGCAGCAGCTCCAGCACCTCGTCGAAGTTGGCCGAGTCGGACGCGCCCGGGGTGCAGATCGGGAACAGCCGGCGCAGGTGGCCCGGGATCAGCGAGCTCTGCAGCAGCGCCTCACGGGCACGCATCCAGTTCACGTTGCCCCGCACCGTGTTGATCTCACCATTGTGGGCGATGTACCTATACGGGTGGGCCAGCGGCCAGCTCGGGAAGGTGTTGGTGGAGAAGCGCGAGTGCACCAGCGCGATGGCGCTTGCCACCCGCGGGTCGTGCAGCTCGGGGTAGAACTCGCCCAGCTGGTCCGGGGTCAGCATCCCCTTGTAGACGATCGTCCGGCCGGACAGCGACGGGAAGTACAGCGGCACCCCGCGCTCGCTGGTCTCCCGCTCCACCTGCTTGCGCACGCAGAAGGCGACCCGCTCCAGCTCCAGCCCGCTCAACGGCTCCAGGGTGTCGAGCCGGTGCGCGGCAAGGAACACCTGCCGGATGCGCGGGCGCGCCCGGTCTGCGGTGGCACCCAGCCCCTCCGGGTCGACCGGCACGTCCCGCCAGCCCAGGATGTCGGCGCCCTCGACAAGCGCGTACTTCTCCAGCACGGTCAGCGCACGGGCCTCGTCGGCGCCGTTGGTCGGCAGGAAAACCAGGCCGGTGGCGTAGAACCCAGGCTCGGGAAGCTCGAAGCCGACCGCCTCGCGCAGGAACGCGTCGGGGATGCCCAGCAGGATCCCCGCCCCATCACCGGTGGTGGTCTCGGCCCCGCGAGCGCCGCGGTGATCGAGCCGGCGCAGCGCCGCCAGGCCCATCTCGACCACGTCATGGCTCCGCCGTCCGGCGACGTCGGCTACAAAGGCAACACCGCAGGAGTCATGTTCGAACGCCGGGTCGTAAAGAGCGCGCACCGGGCCTCCTCGCGTCGTCATGGTGTGGTGATACCGGGACGACGTCGGCCCAGGGTGTTGGTTGGTTGAGTCTACGTTAAACACCCGGTGAGCCCGCTAGACGCGGATTGATCACAGATCCAAATGGTGAGACCCGAATGGCCGTCCAAACAAAGTCCGTGCTCGCAACGGCCTGTTTCCAACAGATGTCATGCGCTTTTCGGGCTCATGTGACATAAGCCTCATTGCCTTACGCCGGTGGCGCCCACTCCGCGGCGGCCGCCGCCGCCTTCTCCAGAACCCGTGGCGTCAGCGATCGGAACGCCCTTTCCCTGGTGCGCGTGAAGAACGCGCCCCGCGGCGGGAACAGCGTCGCCCCCACCTTGCGTGTCTGGCCCGCCACCACGGCAACGCGGCGCTTGCGCTGCGCCGCATACTCCCGCATCCCCGCCTCAAGCGTCGCGCCGCCCGCCCCCACGAGCGCCTGCAGCGTCGCCGCATCCTCAAGCGCCAGACCGGCGCCCTGGTTCAGGTGGTGCGGCATGGCATGCGCGGCATCGCCCAGCAACACGAACCCGCCCACCCCGCACGTGAAAGCCAGATCGCTTGGGCCCGGGCGCAGCTGCCGCCCGTCCTGCTGCGACAGGTCGTCCGGCTCGGTGGCGGCGAGCAGATCCCCGATGGGCTGGTGCCAGCCGGCGAACCAGCGCCGCAGGAACGTCAACTGGGTCGCGGCCGCCTCGGGCCGGGCCGCACCGGCAACGGTCGCCGTCCAGTAGATGCCGCCCCGCGTGGAACCGCCGGAGCTGCCGCGGTGGCCCAGGGAGGCGGCCTGAAATCTGTATCCCCCGCCGATCGTCTCGCCGGTGAGCATCGCGTCGTCGGGCAGCCTTGGCGCCCTGTACCAAGGGATCACCGCGCGCCAGGCCGAGAAGCCGGAGCTGATCGCCTGCGAGTTGGGGGCAAGGCGGGAACGCACGAAGCTCTCCGCGCCGTCGGCGGCGACGATCAGCTCGGCGTCCCACGTGTTCGTGCCGTCGCCCACCTCGGGCCGCTCGCCCGGGCGCAGGTGCACGCTGCGCACGGTGATGCCGGTGCGGATGTCGATGCGCTCGCCGAGCCCGGCGATGAGCGTGTCGTGCAGGTCCTCGGCGTGCACCACCACAGGACGGACGGCCGGCGTGGGCTGGGCAACGTACTGCCCGTCGGGGCGGCGGATCCCGCCCGCCGGAACCTCGGTGCCGATCGCGTCGAGACCGGCGCCCAGGCCGAGCGAGCGCAGCGCGGCGACGGCGTTGGGCCACAGGAAGAGCGCGGCGCGGCCGGCACGCAGGCGGTCCGAACGCTCAAGGAGCGTCACCCGCCACCCGGAGCGTGCGAGCGACCCGGCGATCGCCAGGCCGCCCACCCCGGCGCCGACCACCACCGCGCTATACATCGTTGTCAATCCTTGCTAGCCGCTGCGTCAGATTCCTTGGTCTCCGACTCCTTGGTCTCCGACTCTTCCGACTCCGATTGTTGCTCGGGTTTGTCTTCTTCGTCAGCCTGCGCCTGCGGCTCGTCCCCATCCTGCGCCGGCTTCTCCGAAGCCTGGTAGGCGCGGAACTCCTCCTCGGTCACGGTCTGGAAGCCCTTGCCCTCGGTCGCCGGGACCACGAACTCCTGCGGGCCCTTCTTGACCAGGAAGTAGGCAAGCGCGCCAAGGAACACCAGGATCGAGGTCCACACGTTGAGCCGCAGCCCGCCGATGATCTCGGCGTCGTCGGTGCGCATCATCTCGATCCAGGCCCGGCCGGCCGTGTACGCCATGACGTAGAGCGCGAAGGCGCGGCCCTTGCCGAACTTGTACTTCCTGTCGAGCCAGAAGACCAGCCCGGCCACGCCGAGGTTCCACAGCAGCTCGTAGAGGAAGGTCGGGTGATACGTCCCCTCCAGTAGCAGCGGCTGGCCGTCGGGTCCGGTGAGCGCGGTGCCCACGGGCGGATCGCCGGGAGCGCCGGTCGACATCTGGTGCACCTTTAAACCCCACGGCAGCTCGGTGCGGCCACCGTAAAGCTCGTTGTTGAACCAGTTGCCGAGGCGGCCGACCGCCTGTGCCAGCGGCAGCCCGACCGCGATGCAGTCGGCGACGAAGGTGAAGCTCAGCCCCAGCTGGCGGCAGGCGATCCAGGCGCCGAGCGCGCCACCGGCCACACCGCCCCAGATGCCCAGGCCGCCCTCCCAGATCTTGAGAGCGTTGACGACACCGTCCCAGCCGTGGCCGAAGTAGTTGTCCGGCGAGCTGAACACGTGGTAGATCCGGGCGCCCACGATGCCGAACGGCACCGCCCACATCGCGATGTCGAGGACGAGCCATGGGGGCGTGCCCCGGCTGCGCATCCGTCGATCGGTGACGATGCAGGCAACGACGATGCCGGCGATGATGCACAGCGCATAAGCCCGTAGCGGAATGGTGACGAAGCCGAGGTTGAGGTTCCAAACGGCCGTCGACGGGCTCGGAATGCTCGCGAGTATCACGGGAGCGAACACTACCGTCCCCTGCCGAAAACACCAGCCCTCGGGAGCAACTCTAGCGAAGATCGTAAAGGAGCCGCGCCCAGGCCAGCCGATCTTCGTCGAGCGGTACCCCATACGCCTCGAACAGCAGCGCACCATGGCCCGGCCCAAGATTGAAATCGCAGCTCCAAGCGCACGCGGCAAGGTCCAGCCAGCGGTCCGCCACCCCCAGCCAGCCAAGATCCAGATAGCCGGTCACCTTGCCGTCCTCCAGCATCACGTTGGGCAGGCAGTAGTCGCCGTGGCACACCACCAGCTCCTCGGTCCGCGGCGTCAGCGCGACGAACCGCCGCACCGCCTCCTGCGGGCTCAGACCGGTGTGCTCGGCGTGGAAGTCGCGCGACGGATCGATCAGCCCCGCCGCAAGCCTTCCCCGCACGTGCTCGACCGCGGTCGCGGCGGAGAAGGTGAACGGGCACTCCAGCGGCGGAGCCGCCGCGTGGAAGGCGCGCAAACCCTCGCCCAGCGCCACCACGAGCGCCCGCGGATCGGCGACCGGATGGGTGGCATCGACTCCGGCCAGTCCCTCGGTCAGCAGCCAGTCGTAGTCCCCGTCGGAGCCGTACTCCAGGAGCCGCGGGACCGGCAGGTACTCCTGCGCCCACCGCAGCCGCACCGCCTCGTCGGCGATCGCCGAGCCGGTCGGGTGCAGCTTGAGGAACAGCAGCGAGCCGTCACGGGTCAGCCGGTAGGTGGGGTGGCCGGGGTGGAAGTGGTAGGCCACCTCCCACCTCCAGCCGCTGTACCGGTCGGACAGGTCCTGGGGGATCACAGAACTCAGGGTTTCATCGGGCCTTTCCCGGATGCAACCCGCCGCGCCCGGCGGCAAGCATGGCCGGGTGAACGCACGCCATCTCCTCGTCTGGTTCCACGTCCTGACCGGGGTCGGCTGGATGAGCATGGCCCTGGCCCTGGCGACGCTCCTGATCTGGGGACTGTCCAACAACGACACTTCGGCGTTCGAGGCCGCCCGGGTCATCGACGGCCAACTGCTGCGGCACCTGGGAACGTCGGCGGCGTTCGCCGGCTTCATGCTCAGCGCGCTCACGCCGTGGGGCTACTTCCGCTACTGGTGGGTGCTCGCCAAAGCGGCGATCACGATCAGCCAGCTCTATGTGGGCGTGTTCATCCTGAGCCCGAACCTCGACACCCGGCCGAGCTGGGCGCTGGTGGCCGGCTCGCTGCTGATGGTGAGCGCCCTGGCGTTCCAGGCTTGGCTGTCGATCGCCAAACCGTGGAAGCTCACACCGTGGTCGCCCCGGCGCAAACCCCCGTCGGCTCCCTCGTGGCAATATCTGGCGGCTGTCGCGGTACCCATTGCTGATTATGTTTTGTTCAAAGCCCCGCTGCTGTCGCTGCTCGTCGTCATCGGCTACCCGATCTACCGGGCCAGGCTTTTGCGGCGCTCGTCCCAGAGCGCGAAAGCCACCTGACCCGCGACGATCGCCACTACCAGCCAGGTGAGCACCGGCGCCGGCAGGTCCGCGCCGAGCAGGCCGAGCATCACCGGCAGGGCAACCGTGATCGCCGCGAGCGCGAGCACGTGCCACCAGCCGGAACTCATGATCACGGCGCCGAGCACCACCGCCGCGAAATAGACCGCGACCCCGCCGCACAGCAGCCACCGCACACCTGCCGGGACGTGGCCGTGCGAGTGCGCGGTCAGCGACCCCAGGCCCGCCGCGATCGCCGTCAGGCTGGCGGTGTTGGTGTAGTGCAACGGCATCACCAGCCGGACCGGCAGATCCCGGCCGCCGCTGGCGACGAACCCCCACCTGAAGATCGGGAACCAGAGCAGGAACAGCAGCAGGAACCCGCCGGTGGCGACGGTGACGAGGCCGGCGTCCCATTCGGTGTCGGCGGCGGCGTTGACCAGCTGCATGACCGCCTCGCCCAGCACGATGATCAGCAACAGCCCGAGCCGTTCGGCGAGGTGCGGCAGGTCGAGCCGGGCAACCCGGGTGAGCAAGCGCTGCTGCGAGCGCGCCGGGTCCGGCTGCCGGTCGATCCTGCGCTGGACCCACGCGGGCACGCGCACGTCAGGTTCCTTGCCGCCCAACAGGATCGGCAGCAGCAGGTCGGCCGCCAGGCCCACGCCCCACAGCACGAACTTCCACGGCGCCGGGACGAACAGCGAGACGATCCACGGCAAGATGCCGCTGCCCGCCTGTACCGAGGGCCAGGCCACCAGCATCTGCCGGGTCCGGGCCCAGGTCCGGGTCGCGAGGATGCGCACCAGGATGTAGGCGCCGGCGAAGATGTTGGCGCGGGCGGCCGTGGCCTGCGGCACCGATGCCGCCATCACGGCGATGCCGAACATCGCCAGCATCATGAAGCGCCGCTGCGTCGCGTCCCCGGCGACGTTGGCGTAGAGCGTGAACGACGTCCACGCCATCCACACCGCCAGGTAGAGCGCGGCGAAGATGGCGATGTCGCCAAGGCCCGGGTCGCCGTGCAGGGTGTGCGCAAGCTGCACCACCGCCGCGACCACGACCAGGTCGAAAAAGAGTTCAAGCCAGCTGGCGTGGCGCCCCCCGTGGGCTTGCGTCACTTCGGCAGACCGGATGCCAGGTGAGCGGTCAGCTCGCGCAGGCCCTGCTCGCCCCGGTCGCCAAGGGCCGAAACCAGCGCGCTGCCGACGATGACCGCGTCGGCGAACGAGGCGACCTCGGCCACCTGCGCCGCGTCGCGCACGCCCAGGCCGACACCGACCGGCAGGTCCGTGACCTGCTTGACCCGGGCGACCAGTTTCGGTGCGGCGCTTGAGGTCTGCTCCCGCACACCGGTGACGCCCATCAGGGCGGTGGCATAGACGAAGCCCCGGCACACCGCCACCGTCTTGGCGATCCGCTCATCTGTCGAGCTCGGCGACACCAGGAAGACGCGATCCAGCTTGTGCTCGTCCGAGGCGGCAAGCCACTCGTCCGCCTCGTCCGGGATCAGATCCGGGGTGACCAGCCCGGCGCCACCGGCCGACGCGAGGTCGCGGGCGAACGCCTGCACCCCGTAGCGGTCAACCGGGTTCCAGTAGGTCATCACCACCACCGGTACCCCCAGATCCGCAACGGCCGCAACGGTTTGCAGCACGTCCTTGGTCCGTACCCCACCCGCCAGGGCCTTCTCCGTCGCGCGCTGGATGACCGGGCCGTCGATCACCGGGTCGGAGTAGGGCAGGCCAAGCTCGACAAGGTCCACGCCTGACTCGATCATCGCGCGGATCGCTGAGATTGCCTCCTTGACCGTCGGGAAACCCGCCGGCAGGTAGCCGACCAGCGCCGGGCGCCCCTTTGAAAACGCCGATGCCACAGTCATTTCAGGAGTCCAAAGTAGTCGATGGCGGTGTGCATGTCCTTGTCGCCGCGCCCGCTCAGGTTCACCACGACCACCGGGTCGCGGCTCAGCTCGGCCTTGAGCGCGGGAATGACGCGAAGCGCGCCGGCCAGCGCGTGGGCGCTCTCGATCGCCGGGATGATCCCCTCGGTCCGGCACAGCAGGCCGAACGCCTGCATCGCCTCGGCGTCGTCGACCGGCTCGTAGATCGCCCGGCCGGCGTCGTGCAGCCACGAGTGCTCCGGCCCGACCGCCGGGTAGTCGAGCCCGGCCGAGATGGAGTGGGACTCCACGGTCTGGCCGTCCTCGTCCTGCAGCAGGTAGGTCCGCGCCCCGTGCAGCACCCCGACGCTTCCGGCGGTGATGCTCGCTGCGGTCCTGCCAGAGGCCACGCCCTCCCCGCCGGCCTCGAACCCGTACAGCCGTACCGACTCGTCCGGGATGAACGCGTGGAAGATGCCGATCGCGTTGGAGCCGCCGCCCACGCACGCCGCCACCGCGTCCGGCAGCGCGCCGATCTTTTCAAGGCACTGCTCGCGCGCCTCGACCCCGATGCCGCGCACGAAGTCGCGCACCATCTCCGGGAACGGGGCCGGACCCGCCGACGTGCCGATCAGGTAGTGGGTGTGGTCGACGTTGGCCACCCAGTCCCGCAACGCCTCGTTGAGGGCGTCCTTGAGCGTCTGAGAGCCGTTGGTGACCGGAATCACGGTCGCCCCAAGGATGTTCATCCGCGCGACGTTGAGCTCCTGGCGCTTGCAGTCGATCGCGCCCATGTACACGACGCACTCCAGGTCGAGGTATGCCGCGGCGGTCGCCGCCGCCACCCCGTGCTGCCCCGCGCCGGTCTCGGCGATCACCCGCGGCTTGCCCATCCGCTTGGTCAGCAGCGCCTGCCCGAGCACGTTGCGCACCTTGTGCGCCCCGGTGTGGTTGAGATCCTCGCGCTTGAGGAAGATGCGCGCACCCGCATGCTCGGAGAGCCTTGTCGCTTCATAAAGCATTGAGGGGGTACCGGCATACTCGCGCAACATCCGTTCGAATTCGTTGACGAAGACCGGGTCTTTCATCGCCTTGCGGTAGTGCGCGTCCAGCTCGTCGAGGGCGGCGATCAGCGCCTCCGGCACAAAACGCCCACCGAACGGTCCAAAGTGTCCGGTCGCATCCGGTTGCATGGGCGGAACCTCCCTAACGTGCGGGCCGCGGGGTGGCCGGATGGTTTCCGGCGTTGACCAGCTCCGCGACGGCCTCGCGCGGGCTCTTCTGGGTCACCAACCCCTCGCCGACCAGCACGGCGTCGGCGCCGGCCGAGGCGTAGCGGATCAGGTCGAGCGGCCCGCGCACACCCGACTCAGCGATCTTAATGACGTTGTTGGGCAAACCCGGCGCGATCCGCTCGAACGCCGAACGATCCACCTCCAGGGTCCTCAGGTCGCGCGCGTTCACGCCGATGACCCGGGCGCCGGCCTCCATCGCCCGGTCCGCCTCCTCCTCGGTGTGGACCTCGACCAGAGCGGTCATGCCCAGCGACTCGATCCGGTCGAGCAGCCCGGTGAGCACCTTCTGCTCAAGGGCCGCCACGATCAGCAGGACCAGGTCCGCGCCCCAGGCCCGCGCCTCGTGCACCTGGTAGGCCGAGACGATGAAATCCTTGCGCAGCACGGGAATGTCGATGCGTGCTCGCACCGCGGCAAGGTCGTCGAGGGAGCCGCCGAACCATCGGCCCTCGGTCAGGACGCTGACGCAACGCGCACCGCCCGCCGCGTACTCGCTTGCCAGCTCGGCCGGGTCGGGAATCTCGGCCAGCTGCCCCTTTGACGGCGAGGACCGCTTCACCTCGGCGATAACGCCCACGCCGGGGCGGCGCAGGGCCGCGTAAGCATCGCGGGGCGCGACCGCCACGCCCGCCAGCTTCTTGACTTCCTCAAGGGCCACCAAGCGCTGCCGCGCCTCCACGTCCTCACGAACGCCCGCGATGATCTCGTCCAGCACGTCGCCGCTACCGGTGCTTTCGTGTCCGGGTGCCATGCGCCGATGCTAGGCAGTCCACGTCGCGCAAGGTCTGTGGGGTATGGCGTGCCTCACCCAATCGCTTGGTGCATAATGCACGCCCCTAGCCCGCATATCCCCGGCCAAACTGGGACATACCTATCGGGCGAGGAATCGATCAAGCCGATCGCCGTGCTCCACCCGGACCGCGAACGGATCCGCCGCCATGCGCCGAGCCAGCCGCACCACGTCCACCGAGCGATCACCCGCGGCGAGCAACACGTTCCCGTGCCGCCGCCCGCGCAGCACGGCCGCGTCGGCGACCACCGCCACCTGAGCGAAAGCCTCCCGCAGCACCGCCGCCTGCCCCCGGGCGAACTCCAGCGGAGGCCCGTCCATGATGTTCGCCACATAGCAGCCGCCCGGCCGCAGCGCGCGCACCGCCGCCCGAGCGAACTCGAGCGTGCCAACCTGCTCCGGCACCCTGGCCCCCTGGAACACGTCGGCGACGATCACGTCGAAACCGTGCGGGCTGCTTGTCGCAAGCTCGACGGCGGCGTCCCCCACCACGGTCTCGATCACTTCCTGCTCGGAGTCGTCCAGCGGCAGGTACTCAAGCACCAGCCGCAGCAGATCGGCGTCGAGCTCCACCACCGTCTGCAGGCTCCCCGGCCGCATCCGGGCAAAGCAACGCGGCAAGGTCATCGCGCCGCCGCCAAGATGAAGCATCTCCAGCGCGCCCGGCGGCGCGAGGGTATCGATGATGTCGGCCATGCGCCGCACATAGTCGAAGGCGACCAGCTGCGGGTCGTTGAGGTCCACATGCGACTGCGCGACACCGTTGATGAACAGCGTCCAGGCCCCGACGACGTCCGGATCAGGGAACAGCTCAGCCACGCCCGTCTCGACCGCGGCGCGAATCCTCACCGGTCCGTCACGAAGCCTCTCCGAGATCAACGTGGTGGGATGCTTGTTGGGTCTTCTCCGCGATCCAGAGCGGCCCACAGATCCATGTCCTCCGGCGCGACCCGCCGCTCGAAGCGCACACCCATCACCGGCCACGTCGGGCAGGCCACGACCGCGATGACGCCACCGATCGTGACGAACAGCCCGGAGACAATGGCTATCGTGTTGCCGCCCAACGTCAGGATCAAGCCGGCGAGCACCAGCGTGAACGACACCAGGCGCCGCGCCCTGCCCTTGGTGGCGAGCAAGGCGCCGCCGGCGGCGAGGGCGACAAGGGAGACGCTCCGGGTGCCCGAACGCATGTCGTCGCTGGCGTTGAACCACACCAGTCCCGCCCCGACCAGAATCATGGCCAGCGCGATAAGCCGGGAACGGCTCGCCGTGATCATCGCGCTGCCTGCAGCGTCTCGGCGGTCGCGATCGCGGCGAGCACCGCCATCGCCTTGTTCCTCGACTCCAGCTCCTCCGTGTGCGGGTCCGAGTCGGCGACGACGCCGCCGCCCGCTTGCACGAAAGCCTTGCCATCGCGCAGCAGCGCGGTGCGGATCGCGATCGCCATGTCCAGGTCACCCCCGAAACCGAAATAGCCTACGGTGCCACCGTAAAGGCCACGACGGGTCGGCTCGAGCTCTTCGATGATTTCCATCGCCCGGACTTTCGGCGCACCGGAAAGCGTGCCCGCCGGGAACGTCGCCGCGATCGCGTCCACCGCCGAGCAGTCGTCGCGCAACTCCCCCACGACCGTGGAGACGATGTGCATCACGTGGCTGTACCGCTCGATGGTGGCGAACTCCGGAACCTCCACCGTGCCGGTGCGGCACACCCGGCCCAGATCGTTGCGCCCCAGGTCGACCAGCATCACATGCTCGGCCCGCTCCTTCGGGTCGGAGATGAGCTCGGCCGCCAGGGACGCGTCCTCTTCCGGCGTCTGCCCGCGCGGCTTGGTCCCGGCGATCGGGTGCAGCAGCGCCCGGCGCGTCCCGTCCCCCTCGATCGTGATCTTCAGGTGCGCCTCGGGCGACGAACCGACGATGTCGAAGCCGTCGAAATGCAGCAGGTACATGTACGGGCTGGGATTGGTGGCCCGCAGCACGCGGTAGATGTCGAGCGGGCCCGCGTTGGTGTAGCGCTCGAACCGTTGCGAAGGAACGATCTGGAAG
>DASUXL010000012.1:0-4327 GCA_036377915.1 Candidatus Limnocylindrales bacterium
ACCCTTCGAGGTCGGCGGCGACCTCGAGCGCGTGCTGAACGACAACGCCCGCCTATCAGGCCACGGCCTGCAGCGGCGTGCGCGAGCTGCTCGGCGCGCGCGACCGCACCCGACTCTATTGACCCCAGACCAGCGGCTAGGCCGAGCTCAAGACCCTGCTTGGCGAGTGGCTTATGCGGACGACCCCACACCGCGCTCCAAAGGTCGCGCTGCGCTGCCGGTCCTGCCAACCACGTCCGTCGAGATCTCAGTATCAGACCTGTGGGTACCCCTCACGGCGCGATAACTACGCTCGAAATCCGGGCCCCGTGTTCTTGCTGCACCTCAGACGGCACATCGCCGAACGCGATCAGATACCAGGTATGGGCAAGCGGCGCGCCATCGGCCGGTCGACACGGGAGATCACCACGGACGGCAAGCCAGAACTCAGGCGGTAGTCCTGTGATGGCGCGAGCCTCACGGAACACGGTGTCACCGGTCGCAACCACGGCTTCGCCGACCGCGTCGGACACGACGCCCCAGCAGGAAAGGGCATAGAAACGATCCTGATGTGCGACGCCCTCCCCGCAGTCGCCAGGCGGCGGGCACGTGGGCACCACCAGCACGCCCGACGGGCCTGGTGACCAGCATCCGCCACCTCCTTGGCAAATGGCCCCACTAGCTGGCGCTGAAGAGCGGATTCCGGATGGGGCAGGCGGGCGCGGTGAAATGCAGCCTAGCAAGAGGACCACGACCACACAGCCTAGTGTCGCAAGGCGGACTGGAGGCTTACTGGCCACGTTTGACAGCCTGCGTCGCAAGATGAAAGCGCGTCTACCCGGCCGATCGTGAACGGGCAAGCAGCTCATCGCAGACCGCCGCTGGGACCACAACGCTGACGTGGTCGATCGCCCAACCGTCATATGCCGGGCGGATAGTGAACTCGCCCGCCTTGATGCCAGCGATAACGTACTCGTACGTTCCATCGCCATCTGGCGCCGCTGCGGCGACCAAGCTAAGAGCGGCGGCTGCCTCGGAGACCACGACTTCGGTCGCCTGTTCGGCTGGAAGCCCGGCGAGGCCCTGCCGGGAGAAGTGCTCCGCCAGACTCGCGAAAGCCTCACTATGCGAGGCGTGCCCTACCGCTGGCTCGAAGTGTAGATTTGCGGTGCAGCCTGTGCCGTCAGCCGAGGGACCAGCGACGCCAATCAGGAATCCCGCCATGATCATGGCCCCTAAGCCAAAGCCCCATATCGATGGCCTGCCCCGAACTCGCATCGACGTGCTCAGTGCTTGGTCTCGAGTACGCGGAGCGATTCACGATCCCACGCGTGGAGCGTTCGACCGCTGCTCCGGTACTCTTGTGCCACGTTTTCGCACATCGTGGCCCGGTCCGTCGGCGAGGAGCAAGCTGCTATTGCAGCCGCGTCCGGACTAAGACCGGGTTGGTGGGCGTCAACCCACTGCGGATGCCAGAGTTGCAGGGCGTGCCCGAACTCATGCATCAGGATGCTTTCGAAGTCTTGCTTCTTATTGCATGTGTATATGGGGAGGAAGTTGTTTGCCTGACAACTCTCCCAGAGGCTCCGGCGAGAATCGTCCTGCGTGAACCAGTGATCGTAGAATGCGGTCTCAACCTTGGACCAGATCACTGGCTCGTCAGCCGCGTCATGCATTCTGCAGGCACTCCAGCCGTTGAGCGAATACGTACTCGACAGACCCCACCAGTGCGGCAAAAGGTTGGCCTGTTGAACGAGGATGTCCTCCCCAACCGCGCCATCGGGAATGCGATAGAACGCGTAGGGGATCACGTATCCCGCCTGGCTCAGGTAACCGTCCATCCGATTGATCGCGGCCGTGATGCGGTCATTGAACGAGTTCTTCACTCCGTCGCCCCAGCCGTCGCCGGGGTAACTGTGCGCTCGAAGCTCAATATCCCCGTCCGGGAGGTAGTTTGTGTTTTCCCAGTTGCAACTCCCCCACGCATACGACCCACCCGTCGCCAGCGCTGGCTGGCTGAAGGACGAGGCATACACTGCCGCAAGCAGGGCAAACCCAATTCGCCGACGCTTCGACGTAAAACGCCCTGTGTTTCCGAGGGATGCAAGAAGGGACACGAGCGCAGGGATGCTAGCACTCCGGATTTCCCCGGTCAACGCTGAATTGACCAAGGCTGGCGGCTGTGCGGCGGCTGGTTAGGGCCCGGGTGCCGCTTCAGCGATACCCATGACCACCCAGACCCCGCCGCCCATCGCCGTTCGCGCCGACCTGCGCGACGTGGCGATCATCGCCCACGTCGATCACGGCAAGACCACCCTCGTCGATGGCCTGCTGCGCCAGACCGGCACGTTCCGGCAGAACGAGGCGCTGGTCGACCGCGTGCTGGACTCCGGCGACCTCGAGCGCGAGAAGGGGATCACCATCCTCGCCAAGCAGACGGCCATCGACCATCGCGGCGTGCGCCTCAACATCGTCGACACGCCCGGCCACGCCGACTTCGGCGGCGAGGTGGAGCGCGGCCTGCTGATGGTCGACGCGGTACTGCTGCTGGTCGACGCCTCGGAGGGCCCGCTGCCGCAGACGCGCTACGTGCTCGGCAAGGCGATGGAACGGCGCCTGCCGGTGATCGTGGCGCTCAACAAGATCGACCGCGCCGATGCCCGGCCGGCGGAGGTGCTCGATGAGGTGTACGAGCTGTTCATCGACCTGGGCGCCGACGAGCACCAGATCGAGTTCCCGGTCGTCTACACCAATGCCAAGGCGGGCACCGCGACCCGCGACCTGGCGACCCCGGGCACCGACCTGCGACCGCTCCTCGACCTGCTGGTGGAGGTCACGCCGCCGCCGGTCCACTCCCCGGGCCACCCGCTCCAGCTGCTCGTCACCAGCCTGGCCGCCAACGACTACGTGGGCCGCATGGCGGTGGGACGCATCCGCAACGGCAGCATCCGCATCGGCCAGCGCGTGGTGGTGGTCCGCGAGGAGGCGGAGGCGGCCGACGGCTCCATCGAGCCCGGTCGCACGGTGGCCCTGTCCGGATCGGTGACCACGCTCCAGACCGCGCACGGCATCGACCGGGTCGACGTGGCGGAGGCAGGGCCGGGCGAGATCGTGTCCGTCGCCGGGCTGCCCGAGATCACCATCGGCGACACCATCACCGACCCGGCCGACCCGCGCCCGCTGCCGCGACTCGACGTCGATGCGCCCACGCTGCGCATGACGTTCGGCGTCAACACCTCGCCGCTCGCTGGGCGCGACGGGCAGTACGTCACCAGCCGCCAGCTGAAGGCGCGCCTCGACCGCGAGGTGCTCGGCAACGTCTCGATCGAGGTCTCGGCGACCGATGCGGCCGACACGTTCGAGGTCCGCGGACGCGGCGAGCTCCAGCTGGCGGTGCTCATCGAGCAGATGCGGCGCGAGGGCTACGAGCTGACCATCTCGCGCCCCGAGGTGATCCTCCACGAGGCCGACGGCGAGGTCCGCGAGCCGTACGAGCGCGTCACCATCGACATTCCGCCCGAGCACATCGGGGCCGTTCAGACCGCGCTCGCCGGGCGGCGCGGACGCCTGGAGCAGATGTCGACCGATGCCGACGGGCGCGTCCGCATGGAGTTCATCATCCCGGTCCGCGGGCTGATCGGCTACCGCGGCCAGCTGATGACCGATACCCGCGGCACCGCGCTCATGCACCAGCTCGGCGAGGGCTACGGGCCGTGGGCCGGCGAGGTCACCCACCGCACCAGCGGCGTGCTGGTCGCCGACCGGGCGGGGCTGTCGAACGCGTACGCGCTCATCGGCCTGGAAGAGCGCGGCGTGCTGTTCATCGGTTCCGGCGTCGAGGTCTACGAGGGGATGATCGTGGGCGAGAACGCGCGGCCAGGGGACATGAACGTCAACGCCACCAAGGCCAAGCAGCTCACCAACATGCGGACCCACAGCCACGACGACTCGCTGCGCCTGACGCCGCCGCGCCGGATGACCCTCGAGTCGGCGATCGAGTTCATCGCCGCCGACGAGCTGGTCGAGGTGACCCCGACCGCCATCCGCCTGCGCAAGCGCATCCTGCCGGCGGGGAGTCGGAAGCGCACCTAGCGCTGGGCGGACCGATGCCGGACGCAGCCGGATGCAGGCTGCACGAACCCTCTCCTGGGGGTTCGTGTGCGGGGCATTCAGGCAGGCGCGGATCGACCGTGCGGCCGCGGTTTGCATCCGCTGTAGGCAACCAGGCTTCCTCCTCCGATTGCCGACACCGGGTGCAACACACCCGCTGGCCGGGGCGCGAGCCGGGATCCAGCTCCGGACGCAGCCTGACCCGCTGCCGCGCGAGGCGCTTCAGTTGACGAAGCGC
>DASUXL010000013.1:0-7400 GCA_036377915.1 Candidatus Limnocylindrales bacterium
GCGGCGTTGCCACCGGCGTAGGCGTACGGGATGATGCCCTTCGCCTTGATCTTCTCGCACAGCGCAAGGAACTCGTCCCACGTCTTCGGCGCGGTCCAGCTGTTCTCCTTGAACTGCTTGCCGGAGTACCAGATCCCGAACGCGGTGGACACGTAGTAGAGAACGAACGGCTTGCCGTTGAACGAACCGGCCTCCACCGTGCCCGGCAGGACCGTGTCGCGGACCTTCTTGGACGGGTCGTCGACGGACTTGGCGTCCCAGAGCTCGGTGAGGTCGGCGAGCTGGCCGTCGGCGACAAGCGCACCGAAGTCCATCGCCTTGGTGCCCGAGTTGTTCACGAACTCCGGCGGGTTGCCGCCCTGGAACCGCGGCTGCAACAACGCCGTGATGTCCTGCGTGGCGGTGTGCTTGACCGTCGACTTCGGGAAGGCGGTCTTGAAGTTGGGGGTCAGGCCGTCGGTGGCGTACTTCTGCCCATACCCACCATCGAAGATCACAACTTCGACGGTGCTGTCGTCGGCGATACCGAACGGGTTCTTGTCGGTCTTGGTACCACTGCCGGTGCTGTCGGTCGGCTTGTCCTCACCGCACGCCGCCAGCAGACCGGCCGCCGGCGTCACCAGCAACCCGGCAGCCGCGGCCCGCCTCAACACTGAACGACGGGACAGATCCGACGACCCCTCGGGGGATACAGTCATCTCATCTCCTCTAGCGAGAATCCTCTACGAGAATGGCTTGAAAAACTGGGAAAACGCCCTGCCCCCGAGGGGCAAGACCCTGCCAGCGCCTTCGACGAAGCACTGGAGCTTGGATTCATGCCGCCACCTCCCTGAGGCGGTGACCGTCGACCGCCTGCGCGGTCCGTTGGAAAGCGGCGTGCGCGCGTTCGTGTGTGCGCTGGGCAACCGCGATGTAGAGCAGGTCAAGGACAACGAGTTGGGGGTGCCGGGCCGACAGGGCGTCGGGCCGGAACGTGGTGGCCTGGGTCGCGGTCAGCAGGACGATGTCGGCGACCTCGGCCAGGGGCGAGCGCGGAAAGCTGGTCAGGGCAACGGTTATCGCCCCTCGGCTGCCCGCCTCGGCGACCATTTCGATGGTCTCCCGAGTCTGCCCCGAGTGCGAGATACCAAGCGCGACATCGCCTTTGCGCAACAACGCCGCACTTGCCAGTCCATTGTGGACATCGGTCCAGTACCACGAGGCGACCCCGATGCGGTGCAGGGAGAATTGCAGCTCCCCACCGACGAGGGCCGAACCCGAGGCGCCGTAGATGTCGACCCGGTTGGCGGCGGCGATGGCGTCGGCCGCGCGCTCCACCATGGTCAGGTCGGTCATAGCCGCCGTGTCGTGCATGGCCCGGGTATCGGACGCCATGATCTGGCCAAGGACCCGCTCGAGCGGGTCGCTGGGCGTGATCTCGCGACCGATGTCCACGGCCCACCCGGAGGCGCGGGCGGCCCTTCCGGTCTCGCCGGCGATGGCCAGGCGCAGGTCCGCGTAGCCCTCGAAGCCGAGGGCGCGGCAGAACCGGGTCACTGTCGCCGGTGAGGTTCCGGATCGCTCCGAGAGTTCGACGATCGTCGCTCGGGCCGCGCCGGCCGGATCGGTCAGCACGTGCTCGGCGACGCGCCGCAGAGCCCCGGTGAATTCGGTTAGCTGGGCGCGCAGGCGTGCCAGCACGCCGTCGGTGCCGGCCTCCTGGAATGCGCCTCGCTCCAACACCAGGACCCTCTCTTTTTGGAAGGACTGTTTACTGTTAGTGGAAAGAATTCTTACTCACCTGGCGCTGGTGTCAATGCCGATTCGGTAAGTTTTCAATTTGTTACCGAGACGATCCCCTGTTCAGCCAGTAGATCATCGGCCGAACAGGGGATCTTCTGACACGTTCGGGTCAGGGCTGGTAAACCAACTCCTGAGCCCGCGCCACCGCATGCCGTTCCCGGGTGCGGGCCGAGGCCAGATGCCCAGCGGCGGCACCGATTCCAAGCACACCGCACAGCACCCAGTGCCAAGCCCCGAGTCGCTCGAGACTCCAACCCCCGAGGGCCGGCCCGAGGAAGGACGATAGCGGAAAGACAAAATTGAATATTGCTTGGTACCGGCCCCGCATCTCCACCGGAGAAAGCTCCGCGTTGATCGAGGCGTTCGCCGGGGCGGCCATCATCCCGCCCACGGTCCAGATCACGGCGGCGGCGAGGTAGACCCAGGCGGCGTTGGCCAAAGCGATTACGGCGTAACCGGTCGACGCGAGGATGAGCGCGGTGGCGAGCACCACTGCGTGCCGGTGGCCGCGGATGAGCCTGGGCACGAAGAGCTGACCGAAGACGATCATCGCACCGCTGACGGAGAGGATGAGCCCGAAGACCGAGGGGCGCAAGCCGTCCGACGCCATCGACAGCTGCAGCGTCGACTGCCCCTGCACGGTCAGGAAGGCGAGCACACCGGTCAGCCCCACGAAGGTGAGGAAGACCCGGTCGCGCACCACCACCCTCAGCCCGCCGGAGTTGTTGACCCGCAACGGTTTGGTCTCCGGCACGAAGAACCAGACCAGCACCGCGGTGACGGCGGTCATCGCGGCGTCGGCGGCGAAGAGGGCGAAGAAGCTGAACTCGGCGACCACGCCCGCGATCGCCGCGGCGACGGCCGTGCCCATGTTGAACGCCCAGAACTGGAGGTTGAAGGCACGGGAGCGGTCCTTGGCCGGGGTCACGTCGACGATCGCCGCCACCATCGGCGCGCTGGGCAGCAGGTGCGCCGCGCCGAGCACCAGCGCCAGCGCGGCGATGAGCCAGACGGGACGGGCGAAAGCGATGCCGAGCATGACGATCGCGGCCGTGATGGTGCCCGCGAGGTAGGACTTCCTTCTCCCCCAACGGTCCGCGAGCACGCCGCCGAGCAGGACCCCGACACCGCCGCCCGCGCCGTAGGCGCTCGTCACGATGCCGGCCACCGCGAGGCTCGTGCCGCGGACAGTGGTCAGGTACGTCGGAAGCAGCAGCATCCCGAAAGCGCCGACCCTATTGACAAGTAACGCGGCAAAGATCGCCCAGAACGTCCGTGGCAGCCCACCGACCGTGTCACGGAGCAACCGCAACTGGTACCCCCTGATGGTTCGAAAGCATTTCGGCACGGCGCTCACGAGCCGGTCCGGTGACCAATTGGCCGATGGCGACGATTGCGCCGATCAACGCCAGGACGATCCACAGTGTCGGGGCCGGCGCGTAGTCGAGGAGCAGGCCGCCGAAGACCGGGGCGAACAGCTGGGCGCTGCTGAAGCTCAGCGAGGCGACACCCTGGTAGCGCCCGCGCATCTCCGGTCGGGAAAGGTCGGCGATGTAGGCGCCGTTGACCGGCGCATTGATCATCTCGCCCGCGGTCCAGATCACGACGGTCAGCATGAGGAGCGGCACGGTGCCCGCGATCGCGACGGCGCCCATGCCGACGCCGACCAGGATCGCCGCCGCGGCGAGCACGTTGCGGCGCTTGCGCCCGCTGATCAGGCGCGGCACGAACAGCTGGCCCAGGACGATCATGATGCCGTTGACCGCGATGACCAGGCCGAAGTCGGCCGGGTCGAGGCCGCGCTGGTGCATCGCGATCGGGATCAGCTTGCACGCCTCGATCACCACCCACAGGCCGGTGTTGAGGAGGACGAAGATCATGAAGATGCGGTCGCGGAGGACCGTCATGATATTGCCCGTGGGTTTGGGACCCGACTTGACCAGCGAGGGCTTGGTCTCGGGGATGAACCGGAAGACGAGTGCCGCCGTGGCCACCTGAGCGACCGCGGTCAGGATGAAGATCGTCGCGTGCGGGGCGCGGGACAGGAAGCCGGCAAGGATCGCGGCGATCGAGAACCCGATGTTGATCGCCCAGTAGTTGAGGTTCATGCCCTTGAGGCGGGAGGTCGGCCCGAGCACGTCGACCATGGTGGCGCTGAACGGCGCCCGGCCCAGCCCGTTCCAGAAGCCGAAAAGCCCGGCCAGCAGCGCGATCCAGGCGGCCTGGAAGGTCAAACCCATGATCAGGGCGGTGGCCGCCTGCATGACGTGGGAGATGAGAAGCGTGCCGCGGCGACCCCAGCGATCGGCCAGAACGCCGCCGACGATGGACCCGAGGGCAAGACCTCCACCGAAAAGTCCGAGGACGGCGCCGGCGAACGTGGCCGAGAATCCGTAGTAGGCCACCATGTGGATCTCTAGGTAGAGCATCACGAACGCGCCGCTACGGTTGATCAGAGTGCCGGTCCACAGGTACCAGAAAGTCTTGGGTAAGCCACGCACCCGGACAGTGTTCCTTACAGCGCTTGCGGGCGTCACGCGCTTTAGTGGGTGTCTGCCATCACAAAACAGCGCTTGTCTAGGCTGAGCGTCATGGTCGGAACTCTTGTGCTCCTGCGGCACGGCGAGAGCGAATGGAACGCCAAGAACCTGTTCACCGGATGGGTCGACGTTGACCTGACCGCCAAAGGCGAGGCCGAGGCGCGCCGGGGCGGGGAGATGTTGCGCGAGCACGGATTGCTGCCCGACGTCATGCACACCAGCGTCCAGCGCCGCGCGATCAGGACCGGGGAACTCGCCCTGCACGCCGCCGACCGCCACTGGATCCCGGTGAAACGATCGTGGCGGTTGAACGAGCGGCACTACGGGGCGTTGCAGGGGAAGAACAAGAAGGAGACCCTTGCGGCGTACGGCGAGGAGCAGTTCATGCTCTGGCGCAGGTCATATGACACGCCTCCGCCCCCTATCGCCCAAGATGATCCGTTCGCGCAGTTCGGCGACCCGAGGTACGCCGGAATTCCGCAGCCGGCGACGGAATGCCTCAAGGATGTGGTCGGGCGGATGCTGCCCTACTGGTACGACGCGATCATCCCGGATCTTCTGGAGGGCAAGACGGTGCTGGTGGCGGCGCACGGCAACTCGCTGCGCGCGCTCGTCAAACACCTGGACGGGATCTCCGACGCCGACATCGCCGCGCTGAACATACCGACCGGTATGCCGCTGCGGTACGACCTGAACGATGACTTGACGCCGGTCACAAAAGGCGGGCAGTACCTCGACCCGGAGGCGGCCGCCGAAGCCGCCGCGGCGGTGGCAAATCAAGGACGATAATTGGTTTTGGGCCCAAACACACCGGTGGCCGGCCTTGCGACGCTCACCCCCGTTAGCGTCGCCGGCCAGCCGACCGGTTTAGGTGGCGCCGTCCCCCAACGGCTATGTGCCACCCATCCCCCACGCTCCGCTTGGCGCTCACGATCGAAACGATGATCGATCGGGCCTGACACCCGGGTGTCACATCAAGCGTTGCGCTTGACGACGACGTTACGCTGCAGGTCAAGCCAGCGTCCACCCATTTGTGATTCTCATTAGTCACTCTTCGTAACATCAGGCTCAACTCAGAGCTACGGTCTCAGCGACATCGCTAAGTTTACTCGCGGTAAATATGTCGTCGGCGCTACGCGCGTATCCGTATTCGGACTCCACCGAACGGCGGGGGTCAGAAACCCGTCACCCGTATGCCCGTAACCGAACCGCCGCCTACCATGTGCCTGCGCTGCACTAGCGCTGCAGCGGCGGGAGGAGGCGGCGGCATGTCCTGGACCGTGCCCGGCTACGTCGAGATCAAAGACTTGGGGCGGGGGGCCTCGGGTCGTGTCGTGCTCGCCGAGCACGAGGCGTCCGGTACCAACGTGGCGATAAAATACCTGGCTGACCACCTGACCGGTGACCCAGAGTTCGCCGAGGCGTTCCGCGCCGAAGCAAGGATCCTGTCCGAAGTGGAGGATCCACAGATCGCGCGGCTGTACGAGTACGTGGAAAGCCCCGAAGGCGCGGCCATCGTCATGGAACTCGTCGACGGCGTCGCCCTGCGGGCAATCCTGCGCGAACACGGACCCACCGAGCCGCAGTCGGCATTGGTGGTACTCAAAGGATCGCTGCTGGGCCTTGCGGCCGCACACGGCCGAAGCATCGTCCACCGCGACTACAAGCCCGAAAACGTGCTCGTCAACCAGGAAGGCCAAAGCAAACTCGCCGACTTCGGTATCGCGGCGAGGACCGGCCTGAAGGGAGCGCACGCCGGAACACCGTCGTACATGGCGCCCGAACAGTGGGCCGGAGCCCCCGCAAGCCCGTCGACGGACATCTACGCTGCCACCGCCACGTTCTTCGAATGCCTCACCGGACACCCGCCGTACCGCGCACCGGGTGACGTGATGGCCCTGCGCTCCAAGCACGAGCAGGACCCGGTCCCGGTCGACGAAGTCCCGGAGGCGGTGCGCGGGCTGGTGCGGCGCGGCCTGGCCAAAAAATGGGACCAGCGGCCGAAAGACGCGGGCACCTTCCTGGTCGAACTGGAAGCCGTGGCCGGGGCCGGATACGGGCCAGACTGGGAAGAGGAAGGCCGCGGTGCACTGGCACGGCGGGCAGCGTTGCTGCTGCTGCTCTTCCCGCTGGCGGGTGCGGCGGCCGGCGGCACCGGGCTCGCCCAGACGGTGCTCGGCTGGTCAAAGAAGTCAATGAACACGGTGCTGGCCGGTGGGCTGGCCCTGGCGATCGCGATCGGCGGATTCTTCTGGTACCAAACCAGTCAGGGCGGCGAAAACCCGGCCGCGGCTGTGCTCACGGATTCCGCAAACTCCACCCCGAGCCCGTCGCCGACACCCGAGGGCATCCCGAGCCCGTCGGCCGATCCCGCACTGGCGCCCACGGCGACCGCGAGCCCGATCCCCGGCGTCAGCACCTCACCGCCGCGGCCAAGCCCACGGCCGGCAAGCCCCAGCCCATCAGTCACGACAGTCTCCCCGCCACCCCCTCCACCGCCGAGTCCCAACTCGATGGTCAGCACCTCGATCGCGGGCATGTGTTGGTACGACGCGGCCAAACAGGTGTGCTCCCAGCAAGGCGCAATGCCGAGCCCGGCCGGAACCACCCCGATCCAGTCGAGCGTCAGGGCAACAAGCAGGACCGGCGAGGCATACAACCTGAAGTTCACCTACACGCTCATCCAGTTCAATGGCAACCGGACATGGGTCGCGCCGCTGGTGCACGTCCCGGCTGGCAACACTTCGCGGACGACCACCGCGACGCATGACGTTCCGGCGAGGTTTTCGTGCAGCGAAGGTGTCAGACTGGTGGTGCAGGCTGACATTCCGGGGGATCCGAGCAAGCCTGCGGAGTTGTTCAACGGAACCATCTGCTAACGCCTGAGAGGAATGGTTTTGAGCCAGATTGTTGGCGGCCGTTTTACGACGCAGGGGACCTTTCGGGCTTCGCGCGTCGGCAGCTGGTTCGTGCTGTCCGATCAGGATGGCCAACTCCGGGGTGGGTTGCGGCTCAACGTGCTTGACCAGGCGGAGACGCAGCGGCTTCAGGCCGGTCTGTCGACGGCGCCGGGGCTGC
>DASUXL010000014.1:0-24863 GCA_036377915.1 Candidatus Limnocylindrales bacterium
TCGCCCTCGCGCAGCAGCAGCGGGCCGTCCGGCGACTCGCTGACCGCCGTGCGGCCCGCCGCCAGCCCTTGCCACACCTGTTCCGGCGATTCGGCTTTGACCCACGTGGTCGGCCGCCCCAGGAGCGCGGTTTGGGCCGGGTCGTGGAAGTCCGAGCCGCCGATCGGGGCAGCCGACGGGTCCCAGGCGAGCAGCCATGCCAGCGGCGCGCTCCAGGTCCTGTCCCACCAACCGGAGTGCCACACCTCGGCGAGTCTGGTCGGCGGGACGGGCATGCGCCACGAGCAGTCGGTGGTCAGCGGATGGTTGATGGACATCAGCCCGTCCCATGTCTGCGGCGGCTCGCGGAAGTCGACCCAGCCCGCCGAGTCGCCGAAAACGTTGGCGTGCCCGCGATCCGTCGTCACCTCCTGCCCCGGGATGAGCTCCACGCCGTAGCGCCGCCCGATGGCGGCAAGGTGCGGGTGGTGGCTGACCGTGTTGTGGTCGGTCACCGCGAGAAAGTCCAATCCGGACGATGCGGCGAGCGCGGCAAGCTCCTCGATGGTGAGCGAGCCGTCGGAGTGGACCGTGTGCGCGTGCAGGTCACCGGCGAACCAGCCGGGCGGGACATCGCGCCGCTTTTGTACTCGTTGCGGGACCGGGGGCGGCTGGGGCACGGGCTGCTCGACCGGCGGTCCCACGGTGATCTCCCACTCCACACCGTCGGCCGGAACCCGGTGCAGTCCAAGGAAAACACTCCACTCGCCCGGTTCGATCCCGCCCGGCAGGTAGCCCGGCGTCGCCCACTCGGGTGTGATGCTGAAGCGCGAACGCGCCCCGCCCGAGTACCCGCGGAACCGCCCAGACGGGTCGAACACGCCGAGGTCCAGAACGCCGCCCCGGTGGGAGAGCGTGACCTCGAAGCCGCCCCGGCCCACCTCGACTGGGATGTAGCGGTACTTCTCCTCGGCCCGGTGCTGCGGGAGCCAAACCCCTTTCACCGCACCAACTCTCCCTCGCGGTAGAGCAGCACCCGGCCGCGCGCGGGCGTGAGCCACACCGTCGTGCCCGGCGCGGGCTCGTCCTCCTCCGGCACGACCGCGCCCACGAGCAGCTCCCCCACCTCCACGGTCACCAGCGACGACGTGCCGAGATGCTCCACGATGGACACCACGCCCTCGATCGGTCCGCTCTCGCCGACGGACAGGTACTCCGGCCGGACGCCGACGGTCAGCTTCTCCCCCACCGTCGGCGGCGCCGCCAGCTCAATGGTGAAGCCGCCCACCTCGACGCCGCCCTCGACCGCCACGCCGGGCAGCAGGTTCATCGGTGTCGAGCCGATGAAGTTCGCCACGAACGTGTTGGCGGGGCGGCCGAAAACCTCCCGCGGCGTGCCGACCTGGCGGATCCGCCCGGCCTCCATGACCGCGATCCGGTCCGCGAGCGCCAGCGCCTCGGCCTGGTCGTGCGTGACGAAGACCGTCGTCACACCAAGCTCCCGCTGCAACCGCTTCAGGAACGTGCGTGCCTCAAGCCGCAGCCTGGCATCCAGGTTGGACAGTGGCTCGTCGAACAGGAATACGGATGGGCGGCACGCGACCGCCCGCGCGAGCGCGACCCGCTGCTGCTGGCCTCCGCTCAGCTCGGCCGGGCGCCGGGCCATCAGCCCGTCAAGCCCGAGCTGGGAGCCGACATCCCGCGCTTGCGCGGATCGGGTGGCTCTGGGTTGCCTGCGGATTTTCAGGGGGTACCCGATATTGTCCTCGACCGTCATATGCGGGAACAGCGCGTAGTCCTGGAACACCATCGCCACGTCGCGCGCTCCCGGTGGCAACGGGGTGACGTTCCGGTCTCCGATGTGGACGGTGCCCTCGGTCGGGCTCTCCAGCCCCGCGATGGTGCGCAGCAGTGTCGTCTTGCCGCAGCCGGACGGGCCGAGCAGGGCGAAGAACTCACCGTCCACGACGGTCAGGTCGAGCGCGTCCAGCGCCCGCACGTCGCCCGGAAAGACCTTGGTCAGCTGGGCAATCTCGATGGCGGCCATCAGCTCTTGATCCCCCCATGGAACCGGAAGCCGTAGCGGCTCCACGCGAACAGGTACATCAGCACCACCGGTATCGAGTACAGCAGGGAGAAGGTCGAGATGAGCGCGAGATTGGGGGAGCCGCCCTCGGTGTAGAACGTGCGCACCAGCACCGCCGCGGGCTGCTTGTCCGGGTCACGGAGCAGGATGAACGGGGTCAGGAAGCTACCCCAGACTTGCACGATCGTCCACACCGCGATGGTGGCCAGCCCCGGGCGGGCCACCGGGACGACGATGTGCCGCAGGATCTGAAGCGGGCTGGCGCCGAAGACCCGCGCCGACTCCTCGTACGAGCGCGGGATCGTGTCGATGAAATCCTTGAGCAGGAAGATCGCGGCCGGGAGGAGGCCGCCGCTGAGCACGAGCACCACCCCGAAGTGGGAGTCGATGAGCCCCATCTGAAATATCAGTAGGAAAATCGGCACCATGGCAGCGGTACCCGTGACAACAGAGGAAAGCAGAAGGAGCATGTAGATCAGGGTGTCCCGGCCGGGCACCCGCGCCCGCGAAAGCGCATACGCCGCAAGGGCCGCGGCGGTCACGACGACGACCATCGTGCCGATCGACAGTATGACCGAGTTGAGCAGCGAACCGAAGGCGTAACGGTTCTCGAAGATCTCGGCGAAGTTGCCGAAGGTGAACTCGCGCGGCGGCCGGACCGCGTAGGTCGGGGTGTCGTCGAACGGCGCGGACAGCAGCCAGAGCACCGGCAGCGCGAAAAACGCCGTGCCGAACCCGATGACGACGTAGAACAGGATGCGCCGCACCACCGCTTTAGCGAGACCCACGGCGACCCACTCTCAGGTAGAACAGTGCCAGCAACAGGTTTATCAGCAGCACGAGCAGCGAGATGGCGCCGGAGTAGCCCATCTCACCGGCGACGATCGCCCGTTCGTAGATGTAGGTCGCGATGATCTGGGCGTCGTAGTCGGTGGCCGTGATGAGGAACGGGGTGAAGTCGTTGAACGTCCAGAGGGTGATGAGCAGCGTGTTGGTGAGCGCGTAACGCCGGATGTGCGGCAGCACCACGTCCCGCAGCGTCTGCGTGCCCGTCGCCCCGGCCAGCCGCGCCGTCTCCAGATGCGACGGCGGGACAGACGACAGCGCCGCCGAGTAGAGCATCATCGAGAAGGCGGTGCCCCGCCAGATGTTGAAGATGATGATGCTCAGCAGGGGGTACTCGACGATCCACGCGACGCCGGGGGTGTTGCCCAGCATCTCGTTGATGGTGCCGCCGTCGCGGTCGAGCATCGCCACCCACAGGAACGCCACCACCGAGCTGGGCAGGATCCAGGCCAGCAGCACCAGCGTCTCAAGCGTGCGCTTGAGCCACTTCCTGGTGTCGCGCAACGCCCAGGCGAGGGTGAAGCCCAGGCCGTTCTGCCCGATCACCGCCGAGCCGAACACGAACAGCAGGGTCAGCCAGAGGGAGTGGTAGAACGTCTCGTCGCCGAGCGCCGCGCGGTAGTTGTCGAGCCCGACGAAATCGGGGGTACGCGCCGCGACCCCGGTCAGGCGGAAGTTCGTCGCTCCGATGTAGAGGGTCCAGACCCCCGGGAACACAAGGAAAACACCGATGAGCAGGAGGGCCGGCGCGATGAAACCAACAGCACGCGACCGGCCCAAACCCACTACATCGCTGGTATCAGCCCGAGACAACCTTGTCCGCCCCGCCCGCTATACCCTCCACCGACTTCTGATAGGTCGCCGCCGCGTCGGCCGCGCTCTTGCCGCTCACCACATCGAGCGTGGCCTGCTGCAACGCCTGCGACACGCGCGGGTAGACCGCGAAGCCGGGACGGTACGCCGTCAACGGCAGCACCTCCTTGGAGATGTAGGACAGCATCGGATCGGCGGCCAGTACCTCGTTGTTGACGTCCTGGCGCTGGGTGATCCGGGCCGCCCCGCCCAGCAGGGCCACGGTGGCGGCCTTGCCGTTCATGAACTGCAGCAGCTCCCAGGCCTGCTGCTTGAACTTGGAGGACGGGTTGAGCACGTGCCCGCCGCCGCCGGACATGGAGACGAAGTCCTGCCCGCGGATGCCGGCACCCGGCCGGATCGACGGAATCTTCGCCCAGCCCACCGTTTGGTTGCGGTCGGCCATCTTGGCGATACCCTTCTCCGGCTCGACGACGCTGCGCCAGAAGTAGTCACCCTCCAGCAGGATCGCCATCTTGCCGGCCGCGAACGCCTGGAACGACTTGTCGCGCCCCTTAGCGTCCTGCTGCAGGACCGGGTCGCCCAGCCCGCCGGCGTAGATCTTCTGGTACATGCCGAGCGTCTCGCGCACGGCCGGCGTGTTGCCCTGCCACTTGCCGCTGGCGAAGATCTCCTGGCCCGCGCCGACCAGCAGCGGCAGGGCTCCCTGCATCGTGGTCGCCTCGCCCATCGCCGTGCCACCGTTGAGCTGGATCGGGGTCACGCCCGGCAGCTTCGCCTTGATGGTCTGCGCCGCCGTGATGATCTCGTCCCAGCTCTTGGGCTGCCAGTTGGCCGGCAGGCCGGCCTGCTCGAACAGCTTCTTGTTGAAGTAGAGGACCCGCCCGTCGGTGCCGGACGGGATACCGTAACGCTTTCCGTTGTAGGACATGTTGCCCTGGACGGAGGTGGGAATCTGGCTCCAGCCCTCCCAGCCGTCCACTTTGGACTTGCCGACCAGGTCGTCGAGCGCCTTGATGTAGCCCGCGTCGGCGAACTCGCCGACCCAGATACCGTCGAGCGCGTAGATGTCGGCGCCCGAACCGGTACGCAGATCAAGCGCGATCTTGCTCTTGTAGTCCTCGTCCGAGGCGCCTGACGGCTGGAAGGTCACCGTTGCCGTGCGGCCCTTGGACTTCTGGTCCTCGATGAACTTGGGAATGACGTACTTCTCGATCCAATCCGCACCCGAGGCGTTCTTGCCGCCGGAGATCGCGTTGGTGGCGATCGTCAGCGAGAACTCCTTGGCTTCGGCGTTGGGGTCACTATTGTCAGTCCCGGAATCCTTGCCCAGACAACCGGATGTCGCCGTTACCACGACGAGCAAACCGGCCAGGGCCACGAACCTGCCGATGCTTCGGTGCATCGTTCCTCCCGCGAACCGTGGCAAGCCGTGCCCAGGCGGCACGGTCATATCGGACCTTGGCATGATCGAGCGCGCATGTCCATACCTTTCGCCACCGCCTCGAGGCCATCATTTACACTTCCGACAACTTCGATCGACTGGGGAGCGGTCATATGCCTTTGGCCCGCCGCCGGCTGCTGGCCGGTGCGACCGGCGTGGGTGCCGGTCTGCTGCTTGCGAATCCTGCTTTCGCCGACGACTACACGACGCTGCGCGACCGGTGGCGCGACATCATCACCGGGGTCGGGCGGATCAACCCGGACCTGCCGGAATTTCCCGCCGCCATCGCCCGCCTGGACAGCTCCGCCGCCTCCGCCCGCGCGCTGATCGACCGTACCGCGGGCCGCACAAGGGTTTTCACCGATCTCGCGCTGCAGCAGACGAGCGACTCCGCCCTGATCACGCAGACCTACACCCGGCTGCGCACGCTGGCGATGGCGTGGTTCACCCCGGGCGCGGCCTACCACGGCGACGCCGGTGTCCTATCCGATGTGCTCGCCGGGCTGGTGACCACGGGCGCGGTAGCGTACCGCTCGGGCCGGGCCGAGTTCGACAACTGGTGGGACTGGGAGATCGGGTCCTCCCGCGCCCTCGCCGATTGCCTTGTGCTGCTTGATGAATGGGTACCATCGGCCGACCGCACCCGGTATGTGGCGGCGCTGCGGCACTACGTCCCGGACCCGTTCAACATGTACATCGACTCCCGCAAGAAGCCCTCCACCGGCGCCAACCGGGTGGACCTGTGTCAGGCCGCCATCGTCGAGGGGATCGCCAGCCGCTCGGCCGCGCGGATCCAGCGAGGCGCCGCGGGCCTGCCAACGGTATGCGAGTACGTCAGCGAGGGCGACGGCCTGTGGGGTGACGGCTCGTTCATCCAGCACGCCAACGTCGCGTACACCGGAACCTACGGGGCCGTCCTGCTGTCAGGCATGTCCAAACTGCTGGCGCTGCTGACCGGCTCGCCGTGGGCGGTCACCGACCCGCTGCTGCAGAACCTGTACGACAGCATCGAGCGCGGCTGGGCACCGCTCATCCACAATGGACGGATGATGAGCATGGTCAACGGCCGTGCCATCGCCCGCACCGGCGACGAGCACAGCCTGGGCCACGGCGCGATCGCCTCGATCCTGCAACTCGCCCACGCCACCGACGCGCCGACCGCGACCCGCTGGCGGCAGGCCTGCCGCGGCTGGTACGACCGCGACACCGCCCGCACCCCGTTCAGCGGCGCCGACGTGGCCCGCACCGCACTCGTGTCCGACCTGCTCAACGACCCGGCGATCACGGCGGCGCCCGAGCCGGACAGCAGCGTCGTGTTCCGCAACATGGCACGGGCGGTGCACCGGCGCGCCGGATGGGCCTTCGCCATCTCCATGTGCAGCGAGCGGATCGCCCGGTACGAGGCGATGAACGGGGAGAACCTGCGCGGGTTCCACACCGGGGCCGGCATGACCTACCTGTACGACGACGACGCCAAGGCCTACAGCGACAGCTTCTGGCCCACGGTCGACCCGTACCGGATGCCCGGCACCACCGTCGACCGCCTCGTCATCGCCGACACGCAGGGCCGCGGCCTGCCCACCGCCCGCTGGGCCGGCGGACCGGTGCTCGACGGGCGCTACAGCGGGGTCGGGCTCAACCTGCAGGCCGCGCTGACCGACCTCAAGGGCAAGAAGTCGTGGTTCTGCTTCGACGAGTACGTGGTGGCGATGGGGTCGTCGATCACGTCCACCTCCGGCTACCGGGTCGAGACCTTCGTGGAGAACCGCAACCTGCACACGACCGGCACCAACGCGCTGACCGTCGACGGGGCCGTCTGGCAGGGCGCGCTGAACACCTCCAACACCTGGACCACGGTCCGGTGGGCGCACATGGACGGTGTCGCCGGGTACGTCTTCCCGCTCGCCGGGCCCATGCGCGCCCACCGCTACGAGCGCACGGGCCGGTTCCGCGACATCAACACCGCCGGCTCCACCGACCCGATCACGCGGCGCTACCTGACCGTCTGGCACGACCACGGCATCAACCCGACCGACGCGCGCTACATCTACCTTGTGGTCCCCAAGGCCACGGCCGAGCGCACCGCCGAGCTGTCGGCCAACCCGGGCGTCACCGTCCTGACCAACGCGCCCACCGTGCAAGGCGTGTTCCAGCCCGCCACCGGCATCACCATGGTGAACTTCTGGAGCCCGACCACGGTTGCCGGCCGGATCACGGTCGACCGCTCGTGCGGCGTCATCGTCCAGGAGCTGGGCAAGACGCTCAAAATCTGTATGGCGCAGCCGACCCGCGAGGGCGGCGTCGTGCGGGTGTCGGTGAAGCCCAGCACGACCGGGTGGACACTGTCCTCAAAGGACAGCACGGTGACGGTGGTCTCGACCGGCACCACCATCGTTCTCGACATCAGCGCTGGAGCCTACGGACGCACCTACGGAGCCGTCTTCACTCGGCCATAGCCGTCATCAGGCGCCCAGCGGCGCCTGCGGATCGGCGAGGCGGTCGAGGTCGACTGCCTCGCCCCGTTCGTAGCCGGCCTTGATGAGCTCGCGGATCGGGTCCTGCACGTCCCAGACGTTGACGTTCATGCCGGCCAGGACGCGGCCGTCCTTGACCCAGAACGCGACGAACTCCTTGTCCTGCCGGGAGCCGCGATACACCACGGTGTCGTAGCCGTCCGGGCCGACCCAGCCGGAGTATTCCATGCCGACGTCGTACTGGTCGGAGTAGAAGTACGGGATCCAGTCGTAGGAGACCTGCTGGCCCAGCATGGAGCGGGCCGCGGCCATGCCGCTTTGCCGGGCGTTTTCCCAATGTTCGACGCGGATGTGGGTACCCAGCAAAGGATGCCGCCACCGGGCAACGTCACCGCAGGCAAACACGTCCTTTGCCGACGTCTCAAGGCTTTCCGAAACGAGGACTCCGTTGTCGACGGTGAGCCCGGCCTCCTCGGCCAGTTCGGCGGCGGGGACGACGCCGACCCCGGCGATAATGAGATCGGCCGGGATGACTGTGCCGTCGTCGAGCGTCACCGACTTCTCGTCGGCGCCGACCGCGGTCCGTCCGAAGTGGAACTTTACGCCGTGCTCGGTGTGCACGTCACGGTAGAACGCGGCAAGCTCGTCGCCGAGGACCCGGCGCAGCGGCAGCTCGTCAAGCTCGACCACGGTCACCTGCGCGCCGTGCGTGCGGCCCGCGGCTGCCACCTCGAGCCCGATCCAGCCCGCGCCGATGATGACGACGTGCCGGCCGGGGGTGAGCAGCTCCTTGAGGGCCTTGCTGTCCGGCACCGCGCGCAGGTACCGCGCGCCCTCAAGGTCGATCGGGCGCGGCCGGGCGCCGGTGGCCAGCAGCAGCTTCTCGTAGGCGAGCTGCTCGCCGGAGGAAAGTGTGACCCGCTTTGCCTCCACGTCAAGGGAGGTCGCGCTGGTCGAAAGATACAGGCCTATCTCATTGGTGCGGTACCAGTCGTCCGGGTGCACGAAGGCCTCGTCAAGCGCCTGGTTGCCCAGCAGGTACCCCTTTGACAGCGGGGGCCGCTCGTAGGGAAGTTCGGGCTCGTCGCCCACCATCACGATCTCGCCGCTGAAGCCTTCGGCACGCAGGGTCTCGGCGGCGTTGACGCCGGCAAGCGAGGCCCCGATGATCACGTATGCCATGCCCCTAATTCAAGCACGTCGCTTCCTGGAATCGCCGCATTCGCCTGCGAGCCACCGCGCGGCCCGTCAATGATGGGAGGCATGGCTACAGCGAAAGACATCATGCACTTGGGTGCCGAGTGCGTCCCGGAGTCGGAGACGCTCGACCGCGCGGCGCAGATGATGCGCGACAAGCAGGTCGGCTCGCTGCCCATCTGCGGAACGGACAACAAGCTCAAAGGTATCCTTACCGACCGGGACATCGTGATTAAGTGTGTCGCCGCGGGCAGGGATCCTTCCAAGATGACCGCGGCCGACCTGGCCCAGGGCAAGCCGGTGTTCGTCGAGTCCTCCGCCGACGAGGACGAGATCCTCTCCGTGATGGAGAAGAACAAGATCCGCCGGCTGCCGGTGCTGGAGGACAAGAAGATCGTCGGGATGATCAGCGAGGCGGACATCGCCCAGCACCTTTCCGAGGCGAAGCTCGCTCACTTCGTCAGCACCATCACCGCCGCGCCACCGACCAAGGTCAAGGCCACGAGCAGGCTCAAGTAAGGAATGTTGACGGTCGACACGCATTGACGGATACTGATGGGATTCCAATCGGGGATCGGGGTCGGTATCAATGAAGGTGCAAAGCGCGAAGACGGCCGCAAAACCGGCGGAACCGGCGCGTGTCGAGGCCACAGATCTGGCGGCATCCAAGGCCATCCTGAGCACGGTGGCGATCGTGTCGGAGAAACGGTTCCGGCTTGACGTCGAATTGCGGCACCCGCGTTAGGGTGCCGGTGCATGCGTGTCACGCTGGTCAGCCTGCCCTGGCAGACCCTGCATTGGCCGTCGTCTGCGGTATCCGTGCTGGACACCGTGTTCACCGGTGTGGGGTGGGAGGTCACGCAGTTCTACGGCAACCTGCTCTTTGCCGAGCAGCTGCTTGACTCCGCGTCATCGTCCGGCTCCACCGGACTGACGCCGGACGACTACCACGCGATCTGCGATTCGGGCTATCCGCACGGCGTCGGGGAGTGGATTTTCACCTCCGCCCTCTACCATCCACATTGGCGGGTGGAGGCGGTGAGGGAGTTCCTCGCCGGCCGGGGTTACGAGCATCTCGACGCGGCCCTGCGCCTGCACGAGATGGCACCCTCCTTTGTGGACATCTGCGCCGAGCGCATCCTTGAGACCGAGCCGGACCTGGTCGGCCTCACGTCCACGTTCGAGCAGAACGTGCCGTGCCTGGCGGTGGCCGCGGCGCTCAAACGGCTGCGGCCCGGCCTGCGCATCGTCATGGGCGGGGCCAACTGCGACGGCCCGATGGGCGCGGCGATCCACCGCAACTTCCCGCAGATCGACCTCGTGGTCCGGGGCGAGGGCGAGCAGCCCGTGCGCGAGCTTGCCGAAGCCCTGACGGGACAGGGCAGCCTGGCCGGCGTGACCGGCCTGTGCTGGCGCGACGAGCACGCGGTGTGCCGGGAAAACCCTTATGCGGCGACGATCACGCCCGGGCACCGGATCCCCGCCGCGACGATGCGCCCCTTCTTCGACGCCATCAACGCCTCGCCGGTGCGGCCCTGGGTCAACGGCCTGTCGCTGCGCCTGGAGACCTCGCGCGGCTGCTGGTGGGGCGAGAAGCGGCACTGCACCTTCTGCGGCCTCAACGGCGGCACGATGGCGTTCCGCTCCAAGCCACCCGAGCGCGCGTTCGAGGAGATCACCACGGCGGTGCGGGAGTTCGGCCTGCTCGACGTGATGCTCAGCGACAATATCCTTGACCCCGTCTACATCGACACGCTGTTCCCCCGGCTCACCGCGCTCGACTGGGACCTGCGCATCTTCTACGAGGTCAAGTCGAACCTCAAGCCCGCCGACATGGCGGCGCTCGCCGCGGCCGGGGTGACGATGGTGCAGCCCGGCATCGAGAGCCTCTCCTCCCGCGTTCTGTCCATTATGGACAAGGGTGCGACCGGCCCGGCACAGGTACGGTCGCTGCGGCTGTTCCGCGAGCACGGCATCGAACCGCGGTGGAACTACCTCTGCGGCTTCCCCGGCGAGGACTGGGAGCGCGACTACACCCCGATCCTGCGCCAGATGCCGGCGCTGGTGCACCTGCCCCCGCCCAACGGCATCTCGCGCATCTACGTCGACCGGTTCGCGCCGCTGTTCGAGGACCGATCCCTGGGCTTTGACGGACCGTTGCGCGCCGCTTCCTGGTACCCCCTAATATATGATCTTCCAAGCGTCGAGTTGAACGAGCTTGCCTACGCTTTCGAGCACGAACAACGGGGCATCGACGACCGGGGCGAGGCGCGGCTCGGGGCGGCGGTCGAGACCTGGCGGCGCGACCACGCCGCCTCGCGGCTGTCCGTGGCGGCGGTCGAATCCTCGGTCGTCATAAGGGATCGGCGCGTGGGGTTCGAGCCGCGCGACCACATTCTCGACGGCGTGGCGGCAAGCCTCTACCTCACGCTGACCCGCCACCTGTCCATCCCCGGGCTGGTCGCGGCGGCCGATGCGGCCAGGCTCGCGGTCAGCGCCGGACAGATCGAGCGGCTGCTGCGGGAGTGGTTCGATGCCGGCCTGGTGTTCGAGGACGGTGGCGCCTGGGTCGCGATCGCGGTGCCCGCATGACGGCGGATCGCCGCGCGGTGGCGCCCACCGCGCCGTACACCGACCCCGCGGCGGTCGTCTGGCTCGCCGGCCAATTCGGGGAGTTCGAGCGGCCATCGCGGTTCGAACTCGCCGTCACCGTCCAATGCCGACAGATAGACCTGTTCTGCCTGCGCCTGAGCGAAAGCGGCTGCGCCGGGCTGGACGTGCGGGTGCGCACTCCACGCCCGGTCGCCGCCACGACCGTCGCCCACCTGGCGCGCGCCCGGGTGGCAGGGCTTGAAATCACCGAACCCGTGGAAGAGTCCTGCGTCACCGGCTGGTTCGAGACGGCCAAGGCCGCCGCCTCGTTCCGCCTGCCGCTGCAATGGCACGGCACGCTGCCCGCCGAGGTCCGCCGCCACGCCTGGCACCTGACGCCGAACCCGGGCCGGCCCGCCCTCCTCGGCTGGCGCCGCGGCCCGGGCTTCGCCGAGGTCGTCGACCAGCGGTCCGGGCACCGCCGCAGCCTTGTCGACCTGGCCACGGTGACATCGCTGTTCGGGGAAGGTCTCGACATCCCGGCACCTCTGAGCGGCGACACAGCTGAACTGTTCGGGGAGGGTCTCGACACCCCGGCACCTCTGAGCGGCGACACAGCTGAGCTGATCGATGCCGGGCTGGCGATGGCTTTCCGGGGCGAAGCGGTGTGGCTGCCCTACCGGCTGCGGGCCAGTTCCTCCGGCGCGGCTTGACGATCCGGCTCCCCCAGGGACACGTTCGGCAGGCGCCGCACCGAACGCGGCCCGAGCATCGCCGCAACCGCAACGGCCACAACGATCGCCCCGGCAAGCGCCACGGCCCGGGGCGAGGTCGCCTCGGCAAGGCGCCCCGCGAGGATCTGCCCCACCGGGATCGCCACGAACGAGCCGAGCCCGTCGATCGAGCTGACCCGCGACAGCCGGTCGGTCGGGATGCGTTGCCCCAGCGTGGTCCGCCACGCCGCGGAGAAGAACCCGAGCCCCACACCGGCCAGAAGGGAAAGCGGCACCAGCATTGCCGTTCGCGGAGCGGTCAGGACGGCGACGGCGGGCGCCGCGGCGGCGGAGGCGGCGATGCCCCACGCCAGCAGGTACCTCGGCCGCAGCCGGAACAGCACAAGATGTCCCAGGCCCAGCCCGGCTGCGAAGGCGCCCATCGCCAGACCCCACGCGGCCCGCCCGATGCTCTGCTCGGCGATGACCGGCCCGATGGTCATCCACGCCCCCGCCATCACCAGATTCACCGCGCAGAAACCGGTGACGGTCACCCACAGCCAGCTGTGGCCGGCGAACTCCCGCCACCCCTCGGCCAGCCCGCGCACGATCCCCGTCCCCGTGGCGGTCGCGCCGGACGCGACCCGCCGCAGCGACCACACCGCCGCACCGGCCCCGGCCATCATCACCGCCGCCACCAGCAGCCCCGAACCGGTCACCGACCGCATCGCCACCAGCCCACCGGCGACCATCCCCAGCACCGCCCCGCAACGCGTGAACGTGCCCGTCACCGACGTCGCCTGCGGCAGCTGCTTGACGCTGACCAGCTGGGGCAGCATGCCCGAGATCGCCGGGTAGGTGAACGCCGTCGCGATCCCGTTGGCGCAAACCAGGATCGCCAGCACCGGCAGCGAGCGCGAGCCGGCGGCGAGCAGGCCGCCGGCGGCCCCGAACGTCACCGCCTGCGCGGCGCTGCTGGTGAGGACCACCAGGTAGCGCGGGCAGCGGTCCGCGACCACGCCGCCCACCAGCAGCAGCAACAACTGCGGGATGGTGCGTGCGGCAAGGATCCAGCCGACATCGGAGACTGAGCCGCCCAGATCGAGCACGGCGAAGGCGAGCGCGATCGGGGCAAGGGCGTTGGCTGTGGCGACGCAGGTGAGCGCCGCCGTGTAGGCGCTGAGGCTACGCATCGCCGACAGTGTATGTCGAAACGTGCCGGGCACTTGCGGCGGTGTACCGTTCCCCACTCCAACCCCCGTGACGGCTTTGTAGGCGCAGGCCGGCCAGGCGCGCCATGAGGTCCATTTCGGACGGCCAGATGTGCCTGCTCACCAGCGGAAAGAACCGCATCCCACCTTCGCGCAGCAGGATATGCTGCTTGTGCGCGACCTGGCTCGCCCGGTCATAGCTGAAGGCACTCGCCAGCACATGGTCGAAAGCCAAGCGCCGCAACAGCAACGCATCCTGCTGGGCGCTCGGGGGCACGACGTTCTCGATGACCAGGCGCCCGCCATCGGCCAGGCTCTCCCGGGCGCGGGCAAAGAAAGCCAGCTGCCTTTCCTGGGACTGGAAAGCGATGACGGTGTTGAAGACCGCAAATATCAGGGGGTACCGGATAGGGTCCGGCGTGGTCAGGAAATCGCCCTGGATCACGCGCAGCTCGGCCCCGCCCGGTTTGGCGCGCAAGCGCTCGACCATCTGCGCGGACACCTCGACCGCGGTCACCTCGACCCCGCGCTCTCGCAGCGCCAGCGCGACCCGTCCCGTGCCCGCGCCGACCTCAAGGGCCGGACCGCCACCGGCGACGGCCGCGAGGAACTCGACGGTGTCCGCGGTCTCGGTCGCCCCGTACATCTCAAACCCGTCCGGGACAAACAACTCGTCGTAAACGTCGGCGATGGCGTCGCCATAGGACGAAGCGGAGAAGCCTTCCATCCACGCCATCTTATATATAACTTTGCAGAAGCCGGCGCTCCAGCGGCCCCATGACCCCGAGGAAGGCGATTCCCGTCACCGGGCCCCTCATGCAGCCGTGCTTGCCAGAGTTCTGAGTGAGCGTCCGCCGTGTAGCCAAAGCAACTTGCGGCTACACGGCGGCCGCTATTTTTCACCCGCTAGCGTGACGTGACACCGCGGGTGGTGCCTGCGCCACCCACCGGTCCCCTCATCCGTGCGACCAGCCAGACGAACAGCACCGCCAGCGCTACCTGGATGATGTGCTTCCACCAGTCGATGCCTGGCGTCTCGCCGATCCCCAGCCAGGTGGCGATCAGGCCACCGAGCACGGCGGCGAGGATACCGGCGATGATTGTCCACAGCATGGAGATGTTCTGGCGTCCCGGCAGGATCAGCCGGCCAAGGATGCCGATGATGGTGCCGGCGATGATGCCCCAGAGTATCGTCCCGATCATGTCAACTCCCGTATGACGTTGAGGGTCAATACATCTCCATCATCGTCTGGAGTTATGCCTTGGAGATCGCGTTTGCCAGGATCGCGTCGTGCAGGAAAACCGTCAGACCGGGCTTTATTGCCTCATAAGTGGCCATGAAGCGCTCGTCGGCGAGGTACATCTCGGCAAGGCCGGTCTGTATCTCGTACGAACATTCGTAGAACCACTGGCTTATGTGCTGCCGGTGCTCCTCGGCCAGTTCCATCGCCTCCGGTGAATCCGGTGCGGCGCCGGAGTCCATGACCGCGACGATGCGCCGGCCCCAGTCCTCGGACTGCTCCTTGAGCGACTGCCAATCCGCCTTGGTGTAGCGGGAAACCCGGCGCGTCGACTCCTTGTACGCGTCGGTGCCGCCCCACTTCTCCTCAGCCTCCTGCGCATAGCGGTCCGGGTCGAAGTCACCGAAGACCTCGAACCGCTCCTCGGGCGTGAGATTGATGCCCACCTTCTTTGCCTCCATCGCGAACTCGATCGCATTGATCATCTTTTGGAGTTTGGCGGCCCGATCGCTCAGCAGCTCGTGCTGGCGCCTCAGGTGCGACGCGGGGTCGGCAGCCGGATCGTTGACGATCTCCGCGATCTCCTCCAGGCCGAAGCCAAGCTCGCGGTAGTACATGATCTGTTGCAGCCGCTCCAGATCCGCGTCGTCGTAGCGCCGGTAGCCGGCGCCGCTGCGGTCGCCGGGCGACAGCAGCCCGATCTCGTCGTAGTGGTGCAGCGTGCGCACGGTCACCCCGGCGAGCGCGGCAACCTTGCCGACCGTGTACCCCATGGGCCACCCCTCCTTCCGCGATCCAGCGTGCAACCTCACGTTACGTGAGAGTCAACCCTTTACCGGTCGGATCAACGTCTATGCATCTCCGAATGGCAATGCGCGCACCTACTTTGGCGCCATGACCCTTCGACGAGTAATCCTCACCGTCCTGCTCGTTGCGGCCACCAGCCTGACCGCCGCTACCGTCCCGGCGCAGGCGGCAGTCCCCGACCGGTGGGCGTTCGGCTTCATGCACGACCCGGTCCCCCCGGCGGCGACGCTGCTCGACCCGCTGAGGCAGTGGAAGAGCGACAACGTGCCCAACGCCACGGTCACGATCTCAGGCTTCGGCCGGTACCAGGTGAAGTTCCCGAACATCGCGTCGCTCAACGGCATCGCCCACGTGACGGCCGTCGCCGACGACGCCCGGTTCTGCCAGGTGTTCCGGGTCTTCACCTCCTTCGCCGACCAGATCGTCGAGGTGCAGTGCTACAAGCACGCCGCCTTCCCGGCACCGGACTGGTCCCGGTTCAGCGTCATGTATTCGACAAGTTCCGGGTTCCCGCTCTTCGGGGGCGCCCACGCCTACGTGCGCGGCAACCTGAACGGCGGCTTCAGCAGCAGCTTCAACTCGGCCGGGCTGGGCAACAGCGTCATCTGGGGCGGCCCGGGCACCGGGACCTACAAGGTGCACCTGGCGGGCATGAGCACCGGCCTGTTCGACGGCAACATCCAGGTGACCGCTGAGCACCCGAACAGCCCCCGGCGTTGCAAGGTGGAGCTCTGGCATCCGGGCGCGGCCGGCCAGGACATCCTGGTCCTGTGCTACGACCAGGCCGGCGCGCCGGCCGACACCTGGTTCAACCTTTCCTACCACCGGGAGCGGGCGGTCTTCGGCGCGCTTGCCCCGCCGAAGAGCTTCGCCTATCTGTGGACGCCAGGGTTCCCGGGTACCCCGTCCAACTTCAACTCGGCCGGATCCATCAACACCATCACGGTCACCGGCCCCGGCCAGAACATGGTCGAGTTCCACAAGGTCGGCTTCAAGGAGACACACGTGCAGGTGACGACGTTCCGCAACGGCGCCTCCTACTGCAACCTGCAAGCGCCGTGGGCGGTCCTCGGCGCGACCGTGGTGGTACGCAACGTCATCTGTTTTGATGCCGCCGGTGTCCAGCAGCCCAACGACTACTTCATCAGCTACTCCTCACGTATTTGACAGGCCACGCGCCGGGTCGGCCACTAGGCTGGCCCGGTGCCCCCCACACCGAAGCTTCCCAAGGCCGAGTTCGCCTTCCCCGGCCCGCTGCGCGACAGCCTCGTCGCGGCGATCCTGCGCGGCGAGAAGACGTCGACCGCCGGGCTGATGCTCGACTACGAGGAGGAGAACGAGCCGCTGCCGGTGGTTGGCGAACTCTCCGAGGTGGTCGACTCCGGCGACCGGCCGATCGCGGTCATCCAGACCGACGCTTTCGAGGTGTGCCGCCTCGGCGACGTGGACCTTCCCCACGCCATCGACGAGGGTGAAGGGTATGAGACGGTCGCGCAGTGGCGTGCCGGGCACGAACGGTTCTGGCGTTCCTACCGCCCCGACCTGGCCATCGACGACGATCTGCCGTTGATGCTCGTGCGTTTTCATGTGGTACGGCGAGTGTTCCACCGTGAGCCGGTCGCCGCCGCGTTCGAGGCGGAGGCGATGGCCCTGAGCCTGGCGATGCGCGCGACCCCGGCGGCAGACGCCGAGCGCCCCACCTGCTGTCCACCTTGGACGGTCAAGGACGAGTTCGCCCACACCGCCATGGCCACCGCCCGCACGCTGGCGATGCTGGACGAGCCCCCGCCCACCGGCGATCCGGTCCCGGCCGCCGCGTACTACGTACCCACAAAGCGTTTCGAACCGCAAGCCAACGCGGACCGGGTCGATACCGCCAGAGCCCTTGCCGCGCAAGAAGAATGGCCCGCCCTGCTGGACGGGTTCAGCGCCCGCTGGCAGGCCGTGGCCCGGCGGGTCGACGCCGAGCCCGCCGACCGCACCGTCACCACCCGGTGGGGCGATCCCATGTGGCTCACCGACTTTCTCGTCACCCGCGTGGTCGAGGTCGCCGTGCACGGCCTCGACCTTGCCGATGCCCTGGCCGTCCCGCCGTGGCTGACCGAGTCCGCCTCCGACATCGTCGAGGCGCTCATCCTTCCAGCCGGTGCCCACGCCGTCCGGCAGCGCGTCGGCTGGGACCGGCCGACGTTCCTGCGCAAGACGACCGGCCGCGCCCCGCTCACCGCCGCCGAACGCTCCACTTTGGACGCCAGCGGGACGACCTGGCTGACGCTCGGCTAGAACAGGCGGGCCGCCCGATCCCGGATCCACTTCCCCGCCAGCGTCTTCGGCACCATCATCCGCACGTTCACGCCGATGCGCTGCCGCTTGCGCACGAGATCGCGGAGGGCGGCGCGGTAACGGGGGAAGGCGAGGCGATGGTCGCCGTTCGCCGCTGCCAGCTCGGCCGCGAGCCGGTGCGCTCCGACCAGAGCCAGCTCGGCACCGGCGCCGGAGGCCGGTGAGGCGCACCAGGCCGCGTCGCCGGCAAGCACCACGCGCCCGGCCGACCACGACCTCATCCGCACCTGGCTGAGCGAGTCGAAGTAGAACTCGGGATCGGCGAGCGCGGTGGCGAGCAGTTCCTTGACGTGCCAGGAGTTGTCGTCGCCGAAGGCGTCGCGGACGAGGCGCTTGTGCGCTGCGACGTCCCGGTGGTCGAACTCGACCGGCGCGGAGCGGAAGATGAAGTACGCCTTGGCCTCCGCGTGGTTGCCGGAGCGGTAGACGCCGGCCATCCGGCCCGGCCGGTTGTACATCGTCACCCAGCGGTCCTCGCCCAGGGCCGCGTCGGCACCGGCGAAGGCGAAATAGTGGTCCCGGAAGCGGATGAACTCCCGCTCCGGGCCGAAAGCCAGCCGGCGCACCGTCGAGTGCACGCCGTCGGCGCCGACGACCAGGTCGAAGCGGCGGTCGGCAGCGTGCTCGAACGACACCGTGACGCCCTCCTCGTCCTGGGCGAGCCCACGGATGGAGTCGCCGAAGACGACCTCCGAGCTGTTCGTCTGGTGCAGCAGCGAAACCAGGTCGCCCCGCATGATCTCGATCTCGCTGGCGGCGGTGATGTCGACGCGCGCGATGGTGCGGTCGGCGGCGTCGACGAACTTCATGCCCTTCACGTCGGCGGCGGCCGCGCGGATCCGCGGCAGGATGCCCATCCGCTCCACCACCCCGACGGCCCGCCCGCGAACGTCGACGCCGTTGCCGACCGCCCGAGGGCCGGGCGCCCGCTCGACCACCGTTGGCCGGAACCCGTGGCGGGCAAGCCAGTGGGCAAGGGTGAGCCCGGCGATGCTCCCGCCGGAGATGAGGATCCGCTTGTTCATGCCACCACGCCTCACGCTAGGATAACTGGAATTCGCGTTCCAGATGAGTATGTGGAAGGGGCGTTCCAGATGTCAAGTGGGCTGAGGGCGGACGCGGTACGCAACCGGCAGCTCGCCCTCGAAGCGGCGACCCAGCTGCTGCGGGAGTCCGGCGCGACCCTGACCGTCGAGACCATCGCCAAGCGCGCCGGCCTCGGCGCGGGGACCGTCGTGCGCGCCTTCGGCGGCAAGGACGCCCTGCTCGACGCCGCGGTATCGGGCCTGCTCCAGCCGGTCGTCGACCGCGCTCACGAGCTGCTGGAGACCACCGCGCCGGAACAGGCGCTGCGCACCTTCCTCGCCGAGCTGATCGCCTTCCAGTCCGCGAACGCCGGCGTCAACGACCGGCTCGGCGGGCTGAACCTGTTGGCCACCAACGCCTTACGGGCGGAGCTGGTGCGGTCGGTGGAGGAGATGGTGGCCCGGGCGCGGCGGGACGGCGCGATCCGTACCGACCTCGACCCGGCGGTCGTCACCATCCTGATCGGAGAGTCGGCGTTCGCCATCGCCAAGGCGTCACCGGGATCGGGCGACCTGCCCGCCGCCTTCATCACCGTGCTCATGGACGGCCTGCGCCCCTGACCAACTCCTCGCTCAGCTCCCACAACCGCGCGGCCGCCTCGGCGTCCTGGGCCAGAGCGCTTGGCTCGGCGGGCTTGCACTTGACGAAGTAGCCGCCGGTCACGCCGGCCACCTCCGGCGAGGTGGCAAGGTACACCGAGGTCTCGGCGCCCGTCGCGGGGCCGGGCCGCAGCAGCAGCACGCCCTTTACCAAAGCACCAAGCACACCGGTCAGGTCCCGGCCGAGGTCACTGCGCACGAACCCCGGATGCAGGCAGTTGGCGGTGACACCGGTCCCGGCCAGGCGCTTGGCCAGCTCGACGGTGAAAAGAATGTTGCACAGCTTGGACAGCGGGTAGGCCCGCCCGTGCCCGGACTCCGAGCCGCGGGCAATCTCGCCCCAAGGCACCGCCCGGACCTGCTTGTGCGCGCCCGAGGAGACCGTGACCACGCGGGCCGGCGAACTGCTCTCCAGCAGCCCGCGCAGCAGGTTGGTGAGCAGGAACGGCGCCAGATGGTTGATGGCGAACGTGCTTTCAAGCCCGTCGGCGGTCAGCTGCCGCCGCGTCGTGATCACGCCGGCGTTGTTGACCAGGACATCGAGCCGGTCCGCTCTGATCAGAACCTCGTCGGCAAGGCGGCGCACCCGCTCGATGCTCGAAAGGTCCGCCGTCACCACCTCGACCCGCGCCCCCGGCACGCGACGGCGGATCTCCTCGGCCGCCGCCCTGCCGCGATCCGATTGCCGCGCAACGATTATCAGGTCGGCGCCGAGCGCGGCAAGCCGCACCGCCGTCTCCTTGCCGATCCCGCTTGTCGCCCCGGTCACCAATGCCCTCACGCACCACAGCATGCCACCGCCGCGCGTGTGTGATGTTCGCGGCGTTCGTGATTTTCTTGGGCGCATATGTGCTGCTGACCGCCTACCCGGTGCGGCGCGGCTCGCCCGAGTCCAAGCCGGTCGACCGGGTGGACCGGAAAGGCGACTCCCCCAAAGGCCCCGGGGCTTCCTCTTCAAGATCTATCGCAACAGCCTGTCCATCGCGCTGCTCGGCTTCTTCGCGCTGTGCAAAGCGGTGCGTGCGAATAGCTATTAGTGCACGCCGCTCATGAGCGAGGTCAGCTTGCGCGAGGCGATCCAGAAGCAAAGGCCCATCAGCACCGCCAGCCCGCCGATGACGGCGAAGTAGGCGACCTCGGGCATCGAGTTGACCAGCGGGGCCACCCAGCGGTTGAGGGCGTTGCCGCAAGCCGTTGCCAGGAACCACAGTCCCATGATCTGGCTGGCGTACCGCAGCGGCGCCAGTTTGGTCGTCACAGACAACCCGACCGGGCTGAGTAGCAGTTCGGCGACGGTTTGGATGAAGTAGACGCCGACCAGCCACCACGGTGAGACCAGTCCCTGGGCGCCGGCCGAGACGGTGGCCAATGCCATGAGGAAGAACGAGAAGCCGATGCCCATGAGGGCGTATGAGAATTTGCGTGACGTGGTGGGGTTGTGGGTGCCCAGCCTCACCCACAGCCAGGCAAAGAACGGTGCCAGGGCGAGGATCAGGATGGCGTTGATGGACTGGAACCACTCGGTGGGGATCTCGAACCCGCCGAGTGTGCGGTCGGTGTCCTCGTCGGCAAAGATGGTCAGCACCGAACCGGCCTGGTCGTAGATCATCCAGAAGAGCGTGGCGCCGAGGAAGATGAAGACATAGGCGGTCACCCGCGAACGCTCCACATGCGACAGTGTCCGGTCCCGGAAGACCATCCAGAAGTAGCCGACGGCGACGACAAGCGGCAGGAACGCCAGGAACGAGGTGATGTGGTCGGTGCGGAACGCGCCCACCGCCACGTCGATGACCAGCACGACCACGATCGCCGCGACGATGAGCACGGCGATTTTGAGGAGGCGGTTGAGTTCGGGGCGGGTGGCCGGCTTGTGCGCCGTGCGGCCCACACCTTCCAGGCGCTTCCAGCCCAGCACATACTGGATCACCGCGATCGTCATGCCGACCGCGGCGACACCGAACGCCCAGTGGTAGCCGGCGTTCTGGCGCACCCAGCCGGTGATCAGCGGGGCGATGAAGGCACCGAGGTTGATGCCCATGTAGAACAGCGTGAAGCCGGCGTCGCGCTTGCTCTCCGGCAGCTCCTTGTGCTTGTCGTAGAGCTCGCCGACCATCGCCGAGATGTTCGGCTTGAGCAGGCCCGTACCCAGGACGATGAGGATCAGCCCGACGAAGAACAGGCCGCGGGTGGGCAGGGCGAGGGCGTAGTGCCCGAGCGCGATGACGATACCGCCCCACAGGACGCTGCGGCGCGTGCCGAGGAGGCGGTCGGCGACCCAGCCACCGGGCAGCGCCATGAGGTAGACCATCGAGTTGTACACCGAGTAGATCTGGAACGCCTGCTCCTCGGCCATGGCGAAGCCGCCCAGCGCTGTCCCCGCGACCAGGAACTTGGTGAGCATGGCGCGCATACCGTAGAAGCTGAACCGCTCCCACATCTCGGTGAGGAACAGCACCAAAAGGCCGCCCGGATGGCCAAACCACGTTTTCGCCGGGCGAGCGGCCACCTCGGACGATTCACCACCGATGGTCATATTCGGGACAATAGTGCATCCGAGCAGGCCGATAGGCGGTTCGGCGACGAACCGGCTAGTCTTTTAGTGTCTGCCCGACCGGGGAATCCTGCCGTTGCCCGGATCGTTGCACGAACTGCCGCCAACCAACCATCTCAAGGAGTCTTTATGGGCGAGCGCATGCTGCGGGGAAGCCGTCTGGGCGCTGTCAGCTACGAATCTGACCGCAACACCGAGCTTGCCCCGCGCCAGAGCCGAGAGTACCTGTGCGCCAACGGCCACCAGTTCGAGGTGCCCTTCGCCGTGGACGCCGAGGTCCCCGCCACCTGGGAGTGCAAGTTCGACGGCAGTGTCGCCCGGCTTGTCGACGGCAGCGAGCCCGAGCAAAAGAAGGTAAAGCCGCCGCGCACCCACTGGGACATGCTGCTCGAGCGCCGCTCGATCGAGGAGCTTGAGGAGATCCTCAACGAGCGCCTCCAAGAAGTCAGGTCGCGCCGCGGCCGGGGCTGAATCGCCGGGCGACGGTCCGCTGACGATCTTTGATCCACGGAGTGGTCAAGATCGGGCTTGCGGATCGTTGCCTCAAGTGGCGGTCCGCTGACGATCTTTGATCCACGAAGTGGTCAAGATCGGGCTTGCGGATCGTTGCCTAAAGCGGCGATTCAGCCCCGGCCCAGGTAACAGCCGGGGCTGAATCGCTAGGCCATATAACGCTTTCAGCGTCGCGGGGAGCGGATGGTCAGGCCGTCGGCGATCGTGTGGATCATCGAGTTCCACTCGGGTGTCTCCCACGACCTGGCCCTGAACCCCACCGCCGCCTCGACGACGTTCTGCACGATCGCGAGCACCGCGGCCACGATCATGCCGATATTGATCCACTGCGCCACCTCGGCGGTCCACCCCGCCGCGCTGACGAAGGCCGGGTTGAGCAGCCGGTCGTTGGCCGCCAGCCAGATGAGCAGGCTTGAGACGCCGATGGCGAGCAGCACCGAGGTCACGGCGATCGCCGGGTTCCAGCGAAGGTAGTTCTTCGCCACGGTGAGGCCGAACCCGGCGACGGCGAGGCCGACGAAGACATAGCCCACTCCGTTGCGCGCCAACCAGGGCGACAGGATGCTGATGGGGTCGCCGTTCGCATCGGTCTCCGTGCTGACAAACGGAGAGAGCAGGACGAACGTGGTTAGCAGCGCCACCCCCACGAACGCGGCGACCACGGTTCCCTGACGAGCGCGTCGGCTGGGCGGCTGCGGCAGCGCGTCCGGGGTCCAGGGGCGGGCCGGCATCGGGCGCAGACTCGTGGTGCGTTCGAGGATCGCGAACAGCAGCGTGGTCCAGAAGGCGATGTGCACGCCCGTGTTGACTCCCGTGCCCAGGGCTTCACCGATCGCGGAACCGGCCGTGCCGCCCTGCAGGACGCGGGCGAAGCCGACGACCCCTGCGACGGCGGGTACGACGATCACCAGCAGCGCGGCCAGCAGCCGGACGTAATCCAGATACAGGCCGGGGCCGATGAGATGCATCGGGCGGTCGGCGTAGCCGGCGGCGAGCCGGGCCGGGTCACCGAGGTCGGCGAGCACCGCGTGCTCGGCCGCGGCCGGATCGGTGCCGGCCTCGACCCGGTCCTGAACCGCGTCGGCGATCGAAGCACGCAGTTCCTTTTCGATGTCGGGACGCTGCCTTGCCGGCAGGCGGCGCAGGGTGGCGTCGACGTATCGGTCGGTGAGAGTGGCGGTGGTGGTGGTGGCGGTGGTCATGACTCCCCCTTCAGGCGGCGAAAGGCGGCGTGCAGGTTGTCCCAGTCGTCGCTCAAGGAATTGGCGAGCGCGAGGCCCGCGTCGCTGGTCCGGTAAAACTTGCGGGGCCGAGATTCCTCGGTGTTCCAGTCGCTGATCAGCAGCCCCTGCTTCTCCAGGCGGCGCAGCAGCGGGTAGAGAGTGTTGGCGTCGACGCCGAAGCCGGACCGGTCGAGCTTGTCCAGCAACGCGTAGCCGTAGTTGGCCCGGCTCAGGATGAGCAGGCAGGCCAGCACGACGGTCCCGCGCCTGAGTTCCTGCTGGTGCAACGCGTACAGCTCATCGTCCTGCATGAGACACACTATAGTGTGTGTCGCACACTATAGCAACAAGCACAACGACGGGTAACGGACAACGATGTTTTACTCGACGATCTCGCCCTCGATGACCTCGTCTTTGCCGTTCGTACCGGGCGGGGTCTTCTTCTGCACCCGCACCACCCGCGGCCCGAACAGGTCACCGGCAACGTGCGAGGGCACCCGCCGCTCCGTCGCCCGTCTCAGGCGCGTCCCCACGATGCGCCGCACCGGCGGCACGAGGATTACCAACCCGGCAAGACCCGTGAGGTACCCAGGAATGAAAAGCAACAAAGCCGCAAGCAAACCCGCGACGCTGTTCACCGCCTCTTCCCCGGCCGGCTTGCCGGAGCGCGCCGCCTCACGCAGCCGCCGCCACCCCCGCAGCCCCTCGTTGCGCATGAGAACGCCGCCGAGCACGGTGAGCCCGACCAGGATCAGGATCGCCGGGGCCGTGCCGATCAGCTTGATGACCCCGAGCAGCACCAGGAACTCTGCCGCCCCGAGCAGCAGGACGGCCAGCGGTACCCACCTGAGCCGGCGCATCACGTCACGGCCAGCGGTCGGTGGGCTTGTTGGCGCGGCGCAGCGAGGCCTTGCGGGCTTCGAAGCCCCAGACGGTGACCCGCCACAGCGCCTCCTTGACGATGGAGCCACTCATCTTGCTGGCGCCGTGCTCCCGCTCGGCGAACGTGATCGGCACCTCCACCACCCGGCACCCGGACCGGTGGGCCCGCCACGCCAGGTCGACCTGGAAGCAGTACCCCTGCGACGCGACGTCCTCGACCTCGATCTTGTCGAGCATCGGCATGCGGTAGGCGCGGTACCCGC
>DASUXL010000015.1:0-10031 GCA_036377915.1 Candidatus Limnocylindrales bacterium
AGCCCAGCCGTCATCACCGACGCCACAAACCTTACCTATGCCGAACTTGACGCCGCGGCGAACCTGTTTGCCGAGCGGCTGCGGGCGGCCGGTGCCCGCCCCGGAACCGCCGTGGCGCTGGCATTGCCCCGAAGCGCGGACCTGGCCGTCGCCGTGCTGGGCATCGCGAAGTCGGGTGCGGCGTGCCTGCCGATCGACATCGAGTATCCGCCGGAGCGGGTCGAGTTCATGCTCGCCGACGGGCAGCCGGTGGCAGTGGTCTCCGACGGCCTGGCGGTAACCCGTTACTCCTCCACTGTGGACGAATTATCAGGAGCAGCCTTCCTGCTTTATACCTCAGGCTCTACGGGTACCCCCAAAGCAGTAATCGTCACCCACAAAGGCTTGGCCAACATGGCCACCGTCCAGATCGGACGCTTCGCGGTCACTCCTGCCGCGCGCGTCTCGCAACTCGCGGCGTTCGGGTTCGACGCGGCCATCTCGGAATTGTGCACGGCCTGGTTCGCCGGCGCGGCCCTGGTGCTGCCGGAGGCGGGTGAGGAGCTTGCCGGGGACGCGCTCGCGGAGTGGCTTGCGCGTCGCGACGTGTCCCACGTCCAGCTCACGCCGACGGTTCTCGGGACCATCAGCCCGGACGCCAAACTGCCAACGGTCACCACGCTTGTCGTCGGCGGGGAGGCGTGCCCGCAGGAGCTGGTGGACCGGTGGGCGCCGGGGCGCCTGATGGTGAACACCTACGGCCCGACCGAGGCGGGCGACAGTGTCAGCCTGTGGACGTGCGAACCCGGAATGCCCGGCCCGCAAGCACTGATCGGCGACACCATCCCCAACGCCGCCGTCTTCCTGCTCGACTCGGCGCTGCGGCCGGTGCCGCCCGGCGTCACAGGCGAGGTCTACGTCGCCGGGGACAGCCTCGCCGCGGGCTATCTGCGCCGGCCCGGCCTGACCGCCACCAGCTTCGTCGCCTGCCCGTTCGGGTTCTTGCCGCCGGGCACGCGAATGTATCGCACCGGCGACCTTGCCCGCCGGACCCCGGCCGGGCTGGAGTTCGCCGGGCGCGCCGACGGTCAGGTGAAGCTGCGGGGGGTACGGATCGAGCTGGGCGAGGTCGAGTCGGTACTCGCCGCCCAGCCGGGCGTCACCCGCGCCGTCGCCGCTGTCGTCAACGACCGGCTCTTCGCCTTCGTGACCGGCTCCAATCACGTCGCCGTCGTGACCGGCTCCAACCCGGACGGCGAGGCGCTTCGTGTGGCCGCGGCCCAGCGCCTGCCGCGCGCGATGGTCCCGGCCGCCGTCGTGGTCCTCGACGCGCTCCCGTTGACGCCCAACGGAAAGCTCGACCACGCCGCGCTCGCCGCGACCGTCCCGTCCGGCGAGCAGTCCACCGGCCGGGCCGCCGCCCGCAACCCGCGCGAGGAGCTGCTCTGCACGCTCTTCGCCGAGCTGCTGGAGCGGCCCGAGGTCCGGCCGGACGACCATTTCTTCCTCCTCGGCGGCGACTCGCTGAGCGCCGGCCGCCTCGTCGCCCGTGCCCGCGCGGCGTTCGGCGGCGGGGTGAGCGTGCGCGACGTGTTCGACCATCCCACCCCGGCGGCGCTCGAGCGCGAACTTGCCCGCAGGGCGGCGATCGCGCCCCGGCCGCCGATCGTCGCGGGGACGCGCCGTACGCCGATCCCGCTCTCCTACTCCCAGCGCCGGTTCTGGTTCCTGGAACAGCTGCACGGCCCGGCCGCCGCGGCGAAGCTCACCTCGGCCCTGCGGCTCAGCCCGGCCGAGGCGGCGGTCCTGCCCGACGCACTGGCCGATGTCGTTGCCCGCCACGAGATCCTGCGGACCGTCTATGGGGAGTTCACCCAGCGAGTCTTGCCCGGCTGGCGCCCGACCGTGCGCACGTCCCCTCCGAAGCCGGACGAGCCGTTCGACCTGACCACCGAACCGCCGCTGCGGGCGCACCTCGTCGACGGAGTCCTTTTCCTTGTCGTGCACCATATCGCCGCCGACGGGTGGTCGATGGACGTGCTGGAGGCGGATCTGCGCCGGGCACTCGCCGCCCGCGCCGGCACCGGCGAGCCTCCAAACTGGACGCCACTTCCGGTGCAGTACGCCGATTATGCTCAGTGGCAGGCGGATTCACCGCCACACGAACCGCAACTTGAGTACTGGATGCGCGCGCTCGAAGGCCTGCCCGCCGAGATCTCCCTGCCGGTCGACCGCCCCTGGAGCGCAACCACGTCCCCGGCCGGCGGGACAGCGACCGCCCACATCGACCAGACCTTGCACCGGCGCCTGCTCGACGCGGCGCGCGCCACGGGCACCACGCTCTTCATGGTGATGCAGGCCGGTTTCGCCGCGCTGCTGTCGCGCCTGGGCGCCGGGACCGACGTCCCGCTCGGCACCCCGGTCGCGGGCCGAACCGACGCCGCGCTCGAACAGCTCGTCGGCTGCTTCGTCAACTTCCTGGTGCTGCGCAACGATATCTCCGGCGACCCGAGCCTGCGCGAGCTGCTGGGCCGGGTGCGCGCCACCGACCTTGCCGCGTTCGACAACGCCGACGTACCGTTGGAGCGCATTGTCGAAGCGGTCAATCCGCCGCGCAACCCGGTCCGCCACCCGCTGTTCCAGGCGGTCGTGTCGCTACGAACCGCGGCCTCAAGCGATCCGAGCGGAGCGCCTGCGGCCTCAAGCGATCCCGGCGAACCGCCCGCCGCCTCAAGCGATCCCGGCGAACTGCCCGCGGTCGATCCGGGCACGGCCCAGTTCGACCTGTTCCTGGAGTGCACCCAGCGGGCTGGCGGCGGAATCACCTGCCATCTCGGCTACGCCGCCGACGTTTTCAGCCACGCCACCGCCCGACTGTTGCTGGAGCGGCTGATCCGCCTCCTCGGCGCCGCAGCGGACGACCTTGACCGGCCGCTGAGCCGGATCCAGCTGCTCGACCCGCAAAGGCGGCGGGCGGTGCTGGAGCTTGGCCGTGGCCCGCAACGCCCGATCCCCTCATCCTCCATTGTGGAGCGCTTCTGGGCGCAGGCTTCGCAAACCCCCGAGGCGCCCGCGGTCATTACCGTCGACGAAACCTGGACCTACCGGCGCCTGCGCGAGCGGGTGTCCGTATTGGACGCCGAGCTGCGCGCCTCCGGCACCGGACCGGAAAGCCTTGTCGCCGTGGCTCTCCCCCGCACACCCGAACTGCTCGCCGCGCTGCTGGCCGTGCAGTCGGCCGGGGCGGCTTACGTGCCGATCGATCCCGAGTACCCAGCGGGCCGGCAGCGTCACATCCTCACCGACTCCGGCGCGATCCCGTGGAATCCCACCGGGGCCACGGAGTCGGTCTCCCCTCGCCCGGTCCATCCCGCGCAAGCCGCCTACGCCATCTATACCTCGGCCTCCACCGGCCCCGCGAAAGGCGTCATCGTCTCGCACGCCGCGATGGCGAACCTTATCGACGCCATTACCGGCGAGTTCGAGCTGACGGCAGGCGATCGCCTGCTGGCGGTCAGCTCCGCCGCCTTCGACATGTCGGTGCCGGAACTGTTCGCGCCGCTGGCCTGTGGCGCCGCCGTTGTCCTCGCGGCCGACCGCGATCCGGCCGCCATCGCCGGTCTCGCCCGCGCCGCCGGGGTCACCGTCATCCATGCCGCACCCTCGCTTTGGCAGGCGCTGCTCGACACCGACCCCGGGCTGTGCGCGTCGGTCCGCCGCTTCACCGGCGCCGAAGCCCTTCCGGCCGCACTCGCCGCCCGCCTCGCTCCGGTCACAAACCTTTACGGCCCAACAGAAACGACAGTTTGGTCCACGAGCGCCCCGATCGGCGTCGCCGATGCCAACCCGCCGATCGGGCGACCACTGCCCAACACCCGCTCCTACGTGCTCGACGCCGCGCTCAACCCGGTCCCAGCCGGCGTCATCGGCGAGCTGTACCTTGCCGGTGACGGGCTCGCCCGCGGTTACTTGCGCAAGCCTGCCCTGACCGCGACCCGCTTCGTCGCCTGTCCCTTCGGGCCGCCCGGCGCCCGCATGTACCGCACCGGCGACCTCGCCCGCTGGAACCCGGACGGCATACTCGAGTATCACGGGCGGATTGATGATCAATTAAAGCTTCGGGGGTACCGGATAGAGCCGGCCGAGGTCGAGCACGCCCTCGCCGCCCAGCCCGGCGTGACCCGCGCCGTCGTAACCGTCCACAATGAACGGCTCATCGCCTACGCGGTCGGCGAGAACCTAGACGGATCCGTCCTGCGGACACGCGCCGCCGAGACCCTCCCCGCCTACCTCCTCCCGTCGACAATTGTCATCCTTGACCGCCTACCGTTGACGCCCAACGGAAAGGTCGACCGGCGCGCCCTCCCCACACCCGAGATCCGGCCCGCCGCAACGCACCCGCGCACCGCGACCGAGGCGACCCTCTGCGCTCTCTTCGCCGAGATACTCGACCTGCCCACGGTCGGCCCCGACGATGACTTCTTCGCCCTCGGCGGCCACTCGCTGCTGGCGATGCGGCTGGCCGCCCGCGCCCGCTCGATGCTCGGAACCGAACTCTCCCTTCGAGATCTACTCTCCACTCCCACCCCCGCCGCCCTCGCCCGCCACGCGTCCTGGCAATCGCACACTGAGGGTCGGAGTGGGAGCTATGACGTGCTGCTGCCCCTGCGGACCACCGGTGACCGGGCGCCGCTGTTCTGCCTTCCGCCCGTGCTCGGACTGGGCTGGAGCTACGCCGGGCTGCTCGGCCACCTCGACCCGGCCCGGCCGGTCTACGCGCTCCAGTCACCCGGGCTGGACGGCGGGCCGACGGCGTCCACCGTGGACGAACTGGTCGACCTCTACGCCGGGATCATAGAGCGGAGCTGCCCCGATGGGCGGCGGGTCCACCTGCTCGGCTGGTCGTTCGGCGGCCTCGTCGCCCATGCGGTCGCGGCCCGGCGGCAGCGCGACGGTGCGGAGTCCGGGATCGTGGCGCTGCTTGATTCGTACCCCCTGAATGAACCCGGCAGCATCCCAGAGATCGATCCCAACCTGCGCGCCACGGTCAGTGCGGTGGCCGCGAATAACCTTCGGCTCGCCGAGGGCTATCGCCGACCCCCACCGCGCAAGGGCGACACGCTGCTGTTCGTGGCCGCGCGCGACCATCCGGGCGGGCCACCGACGGCCGCCTGGGCCGGATGCCTCGACGGCGAACTGCGCGTGCACCCCGTCGACTGCGACCACGACTCGATGACCACGTCACACGCCCTCACCATCCTAGGACCTTTGCTCAACGCCGCCCTGACGGAACTGGAGACGTAGCGTGACCAACCCCTTCGACGATCCGGAAGGCTCATTCCTGGTGCTGGTCAACGACGAAGGCCAGCATTCGCTTTGGCCCGCCTTCGCCGACGTGCCCGCGGGCTGGACGGTGGCGCTGCCCGCCGGATCCCGCGACACAGCACTGTCCTATGTAGAAGCCAACTGGACCGACCTGCGGCCAAAATCCTTGCGCGAGGCGTGATCGGCTTGTACACGAGTGGCTCGCCACGTCACAAGGACGTGGCGAGCCACCTATCTCTCTATCTCCGCAGCGCCTCCAGTACGCTCGCTTTCTGAAAGGCAATCGCATTTGTGCATACGGGGCTGTTCATTTCGTCCTCGATGGTCTCCATGTCGTCTTCCTCGTTGCGTAGCACTATCGCTTGATAGCAGAAGTTCAGCACCCCGAAGAGGACTTCCCCGCTGAGCCCTTCGTCCGCGTCGCCGAGGCCCATGATCGCCATCAGGAAGGGGGCGGTGCCGTACTCATCCGCATCCTCTTGCACCTCCTCATAGGTATCGAGGAACTCCTCACTCAGGACCATCTTGTCGTGCCCGGCCGCAACGGATTCCCGGCCGGCTTGCATGGCATGCTCAATGAAGGCTCTGACCTCAGGTGTCTCGATCTCTCCGAAGCCAGCGAGAGTCCATTCCATGACCTTCATCGCCAGAACCAGCCTCTTGGGAGGTTCGATGCTTTGAAGCTCATGATGCACTTCCTCCATCTCCAGGTCCCAAAGCATGAACTACCAGCCCTTCCACTTATCCAGTCCCGGCACCCCACTTACCGACTACGCGGATGCCCTGATAATCCATTGTCCCTATCCTGCCTCCGCAGTTCTGCGCCGGCTTACCGCTGCGCCGCACCGGACCGCAGGGCACTCGCGAGGTTGCGATGCGACCCGTGCTTCCCACGTGGCCCATATCGACCGCGTTGAGCATCATCTGCTCCGCATCTGTCTGCCCAGGCTTCATATACTTCTTTCCGGCCACCCGACGGTAGCCGAGTGACAGGATGAGCGCGGTGGCAGCCGGATGAATCTGACTTCGGTTGATCGTGACGACCATCTCGCCATCCAAGACCCCGGTCGTCACAGAGACCCCCTCAGCGGTTCGCTTGCTCCACCTGGTGGCCCAGGTCTGGTGAATGGCATCGGCATCGGCCTGCAGCTCGTCATCGGTCTTGTTTCGACCATCCTTGCCTTTCGTGAGGGTGGTTAGCGCCTTCAGTTCGGTGGAACCGAAGAAGAGACCGGCGACGGAGGCGATACCCGCACCTACCGCTGCGGCTGTATTGCCGTTATTCGATGCCTCGAAGTATGGGTCCCATATTTCGTGCGACACGCCTTTGTACCAGCCGTAGGGATTGGCGGCAAAGGCGCTGACCTCGTCGGCTACGTTGGACGCCAGGTTGGACGCGCAGGTCCCGAGAGCGTCCAGACACTCCAGGCTGGAGATGAAGGAGTCATAGGTTCCGAAGACCAGGGTGGCCGCTCCCGCCCCGATGGCGTTGCCGACGTCACCGAGGAAGTCCGATATCGAGAAGTGTCCATCGACCTCGATGTTGTTGATCGGGTTTCCGCCGGCGAAGGCGTAGCGGTTGGCCGTGATGGCCGTGGTGCCCAGAGCCAGATCGGCCATGGCGCCCGCGTAAGCATCCGGGGTCAGGAACCGTGCCAGTCCCGGTGAATAGTCGCGGAAGCCCATGTCGTAGGTGCCGCTGGTGTCCCATCGCTTCGCGTTGAAGCGGTAGGAGTTGACCGGCTCCTTCAACGGCTGCGCTGGGTCAGGCTTGTCGAGGCCGGTGAACAAGCGGTCGACGTCAATGCCATAGGCGGTGTACCCGTAAGTCGCCCTGGTGTTTCCGCCGGAGCCGGTGATTGCCTCGACGTCACCGTGAGGGTTGCTGCTGTAGTAGAAGTCTCCGGACACCTGCCCGGAGGTGATCTGGGAAAGGCGGTCGCCGCCGAGCCCGTACTGGTAGTTGGTTACCGCCTCGCCGCTGTTGCGGTTCTCGCGCAGAACCAGGTCGGACGAACCGAGATAGTCGTACTCGACGCTGGAGGTGGTGGGCGGGTTCGAACCGACCGAGTGGGTGCGGTCACGTTGGCGGGTCCGGTTGAGCGGATCGTATCCGAATGTGCTGTCGTCCGTAACACGTTGCGTGGGACCGCCGCAGCCGTCGTCGCTAACCCGCTGACGCAACTTGCGGTCGAAACCGTCGTATTCGTAGCTTGTAAACGAGCAGTTGGATAGCGATGTGTCCAGCCGGCCGAACGGGTCGTAGTAGTAGTTTGCGACATCATTGATCGGTCCGCCTGGGCCGCCACTGCCATTTACGGTGGTCTTCTGAAGCCGGCTGCGGTCATAGAAGTGGGCTTGGACGGTGTTCTCGAGACCGTTCGCCTCAAGCTGCAGCACGATGTTGCCCGCGGCGTCGTAGGTGTAGGTCTCCCTGGAGATGTCCTTGAGGACCTGGACGACGCGGTTGCTGGGGTCATAGCCATAGTTGCGGTGATCTTCGACGTATTGGGCGTTGTCGTCGGCGTTCATCAGTTTGAGCCGGTCGGTCGCCCTGTTGCCGTTGGCGTCGTAGGTCAGCGTGTGCTCGGCCACTATCGTGCCCAGTCCACCCACCTTCTCCACCTGATGCCGGATGCGACCATCGAGGTAGTAGGTGAAGTCCACCGTGTTGCCGACGGGCTTGGTGATCTGCTCGATCTGGCGACGAGCGGTGTAGCGGTAGCTGGTGACCTTCGGCGCTGGATCGTTCTCCGACTGCAGGTTGGTGACTTCGCGGAGCAGGTCACGCTCGTTGTAGGCGAACCGGTCGACGCGTTGGTCGTAGGTGCGGCGCACCAGGTTGCTATTCGGGTCGTAGCCGGCCGTGGCCGTATGCTGCACGACGCCGTCACGTAGTTCCTCGTTCAGCGACTGCCGGTTCAACTCGTCGTAGGTCATGCGGTAGCTGTCGATCAGCGCGGTGGGCGTGTTGTCGTTCAGCGCGACGAGGTTCCCGTTGACGTCGTACTGGTAGTCGAACGCCAGGAATTCGGTGTCCGGGCCGGGATCGACGCCGACACGTACCCATCTGATGGCGTCGGCTACCACGGTGCCGTTCGCCTGGTCCGAAAGTGTCAACGATACGAAGGTTTCAAGGAAGGGATAGGTTCCCAGGCTCACCCACTGGCCGGCGTTCTGCGACTGGTCGACAGTCTTCTGCGTAGGGCCGCCATGATGGGTAATGGTGTATGTCGCGTTGGTCGCCGCTCCCGGCACCGCCGGGTATCGCACGAACAGCTCGTACTGTTCCGCCCCGCTGCTCGTCGACGGCGGCTTCGTCCACATGAACGTGTTGGCACCGCTGCCCGGGGCATGGGTTGCGTAGTCATATCCGAGGAATCCGGAGCCGGCGGACGACGTCGCCCAGGGATCCGGCCCGTCGGTGGAACTTTGAGCGTCGGAGTTGTCGCTCACGTGGGCCTTCGCCTTGAACGTGGCGCCCTCGTCCCGCCGCGACTTCAGCTTGCCATCGGGGTAGTAGTCCCACGTCATGGCATGGGACAGGATGCCGTCGACACCGGTGATGTTGCGCTGGGTCTGGCGGCCGAGCACGTTGTAGCCGTAGTCGGTTTTCACTCCGAATGGGTCGGTGGAGCTGGCGATCCATCCGGTGTCCAGGTGGGTGTATTGGGTATCGATCCGCATCCCAGGCTCGCCCGGCGCTCCACCGGACGGCGGCATGGAAACCTTCGTGACGTTGCCGACGTCGTCGTACGAGTAGAACGTCTTGTCCGGGGTGTTGTAGCGCGGGTCTTGCTCGTCGTAGGCCGACCAGGTCTCTTTCACCCGGTTCAAGGCGTCGTAGACGGTGACGGTGGCGAAGTCGGTCGGATCGTCGGTCGTGTCGACTCCGCGCGGACTGACCGTCTTGACGAGATTACCGGCCTGGTCGTACTCGTACTTGGTGGTGTGAACCACGCCGGTGTCGTGCGGTACCTTGGTTTCGGTGTTCAGACCACGAGCGTCGTAGCCGAAGAGAACCTGGTTGCCTGCCTGATCGGTCTGGGATTTCGCCCAGCCGTCCTTGTCATAGCCGACACTGGTCGTCTTGCCCGCCGCGTCCGTCGCCACCGTGGGCCGACCCTCACGGTCATATTGCTGCAAGGACGTGTAGTCATTCGGATCTGTCGTCGCGTTCTTGTTCGCGTCCACGGACTTGATGAGGTTGCCGACATTGTCGTAGAAGAACGAGCTCCGCCCATCCAACGCGTCGTAGGCGTCCGTGAGCTCGTAAATCTCGTTGTAGACCAGCCGGCTCGTGAAGTCGTCCGTGGGAGTGGCGGTTAGGTTGCCCCTCGGCTCCGTTGCCGACAGGACGTTGCCGACCTTGTCGTACGTGTACGAGGTCTTGCGCTGGGGACCGCCCGCCTGGTCTACCGGTGCCAGACTGTGCATCAGCCGGTCGACGGCGTCGTAGGAGGCCGTGGTGACGGCACCATTGGGCGCGGCTGTCAAAGTGACGTTGTCGTTCGCGTCGTACTCGGGCGCCGGGGTGGTGATGAATTGCCCGGCCGACTGGTTTAGCGGTGCGACGGTGACCATCGCCCGACCGAACAGGTCGTAGTCCTGGGTGGTCGTCTTGTCCCGCGCGTCGGTGACCCGGGTCGTGCTACCCCGATCGTCGTAGACGAAATGGGTGGTCTTGTTCAGCGCATCGATGACTTGTTGTGGGTACCCACTGGGGT
>DASUXL010000016.1:0-5085 GCA_036377915.1 Candidatus Limnocylindrales bacterium
GGACCGCTACAACTTCGCCGCGAAACCGTTCCGCTGGCGTTACACCAAAACCGACCTCGACGAGCTACTCAAACGCCTTGCGGCCCACGAGCCGCTACCGACCACCACACAACCCCCGACGAATTAACGCCGATGGGCACTTAGTCACAAAGTGAGCATGGACGGGGTACCCCGAAAGGGTGGCACGTGATCACCGGGGGTCTTCTGGCTGATCAGAACTGGCCACAAGTGCGATGCCGGGCATGGTGACTCTCTGGCTAGCGTGCGCTGTCACCCTTTTGCTCACCTCATCGGAGTCTTCGTGTCAGCGACCAGCATGCGCACCCAGCTAAGGCGATTCGGACTTCCGCTCGTGCTAGCACTCTTCGGCGTTGTATCCCTCGCCGCAGGGGTGTATGCCGCAACAATCAATGAAAGTCATGTGCCCATCACGGCCGCCGAGTTCAAAAACGATGAGGAGGGTTGCACGGACGAGCTCGCCAACGTGCCCGCGGGCAAAGACGGATGGCACTTCGTCGCCCCCGGCAGCGAGGGCTTCATCTCTATCACCCTGACTTTCTCCACTTCCGCCGGCCAGGAAGTCGCCGAGATAACGAGCAAGAAGGCCGACGAACCGGACAGCGGAGATGGCTGGTATGGCTGGCTCGACAAAGCGGCCAACAAATACATGCACGTATACATCATCACCGACGCCGGTTGGGAGCTGACAGCCGCGACAGCCGTGCTTGTCAACGAGAATCCGGATGACGACGCGAAGTTCAACCTCAGCCACACCTGCCCGGCGAAGCCGGTTTCCACGCCGTCGCCGAGCCCGTCTGTGTCGGAGAGCCCATCGACCAGCCCCAGCCAGTCGCCCAGCCCGAGTGCTTCGCCGAGCGCCAGCCCGTCGCCCAGCCCGAGTGCTTCGCCGAGCGCCAGCCCGTCGCCCAGCCTGAGTACTTCGCCGAGCGCCAGCCCGTCGACGAGCCCGTCCGAGTCGACGAGCCCGTCGGCCAGCCCGAGTGCCAGCCCGTCGGCGAGCCCCAGCCCGTCGCCGAGCGTGAGCGAATCGGAGAGCACGAGCCCCACCCCGTCCCCGGTCCCCGTCGGGGAACTGCCCAGGACCGGCAGCCCGATCAGCAACCTGTTCATCGTCGCGGGCCTGCTGATGCTTGGCGGTGCGGGATTGCTCGCGCTTTCCACCCGCCGCCGGCTCGCACTGATCGAGTAACCACGTAACTTAATTGATTCAATGGCTGTGCCGGGCCTCGAAAGCCGCCCGGTACAGCCATTTCATGTCTACCGAAAGGATCCCGAAACCCGGTCGGAAACCATGCGCCCATGACAATCATGGCCCAACCACCCACAGCAGGAGGAGGTGGCGGCAGCGCGGCCGGTGCGCTGTATGACGTCATCGAATTGATACTCGACCGCGGGCTGGTCATCGACGTGTTCGTGCGCGTCTCGCTCGTGGGGATCGAAGTGCTCACGATAGATGCGCGTGTGGTCGTGGCGAGTATCGACACGTACCTGCGCTTCGCCGAGGCGTGCGGCCGCCTCGACCTTACCGGGGGCCGCCAGCCGGTCGGTCTTCCCGCAATCGTCGGCCAGATCACCGAGGACAGCGCTGAGCGCAAGGTCAGGGGTGCTCTCACCGGCGCCGGCCGGGCGATCGCCGACACCATCCACGACATCGTGTCGCCCGACGGGCGCGACTCGGCCTGACATCGGAAGGAGGAGAAGACCTATGGCAAGGTACGTCTACTGTTTCACGCAAGCTGAGCACCCGCTGCCGTTGGACGGCCTGCGCGGTGTCGGTGCGGACGAGACCGCCCTGCGGGCGATCCGCCACGCGGGACTGACCGCTGTAGTCAGCGATGCGCCGGAGGGGTTGCGGCCCAAGCGCCGCGACCTGGTCGCGCACGAGACGGCACTGGAAACATTGTGCGCCGCCGGTGCGGTGGTGCCGATGCGGTTCGGTACGGTCGCGCCCGACGACGACGCTGTGGTGGCCGAGCTGGCAAGGGGTGCCGGCCGGTACACCGAGCTGCTGACCCGCCTCGCGGGTCACGTCGAGCGCAATGTCAAGGGCGCGCATCAGGAGGATGCGCTACTGGCCGACCTGCTCGCCGGCAACCCGGAGCTGCGTGCCCGCAACGAGGCGTTGCGGGCCGAAGGCGGTGGCAGCCAACCGGACCGGGTCGCGTTCGGCGAGCAGGTCGCCCTCGCCGTCGAACAGCGCCGCACCCGTGACGCCGCGTACGTGGTCGCCGCGTTGCGGCCGCTCGTGATGCTGGACCGGCACGCTCCATCGGTCGAAGGCTGTTTCGTCAACGTGTCTTTCCTGGTCCCGACCGGCGCCCAGGACGACTTCGACGCTGTGGCGGCGCGGTTGCGGACCGCCATGGAGGGGTACGCGGAACTGCGGGTGTCCGGCCCGTTGCCGCCGTACAGCTTCGTCGACGCCGTCGAGGAGAAGGTGTAGGCCGGAGCCGTGGGACTGCTGTCGGAGTTGTTGTTGCTGCCGCTGGCGCCGGCCCGTCTCGCGCTGTGGACGATCGACCGGGTGATCGACGTGGCGTCGCGGGAGCACAACGACCCGGCAGTGGTCCGCCGGGAGCTGGCGGAGCTGAACCGCCGGCTCGACGCGGGGTCGATCGGTGAGGAGGAGTTCGACCGGCGCGAGGACGAACTGCTCGACCGGTTGTATGGGACCCCCGACAGAGAGGTGCCGTCGTGACGGAATCGAATCCGTGGCTCACCAACCAGCGTCAAGGATCGAATCTGGCTGATGTGCTGGAACGGGTGCTCGACAAGGGCCTGGTGATCGCCGGTGACATCAAGGTCTGCCTGCTGGACATCGAACTGCTCACGGTCAAGATACGGCTGCTTGTCGCCTCGGTCGACAAGGCAAGGCAGATGGGCATCGACTGGTGGGAGCACGACCCGAGCCTGTCAAGCCGCAGCCAGCGCCAGCTCGCCGCCGACCAGCTCGCCACCGACCAACTCGCCGCCAGCCAGGCCGCAACCCAAGCCGCCAACCAAGCCGCCAGCCAGGCCGCAACCCAAGCCGCAACCCAAGCCGCAACCCAAGCCGCAACCCAAGCCGCCAACCAAGCCGCCCAAGACCACGCCGCGAAGGAGGTGCAATCGTGACCGGTCCGCGATACGTGTACGCGATCGGGCGGGCGCTCGATCCCGACAGCCCCGACAGCCTCGCCGGACTCGCCGGACTGACCGGACTGACCGGACTGACCGGCGTCGACGGTGCCGAGGTCCACCCGGTGGCGCATGGCGACCTGGTCGCCGTGGTCAGCGCGGCGCCGCCCGATGAGGCGGCGCTGACCGCCAGGCTGGAACGGCTCGACGAGCTGGCGGCGGTCGCCGAGGCGCATCACGCCGTGGTGGCGGCGGTCGCCACGCAGACCGTTGTGGCACCGTTCCGGCTCGCCACGATCTACCGGGACGAGCGCCGCGTGCGCGAGCTGCTGCACCACCGGTACCGGGAGTTTGAGGCGCTGCTCGATCATCTCTGCGGTTCGGTCGAGATCGGGGTCAAGCTGTATGTGGAGGATCGGTCACCGGACCCGCCCGCGCCGAACGGCTCCGGCCGCGCGTACCTCCAGCAGCTCAGCCAGAAGCACCAGCGGCGCGATGAGCAGTGGCGGCACGCCATGACCGCCGCCGAACTCGTTGACACCGCGCTCAGCGCCCACGCCGCCGACCGCTGCCATCACCGCCCTCAGCCCGCACAGCTCTCCGGCGCTGCGGGCCAAAACATCTTTAATGCCTCTTACTTGGTACCCACAGGGCGCGTCACCGAGTTCACCGAGCTTGCCTGGCGGCTCGTCACCGGCGAACCTGCCCTGCGCGTGGAGGTCACCGGGCCGTGGGCGCCATACTCGTTCACCGGTGACCGGGCATGACCCACGCCGTCGCGCAACGGAATGTGGCGCTGATCGACCTGCTCGACCGGCTCCTCGAAGGCGGCGTCGTGCTCACCGGTGACCTGACGCTCGCCATCGCCGACGTCGACCTGGTGCGGATCTCGCTGCGCGCACTGATCTGCCCGGTCCGTGCGCCTCGCGAGCACACGACCGTGACAGGGAGGCGACCGTGACCGGCGAACCCGCAAGGGCGGCACTCGGGCCGCAGCACCGCTTCGCCACGCAACCGGAGACCGTCGAACGCGACCTCGCCCGGCTGGCCCTGACCATCGTGGAACTGCTGCGCCAGCTCATGGAGCGCCAGGCTATCCGCCGGGTCGAGCAGGGTGACCTCACCGCCGACGAGCAGGAGCGCATCGGTATGACGCTCATGCTGCTCGACGACCGGATGGGGTACCTGCTTGAACGCTTCGGCCTCACCAGGCAGGACCTCAACCTCGACCTCGGGCCGCTCGGCACCCTACTCCCGCGGGTCTGACCCGAGACGCTCCAGAACTGCCGCCGCCCGGTCGGCCAGCATGGCATAGCCGATGGCGCTGGCCATCCCGTGCGCCTGGGCGGCCTCCTCCTTTGCGCGGCCCTTGTCGCCCAAGGACTCGTGCGCCTCGGCGAGGCCGATCATCGTTTCTATCTCCGGGTACGGGTAGCCGGTCGCCCTGCTTGCCTCAAGCGCAGCGGTGTAACGCTCGACCGCCCGTTCAAGACTACCGCGCCCGTGGTCGACCGCGGCGAGCGTGCGTAGCGCGTCGGCCTGCACCCGCAGGTCGCCCAGCTCGCCCGCGAGTGCGTGCATCGAATCGGCGTACCCGGCGGCGCGATCGAGCTCCCCCGCGTCGCGGTGCAACGTGGCGAGGTTGCGCAGGGTGAGTACTTCCGTGCCGCGGTCGCCGACCTCGCGCTCGATCGCCAGCGCCTGCAAGAGATGGCCGCGTGCTTGACCGAAGATTCCCTTGGCGTGTAACGCTTCCCCGAGCGCGTCGTGGGCGGCGGCCTGACCCTGGCGCGCACCCAGTGTGCTAAACCGCGACAGCGCCTGGGTGTAGGCGTTCACCGCGGCGTCGAGCCGGCCCTGCTGCAGGTGGACCCGGCCGAGGCAGCCGAGCAGGACCGCCTCCGTGTAATCGTTGCCGGTCTCGCGGCTCAGGGCCAGACCGCGGTT
>DASUXL010000017.1:0-11090 GCA_036377915.1 Candidatus Limnocylindrales bacterium
ACACCACGGTCACCTCGAGCATCGCCATCTCGGGTTGCTCGGGTAACGCGTCGGCGACCTCCCGGGTGGAGGTGCACATCGTGCACACCTACATCGGTGACCTGGTGGTGACGTTGGTGGCGCCGGATGGCAGCACGTACATCCTGCACAACCGGGCCGGTGGGTCGGCTGACAACATCAACCAGACCTACACGGTGAACCTGTCCGCCGAGGTCCGCAACGGCACCTGGACACTGCGCGTACAGGACGCGGCCACAATCGATGTCGGCCGCATCGACTCCTGGACGCTGACCCTGTAACCCGCCTCAGCCGGGTTGGAAGTCCGGTCTCATCTTGATGATGGACAGGAAGGCGCCCTGCGGATCGTTGATGATCGCGAAGCGGCCCGGATCGATGTCGGTGGGTTCCACGGACACACCGCCGCCGAGTTGCTTGGACTTGGCGGCGGTGGCGTCGACATCGTCCACCGCCACGTAGTTCATCCAGTGGCTGGGCAGGTCGGGCGGCCACATGTCGCCCTCCATCTTGACGATGCCCGCGGCCGGGGCGCCGTTGAGCTTGAAGGTGGTGACGGTGAGCGGGCCGGCCTTGCGGTCGGTGGCGGTCCAGCCGAACACGTGGCCGTAGAACTCCTTGCCGAGTTCCGGCTCCCGCGTGGTCAGCTCGGACCAGGTGTAGGTGCCGGGCTGGTTGAAGACCTCGCCACCGGGATGGGTGCCGGCCTGCCACACGGCGAAGACCGCTCCGGACGGGTCCGAGAACACGGCCATGCGCCCGAAGTCGAACACGTCGAACGGTGGCGCGAGCACCTTGCCGTCGGCGCCTTCGACCTTGGCCGCCACCGCGTCGGCGTCGTCGGTGGCGACATACATCGTCCAGGACGGCGGCTGGCCGGGCATCTGCACCGGTCCCACACCAGCGACCTGCTTGCCGCCCTTGAGGAACAGCGTGTAGCCCTGGGCTTCCGGCTCCGGCGTGACCTCGACGCTCCAGCCGAACAGTTTCGAGTAGAAATCGCGAGCGGACTCCAGATCGGTTGTCGCCAGATCGATCCAGCTCGGCATGCCTGATGGATTGGCCATGTGTACATGGTTGCAGCAGCTTCATGATCATGCGGCGAAGTGTCCACCGTCACATGCGATACGGAACGGTTCCGTATCGGATGTGCGAAGCGTAGTCTCCTCCGCGTGAGTATCGAATCCAATACGGGGCACCCACGCCGGTGGGCCATTCTGGGCGTCCTCGTCGTCAGCCTGCTAGTCGTGGTGCTTGACAACACCGTGCTGAACGTGGCGATGAAGACCCTGGCCGACCCGGTCCACGGTCTGGGTGCTACTCAGAGTGAGCTTGAGTGGTCGATCAACTCCTACACGCTGGTCTTCGCGGGCCTGCTCTTCACGTTCGGCGTGCTCGGCGACCGGTGGGGCCGCAAGCGCATGCTGCTCACCGGGCTGGCCCTGTTCGGCCTGGCCTCGCTCCTGTCCGCCTACTCCCAGGATCCGGCCCAGCTCATCGCTGCGCGGGCCTTCATGGGCTTCGGTGGCGCGGCCATCATGCCGGTCACCCTGTCGATCATCTCCAACGTCTTCGACCCGCGCGAACGCGGCCGCGCCATCGGCATCTGGACCGCCTCGGTCGGTCTGGCCGTGGCCATCGGCCCGCTGCTGGGCGGCTTCCTGCTTGAGACCTACTGGTGGGGCTCGGTCTTCCTGATCAACGTGCCGATCATCCTGATCGGACTCGTCGCGGTGGCGATCCTCGTTCCCGAGTCGCGCGATCCCAGTCCCGGCAAGGTGGACATCGTCGGTGTGGTGGCGTCCATCATCGGCCTGGCGACGCTGACCTACGGCATCGTCGACGGCGGCGAGCACGGGTTCGGCCGGCCGTCGGTGTGGGCGTTCATCCTGACCGGCGCCGTGGTCATCGCGTTCTTCCTGTGGTGGGAGACGCGCACCAGCCACCCGTCGCTGGACGTCAAGCTGTTCAAGAGCCCGGCGTTCTCGGCGTCGATCGCGAGCATCGCCCTCGTCTTCTTCGCCGCCATGGGTTCGTTCTTCTTCGTCAGTTTCTACCTTCAATTGGTACGCGACTACTCGCCGATGCAGTCGGGCGCCCTGTTCGTGCCGTTCGCCATCGGGCAGATGGTGTTCGCGCCGTTGAGCATGACGTTCGTCAAGCGCTTCGGGATCCGGGCGGTCTCCGCCATCGGCATCCTCGTCGCCACCGCGACCTACGGGGCGATCATCACGTGGAACGCCACGACGCCGGTATGGCTGATAGTGGTCAACTTCTTCGTGATGGGTGCGGCGATGGCCAACGTGATGCCGCCCGCCATGAACACGATCATGTCCAGCCTGCCCCGGGAAAAGGCCGGTGTGGGTTCGGCGATCGCCAACACGGTGCGGCAGGTGTCGGTGGCGCTGGGCATCGCGGTGCTCGGCTCGGTCGTGGCGGCGGTGTACCGCAGCCAGATCCAGGACACCACTTCCGCCCTGCCGCCGGGGGCGCGGGAGGCGGCCAGCGAGTCGGTCGCGGGCGCCTACGGCGTCGCGGAGCGGATGGGGCAGGGCGGCGCGTCCCTGATCAGTGCGGCCAATGACGCCTTCATCCAGGCGATGCACTGGGCCGCCGTCGGTTCGGTCATCGTCGGGCTGCTGGGCGTGGCCGTGGTGTCGATCTGGCTGCCGAAGCGTGCGGCGCAGGTACCACCGGTGCAGGCGGTCGAGCCCGAGCTTGTAGGGTCGCATCAATGACACTCCATGCCGACGTCGCTCCGGTCATCAGGACTGGCCGTCCGCGCAGCAGCCGCGCGGACGAGGCCATCCTTGAGGCGGTGCTCGACCTGCTGAGCGAGGGCGTGACGGTCGACGCCATCTCCATCGAGGCGGTCGCCTCACGGGCCGGCGTCGGCAAGGCCACCATCTATCGCCGGTGGAGCAACAAGCAGGCGATGCTCGCCGACGCGGTGCGCGAGCTGAAGGGCACCCCGCCGGAGCCGGTCGGCTCCAACGTGCGCGAGCGGATCCTGTCGCTGCTCAACGCGAGCGGCAAGGGCCACGACGCGAGGGCGGCGCGGATCTTTCCGTGCCTGATGCCCGAGGTGCTGCGCAGCGACATCGCCTACAAGATCTGGCAGGAGGTCATCGTCGAGCCGCGCCGCGAGGTGTTCCGCGGGGTGCTGCGCCGGGCAATCGACGAGGGCGAGCTACGTGCGGACCTCGACCTCGAGGTGGCGCTGTCCGTCCTTTCCGGACCGATCCTGCTCAACCGGATGCTGCGCTGGAACCCGGGGCTCGACGACGACACCCTGCCCGAGCACGTGGTGGATATCGTTCTGGAGGGCATAGCGGCACGCTAAGGTGTCGTACATGCGTACGGTGCGGGTTCTCGGGGTCGATCCCGGGCTGACGCGTTGCGGCGTCGGGGTCGTCGAGGGCACGCCCGGGCGGCCGTGCGCCCTCGTGGACGTCAGCGTGATCACCTCCGAGCCGAGCGACGACCTCGCCGCGCGCCTGCTCAACCTGGACCGGTGCCTCACCGAGCTGATCGAGAAGCACCGGCCCGACAGCGTCGCCGTCGAGCGGGTGTTCAGCCAGCACAACGTGCGCTCGGTGATGGGCACGGCCCAGGCCTCGGCGGTGGCGATCCTGACGGCCGCGCGTGCCGGGCTGCCGGTACACACCTACACTCCCAGCGAGGTGAAGACCGCGGTGACCGGCTCGGGGCAGGCCGACAAGCGACAGATGACCACGATGGTGACCAGACTGTTGCGTTTGGACAGTCCGCCCCGCCCGGCCGATGCGGCCGACGCGCTGGCGCTGGCGATCTGTCATGTGTGGCGTGGTGGTACCAAGGAAAAGATTGAAAACGCATGGCGGAGGGCGGTTTCCGGATGATTGCGAGTGTGGCCGGAGTCGTGGCTTCGGTGCACGCCGATACGGCGGTGGTGGAGGTCGGCGGCGTGGGCCTGTCGCTGCACTGCGCCCCCGCGACCCTGTCCTCGCTGCGGGTCGGCAAGCAGGCGCGGCTGGCCGCGAGCCTGATCGTGCGCGAGGACTCCTTGACCCTGTTCGGTTTCGCCGACGACGACGAGAAGCAGGTCTTCGAGCTGCTGCTGACGGCGAGCGGGGTCGGCCCGCGCATCGCCCAGGCGGCGCTGGCCGTGCACAGCCCGGACATGCTGCGCAAGGCGATTTCGGAGGGGGACACCTCGACGCTGACCCAGGTACCCGGGATCGGCAAGAAGGGAGCCGAGCGCATCGTGCTGGAGCTGCGCGACAAGGTCGGCCCGGTGACGGCGGTCCCTGTCCAAGGTGGACGGTCGCAGGCATGGACCGAGCAGGTGCGCCAAGGACTCGTCGGCCTCGGCTGGAGCAACGCGCAGGCCGACCAGGCGGTCGCCGCGGTCGCCGAGACCATCGATGGCGACACGCCGCCGGTGCCGGTGCTGTTGCGCCAGGCGATCCGGGTGTTGGGTAAAAACCGATGACCTCCATCGTCAGCCCCACCGCGGACCCGTCCGAGCACGACGCCGAGGCCAGTGTGCGGCCCAAGCGGCTGTCGGAGTTCGTCGCCCAGGAGAGGGTCCGCGAGCAGCTTGAGGTGTTGCTGCACAGCGCGATCCGGCGCGGCTCGCCGCCCGACCACATCCTGTTCTCCGGCTCGCCAGGGCTGGGCAAGACGACCCTGGCGATGATCGTCGCGGCGGAGCTTGGCGGTGGGCTGCGCATGACCTCCGGACCGGCGATCGAGCGCTCCGGCGACCTGGCCGCGATCCTGACCGGGTTGCAGGCGGGCGACGTCCTGTTCATCGACGAGATTCACCGCATCGCGAAGCCGGCCGAGGAGTTGCTTTACAGCGCGATGGAGGATTTCCGGGTGGACGTGGTGGTGGGCAAGGGCCCGGGCGCCACCGCGATCCCGCTCGACGTCGAGCCGTTCACCTTGGTCGGAGCCACGACACGGTCGGGCCTGCTGACCGGGCCGATGCGCGACCGGTTCGGGTTCACCGGGCATCTGGAGTTCTACCAGCCCGATGAACTGGCCGTGTTACTGAAGCGTTCCGCGCGGATCATGGGGGTGACCGCGACTCAGGACGGCATAGTCGAGATCTCGGGGCGCTCACGCGGTACCCCCAGAATTGCCAATAGGTTGTTGAGAAGAGTCAGGGACTATGCCGAACTCCGGGCGGAGGGGATCGTCGACCTGGATTCGGCGCGGGCGGCGCTGAAGGTCTATGACGTCGATGACGCGGGTCTGGATCGCCTGGACAAAGCGGTGCTGACGGCGCTGGTGGAGTCGTTCGGCGGTGGCCCAGTGGGGTTGTCGACGCTCGCGGTCGCCGTGGGCGAGCAGCCCGACACGGTGGAGGAGGTAGTCGAGCCGTTTTTGGTCCGCGCGGGGTTTTTGGCACGAACGCCGAGGGGACGTGTGGCGACCGTCCTAGCGTGGCGCCACCTGGGCAAAACACCGCCAAATGGTACTTTTGGGAGTGGCGTCCACCCGGCGCCCGATCTGTTCTCCGGACCGTGACATTAACGTGATCTCTACCGCATGTGTGCGAACGGCTGCATAGCGACTAGACTTCCGGCGATCCGAACGGTCGATAGCCGCCATCGTCGGCGTGCCTGCGAATAGTTGCATGTGCGCCGGGGAGGCCTTTTTGGGAAGGCACATTCACGGTGCTCATCGCACAGCAGTCGTCGCAAGGCAGCATCTGGCCGACCATCGGCATGTTCGCCCTGCTTTTCGGTTTGATGTACCTGTTGTTCATCCGTCCCCAGTCCAAGCGCCGCCGTGAGGCCGAGCAGATGCAGCGGAAGATCGGTCCGGGCGACAAGATCGTAACGATCGGTGGGCTCTACGCCACCGTCGTCGGGACGGATGACGAGAGCGTCACCCTGGAGCTCTCGCCCGGCGTCAACGCCCGCTACGCGCGCCAGGCGATCGCCCGGGTGACCGAGCGTGTGGACCAGCCGGAGGCCGCGGCCGAGGCGGACGAGGTCGACGAGCCGACCGACGTTCCGGTCAGCAGCCCCATTGAGGAAAGCAAGAAGAGAAGCTAAGACAGCCCGCCACGGCGTCGGCAGGCGCCGTGGTCAACCTTCTATCGGACGTGTTTCGCAGGGAGACTCGACAGCCGTGGCACCACCTCAAAAACCGAATCGACCGGGGCGGCAGCTGGCCTTCCTCGGGCTGCTTTTCGTCATCCTCGGCGCGATGGTCTGGTTCAGCGGACCGAGCAAGGCCGGTTGGCAGGATCGCCTGGAGCCCAGGCTCGGACTTGACCTGGTGGGCGGGAGCCGGGTCACCCTGGAGGCGGTGACGCAGGACGGCAGCCCGCCCAACGCCGCCGACATGGAGCAAGCCCGGCGGATCATCCAGAGCCGTGTCGACGCGCGTGGTGTCTCCGAGGCCCAGGTCGTCGTCGAGGGCCAGAACCGGATTGTGGTCTCCGTCGCCAGCAAGGCCGAGGACGCCATCCGCGATGTGGGCCAGGCCTCCAAACTCTTCTTCCGCAAGGTCATCCGGATCACGGACGGCGGTGAGCCGGCGGCGCCGGCGCCGTCCCCCTCAGTGAACCCGTCCGGTTCGGCAGCGCCGACGCCCGCGGCGAGCAGCACCCCCACGCCGCAGGCCTCGGGCACCGGCGGCAGCGCCGCCCAGCCCAGCGCCACCCCGACGCCGCCCGCGAGCGCGACGCCGACTCCCAGCCCGACCAGCTCCGGCGCTGAGGTCAAGAACAAACTGACCGAGGACCAGCTGCGGCAAAAGGTTGGCGACGCAGCGTGGGAGACGGCCAAGGCGCTGACCGCTCCGCCCACCGACCCGGCGCAGGTCGAGCTGCTCAAGCCGTTCTCCACTTTGGACGCCGACCCCAAGAGCAACACCGAGGTCGCCTCGCTCTCCGCGGACATGCAGTACAACGTTCCGTGGGTCAGCTGCGCCAAACTCGACAAGCGCGTGCCCGGTGCGATCCAGGACCCGACCCAGCGCGCCGTCGCGTGCCAGGGCGGCCAGAAGTACTACCTCGACATCGCGAAGGTCGCCGGAACCGATGTCGCCAACGCCGCGCCCCAGATCGACCAGACCACCAGCCAGCGCACCGTCGGCCTGGAGTTCACCGGCGAGGGTCAGGGCAAGTGGACCGAGCTGACCCGCGAGGCGTTCAACAACAGCGGCGATCCCAAGTGTGAGGAGAGCGCGCTCGGTGACGAGCAGCGCTGCCTGGTCGCGGTGGTGCTCGACAACAAGATCGTCTCTGCGCCGCAGATCCAGGGTGTGCTCACCACCAACTCGCAGATCACCGGCCAGTTCACCCCGGCCGAGGCGAAGGAACTTTCCGACAACCTCAACTTCGGTGCCCTGGCGGTCCAGTTCGAGCAGCAGGCCGCCGAGACCGTGACGGCGACCCTGGGCGCGGAGTACCTGCGCGCCGGTCTGCTGGCGGCCGGCATCGGCATGCTGCTGGTCGTCATCTACTCGTTCTTCTACTACCGGCTCCTGGGGTCGGTGATCTTCCTCTCGCTGATCCTGTCCGGCATCCTGACCTTCGGCGCGCTGGTCTTCCTCGGCAAGGAGATGGGCTTCACGCTGACCCTGGCCGGGATCGCGGGCTTCATCGTCTCGCTAGGTGTGGCGGCGGACTCGTTCGTCATCTACTTCGAACGGCTCAAAGACGAGATACGTGAGGGGCGCCAGCCCCGAAACGCGGTACAGCGGGCGTGGCAGCGTGCCAGGCGGACCATCCTGACCGCCAACGCGATCTCGCTCATGGCCGCGGCGATCCTGGCTATCTTCTCGTCCGGGCCGGTGGCGGGCTTCGCGTTCGCACTCGGGATCGCGACCGCGCTGGATCTGGTAGTGGTGTTCCTCTTCCGGTACCCGATCATGGCAATGTTCGCCAACACCAGCGCTTTCCTCTCGCCACGCGTCAGCGGCCTGGGCCGGGTCCTGCGTGAAGCAAAGGAGACCAACTGATGAGCAACAGCGGTTTCGCCACTCGCCTCTACCGCGGCGAGGCAAACCTCAACATCGTCGGCCACCGCAGGCGCTGGTTCCTCATCGCGGGTGCGCTCGTCCTGATCTCCACGATCGCTCTGATCTTCTTCCGGTTCACCCTGGGCATCGAGTTCAAGGGCGGCAACGAGTTCCAGATCCCCACCAGTGTGGGCACGCTGCAGCAGGTGGAGCAGGTCGTCGACGAGGCGGTCCACGAGGCGAGCCCGGGCGCGGGTGACATCCACGCCGGCCAGCAGATCGGCCGCGAGGAAGGCTCCAGTGTCTACACCATCAGCACCCCGACACTGGACGACGAGCAGACCGCGGCCGTCAAGCAGGCGATCGCGTCGGAGTTCGGGCTGAGCGTCAACGACATCACCGACAACCGGGTCAGCAGTTCGTGGGGGCAGGGCGTCACCACCCAGGCGCTGATCTCACTGGCGGTGTTCCTGGCGGCGGTCACGCTCTACCTGATCCTGCGCTTCGAGCTCAGGATGGCGGCCGCGGCCGTGGCATCGCTGCTGTTCGACCTGGTCTTCACGGCGGGCGTCTATTCGCTGTCGGGTTTCGAGGTGACACCCTCGACGGTGATCGGCTTCCTGACCATCCTCGGTTTCGCGCTCTACGACGTCGTCGTGGTGTTCGACAAAGTCCAGGAAAATACCCGCGGCATCACCGGCAGCAGCACGCAGACCTATGCCGAGGCGACAAACCTGGCGCTGAACCAGACGTTCATGCGATCCATCAACACCTCCCTGGTGGCTCTGCTCCCGGTCGGCGGCATGCTGTTCATCGGCGCTGGTCTGCTGGGCGCGGGCACGCTCAAGGACCTGTCGCTGGTGCTGTTCATCGGTATGGGCGTCGCGGTCTACTCGTCGCTGTTCTTCGCCGCGCCGGTGCTCGTCTGGCTCAAGGAGATGGAGCCGGCGATCGCCAACCACACCAAGCGGGTGGTGGCGCGCCGCGCCGCGCTGAAGGCCAGGGCGGAGGCGGCCAAGGTTGCCGCCGCCGAGAGTGGCGAGACAGCGACCGCTCCGGCGCAGAAGACCTCGGCGACGGCGGTCACGAGCGCGCCGAAGGCGGGCGCCAAGCCCGTCCGGGCCACGGGCGGCCAGCCGGCCCGCTCCGGAGGCTCGCGGTCGGGCGGCGGTGCGCGCTCCGGCGGTGGCCGTTCAGGCGGCGGGCGTTCAGGCGGCGGCAAGAAGCGTTAGCCGGTCGTGATCACCCCGCATTGCCGCCACCGGCGTTCGGGAGCTGATCATCTGGTAAGCACGGGTTTTCGCTTGCCAGATGATCAGGCACGATCGTCGGCTCGATAGGCGGCAATGCCGCGCGTTGCTTCGCACGCGCCAGCAGCACAGCCCGGCATTCCGAGAGGGATGCCGGGCCGTATTCTTTGCGGGTGACCGTCGCCGAACTGATCGCGAGCAAAGTGATCGACGTCCCTGACTTTCCTAAGTCGGGCGTCATTTTCAAGGACCTGACCCCGCTGTTCGCTGATGGAGCGGCCTTTCGGGAGATCATCGACGCTGTCGGGAGCCACTACGGGGACGGCTTCGACATCGTCGTCGGGGTGGAGGCGCGTGGCTTCGTGATCGCGGCGGCTGTGGCCTATGCGGCGGGGGTGGGGGTGGTACCCATCCGCAAGGCGGGCAAGTTGCCGCGTGTCGCCCATTCGGCGTCATACGAGCTCGAATACGGCCAGGCCACGCTGGAGATCAGTGACGGCGCGCTGACGCCGGGCCAGCGGGTCCTCGTGGTCGACGACGTGCTTGCCACGGGCGGGACCGCCGAGGCCACCCTTGAGCTGGTCGAACGTGCAGGTGGCGCGGTTGTGGGGCTGTCGGTGCTGCTGGAGCTGGCGTTCCTGAAGGGGCGGGAGAGGCTGGTCGGGCGTCCGGTTCACGCCCTGTTGACCGTCTGAGCTTCTTCGCAAACGCGCTGGCTGACTCCCCGACAGGTAGCATGGGCTATCCGAGAAGCTTAGGAGCGGCCGGTGTCTCAGGAAGTCATTCCCACCAACAGCGTTGAGACCGACAACGTTGCTGAGACTGAGCCCGCTGCGCCGACCGCGGCGCCGGAGCCGGATCAGCAGCAGCCCCCCGAGGTTCGTGCCGCACCAGGGACGGACCGCCTCGGCATGGCCATTATCGGGGCGATGCCGTCGGGCCGTCGGGTGCGGGCGCGGCTTTCCCGGTTCAACGCGCCTTGGCAGACGTCGAGCGTCAGCGAGGAGCTCTCGCCGCTGATCGACGCTCACCGTGCCGCTCACCCCAAGGCCGACATCCGGCTGCTTCAGCGGGCGTATGAGACGGCCCGGCGGTGGCATGCCGGCCAGTTCCGCAAGTCGGGCGATGAGTACATCACCCACCCGCTGGCGGTGGCGAGCATCCTGGCCGATCTGGGCATGGACACGACGACCCTGGTGGCGGCGCTGCTGCACGACACGATCGAGGACACGGAGTACACGCTGGATCAGATCCGGGCGGACTTCGGTGACGAGGTGGCGCTGCTGGTCGACGGCGTGACCAAGCTCGACAAGGTCAAGCTTGGCGATTCGGCCAAGGCGGAGACGATTCGCAAGATGGTGGTCTCGACCGCCAAGGATCCGCGGGTGCTGGTGGTCAAGCTGGCCGACCGGCTGCACAACATGCGCACTTTGAGTTTTCTGCCGCCGCCCAAGCGGGAGCAGAAGGCGCGGGAGACGCTGGAGATCCTGGCGCCGCTGGCTCACCGCCTGGGTATGAACACGGTCAAGTGGGAGCTGGAGGATCTGTCCTTCGCGACGCTTTTCCCCAAGCGGTTCAAGGAGATTCAGCGTCTGGTCGGGGAGCACACCCCGCAGCGGGACAACCTGCTGCACCAGGTGACCGATCGGGTGGGGCAGGATCTGCGCTCGGCCAAGATCAACGCCAAGGTGACCGGGCGGCCCAAGCACCTGTACTCGATCTACCAGAAGATGATCGTGCGGGGTCGGGACTTCAACGAGATTTATGACCTTGTGGGGGTACGGATCCTGGTCGACACGGTGCGGGACTGCTATGCGGCGCTGGGTGTGATCCATGCGGCGTGGCAGCCGGTGCCGGGCC
>DASUXL010000018.1:0-8453 GCA_036377915.1 Candidatus Limnocylindrales bacterium
AAATACGAGATACCGCCGATCATCGCGGCGCCGGCGACCAGATGATCGCAGTCGGCCAGCAGCCCGGTCAGCAGCATGGTGTCACGGGCGTCGCCCTGGACGAACGTGTACCGCGGGTCGGTGTCATACGAGCGGGTCACCGGCCCGTACTTGGACAGGTTGTCCACCCCCACCACTTCGTGCCCACGCCGCAGCAACTCCTGCACGACGTACCCACCGATGAACCCGGCCGAGCCGGTGACCATTACCTTTGACATGCCTCATCCATCACTTGAGGCGTTGAGATGAGCGGCCCCGAGCCGGGACCCCCTCGCAACGCCGACTTGTCCAGCGGGCGGCGCCCGCAGAATGCGAAGAAATACCAACGCAGATAGGCCGGCAGGAACCGGCCAAGGTCGAACTGAGACTCGCCGAGCTGGCGGTCGAGCCAAATCGTGGGCAGCTCGGCCACGGGCAGGCCGCTGCGTGCCGCTTTCGCGGTCAGTTCAAGACCGATCTCGAAGCCGGTGCGCGACTCTATCCCGACCGCCCTGACAAACTCGGCGTTGTACGCCTTGAAGCTGTTGGTCGCGTCGCGGGTGCCCACGCCGGTGAACACATAAAGCGTGCGGCCCGCCATCCACGACAGCATCCGCTTGAGGCGGGGCCCGCCGACCTGCTGCCCGCCGGGCATGTAACGCGACGCCGCGGCGACCATTACCCCACGCTCCACCAGCCGGGTCAACTCGTCGATCTGCCGTGGGTCATCCGACCCGTCGGCCATCGTCACCACGACGACCGGAGCCAGGGCCGACTCGATGCCGAACCGGATCGCGTTCGCCGGCCCGCGACCGTAGGTGTTGAGCACCGTGCGGACCCGCGGATCACGCTCAGCGACCTGCTGGGCGAAGGGCACCGTCGTGTCCTCGGGCATGTCGTGCACGACCAGGATCTCGCACGGCAGGAGCACATCACGCAGCACCCGGCCCAGGCAGGCGACGATCCCCTCGCCCTCGTTGTAGACCGGGATGATGACCGAAACGCGCGGTGTCACACTACGACCCCGCGGCCGGTGACGCCCCACATGTCAACCACGATCTTGTCGGTGGCAAGTTCGCGGTACTGCTCGTGGGGTGCGGCGATCACCAACAGGTCGGCCTTGGCCAGCACCTCGTCCAGTGGCAGGAACCGGTCGTCGCGCACATACGGATCGGTGCACAGCACCTCCCGCGCCCTGATCTGCAAAAGCTTGCGCAACTTGAACGCCAGACTCTCACGCGTGTCGTCGCTGCCGCCCTTGAACGCCATCCCGAGCACGCCGACGGTCATCTCGCTCAGCTCGTGCTTGGCACCCAGCTTGGAGACGATGTACAGCGGCAAGCCCTCGTTGACCAGCATGGCCGAGTGCCCCAGAACAAAGTTGTTGTTGTTGAACGCGGCCAGCTGCATCGTGTCCTTGAAAAGGCACGGGCCCGCGGCGAAACCGGCACCGGGCATGTCGGCCGCGCGCGGGTAGTCGAACCGCACCGCCTCCCGGATACGCTCGAAATCCAGACCGGCGTCGTTGGCCATCATCCAGAACTGGTTGGCCGTGGCGAACTTGATGTAACGCCAGGTGTTGGTGAACAGCTTGGCCAGCTCCGCCTCCTCCGGCCGCAGCCGGGCGATGCGGTCGGTCAGGTGGCGGAACAACTTCTCGGCACGCTCCAGAGCGCTCGGCGTGCGGGCCGCCACGATCTGGGGCAGCTCGAACAGCTCGGTCATCGCCCGGCCCTCGGCGATGCGCTCCGGGCAGAACGCCACATCGATGACCCGGCCAAGCTTTTGCAGCTGCCGCTCCACCAACGCGGTCACACCCGGATGCACGGTACTGCGCAACACCAGCAACTGACCGTCGCGCAGGTACGGCGCGCACCGCTCGATCGTGCGAGGCACGGCCTGGATATCCGGGTTGAGATGCTCATCGACCGGCGTGCCGATGATGACGACCAGCGCGGCGGCCGCCGCGATGCACTCCGCGTCGGTGGTCGCGGTCAGCGAACCGTCCTGAAGCGCCGTGGTCATCAGCTTCTCGGCGCCGTCCTCCATGAACGGCAGCAGGCCCTTGTTCACGTTTTCGACGGCGGCGGCGTTGATGTCAAAGAGCGTGACCGACAACCCCCGCGAAGCCATGGCGATGCCCAGCGGCAGACCCACACGCCCGCAACCGCCAATGATCACCACGTCCCGTGTAAATCCCGAACTTTCCACGACTCTCCTGATCATCGCCATCGACCCTGGCTGGGTCACGAGGTAGCACGATACTGGACCGCATTGCGACACATCAACCGCGGGTTACCTCTCCTCGCCGCTGTTTGACCAGCACCGAGCGCTAGCGCTCCCTTACGTCCGATCGCCCAACCTGAGTGATCAACGTCCCTCCGGGTGGAGCCTCGTCGCGGCGCGTCACCAGCATCAAGTGTCCTATGGTCTGCTCGTCGTGCGTGCACATGAACTCACCGGTGAACATGAAGTTGTAGTTCTCGTTGGCCACGCACATCCGCATGCCCTGCCGGGTCGCATGGACCACCAGGGCGACGGTCTCCGTCCACGCCCCGTTCTGGGCCAGGACAAGCACCATCGGTTCCCTCGGGTTATGGGCGCGGATCGCGGCGAGCGCCTCCGGGATCTGCGGGATTTCGCTGCGCCTGTTCACCGTCGCCGGCGACGTCGCCGCCATCGCCAGCCCAGCCATGACAAGCAGCAGGGCCATCGCCTGCCGCATCCGCGCCCAGGGCACCACCGAATGGAGGCTCAGGAACAGTAGAAGGAGTAGCAACGCGGGCACGGCGCAGTAGAACTGCCCGACATAGATCGCCGCGTCCAGGTCGTCGATCGCCGTCACGGCGTAGCAGAGCAACAGCGCCGTCACCAGTAGGACGAACCCGACACCGCACAGCAGCGGAGTCCGCCATGCGCGGCCGACCCGCAGCGCGAGGAGCACGCAGGCGATCGTCAGCCCCACCGCGAGCGCCGCGCCCAGCGTGCGTGGTTTGGCGAAGAACACGAGTACATACCTGGCGCTGTCCCACAGCGCGTGCGGCTGGTTGGACTTGCCGTAGGCGAGATACTTGCCGAATTCGCCGGGCCAGTTCAGGACGAGGTTGAGAACGATCGGCAGAGCGAAGACAGCGTAGATGGCGACGAACGGGATCCAGTCGCGTCCGATGCCCTTGAGAAACGCGAACGGGTGACGCCAGTCATTCCGCAGCAGGATGGCAAAAGCGAAAACCGTTACAACCGGCACGAACAACAGGAACTCTGCGTGACCGTGGATGAGAAACCCGCCGGCCAGCGCCAAGGCCCACAGATCCCTGGTCCGCCCGGCCGCCAGGGACAACGCCGCTACCAGCAGTAGCAGGAAGGGCGCGAAGTAGACGTTGGGCATCCAGGTGGAGTTGATCAGACCGCTGTTGACGGCGTCGTTGCCCACGGGAACCACGAGGTGGGAAAGGGAGATGTAGAGCAGGAGCGCACCGGCGCCGACCCCGACCGCGGTCCACGTGCGGAACCAGCGCGACAGCACCACGACGGCGGCCGCGATGATCGCCGAGTTGAGCAGGAGGATGGCGACGGCCTGCCCGTTCCACGGGGAGGGCACCAGGCGCAGTATGTCGTGGAACAGCCACTCCCCGAACGCCTGGACATAGAGGAAACCCGGCCCAGGATGGGAGAAGTGCATCCGCGAGTAGTTGCCGACCAGAAGGTCGAAGTGCTTGGCCTGCATCACCCGGATGGAGTTGGCCGCGAAATCCGAATCCTCATATATGATCTTGGCGAACAGCTCATTGCTGCGCACGAGCAGCAGCGTCGCCATGGTCAGGAAAACGCCGCCGAAGACGGCGAAGGCCGACCAGCGGTCCACCACGGGCTCCGCCGCGGAGGTTGTATCGCCGCTTTTCGCCGTCTCCTCTCCGAGCTCGCGGCCCCGGGAACCGGGGTCGAGGACGGATGGAGATGACACTCGGTCTGGCACCACTCAATATTGCGATACGGCTTACGGTTGGTAAACCGGGGGTGGCAGGAATTCTTAAAGCAAGATCGTTATCGTGGCGGAGATCACCCCGGAGAGATCAGCGGAAGTCGCGGGACGAGGGGCGAGTGGCGATCTTCAACGGGACCAGCTTGTCGGCGACGAGGTTGATCACTCCCGAGGCGCTCTCCAGCGTGCCGCGCACGATCAGCGCCGGGCTGGTCAGCGCCACCTTGCGGAAGCGCTGCCACAGCCCGACGGAGCAGACCACGTTGAGCATGCCGGTCTCGTCCTCCAGATTTATGAAGGTGATTCCGGCGGCGGTCGCGGGACGCTGCCGGTGCGTGACCAGGCCGCCCACGAGCACGCGCGAACCCGCCTGGGCGCCCCGCAGGCGTGACACGGTCAGCGCGCCCTGACCGTCCAGATAGGAGCGGACGAGACGGATCGGGTGGCTGTCCGCGGACAGGCCGGTCGACCACACATCCGCCACGAGCTCGTCCACCTCTTCCATCCCGGGCAACGCGGGCGCGGTACCCCCGGAAATGGTCTTGGGAAGGGTTTGAGGTTTTTCTTGCGCCGCAGCGCCCGCGGCCCACAGCGCGGCGCGGCGCTCAAGGCCGAAACAGGCGAAGGCATCGGCGGTGGCCAGAGCCTCCAGCTGCGGCGCGGGCAGCCCGGTGCGCCGGACGAGGTCGATCAGATCGGCGAACGGCCCGTCCCCCCGGGCCTGCACGATGCGCCGCGCGGTCTGCTCGGAGACGGTGCGCACCGAATCCAGGCCCAGCCGCACCACCGGCCCGCCCAGCCCCCACTGCGAAGGCGGAGTCCCCTCGCCATAGGCGCGCGCGTTCGTGTCGCCCTCGAGGGTCGCCTTGACACCGGAAAGGTTGATGTCCGGCCGGCGCACCTCCACCCCGTGGCGGCGGGCATCGTCCACGAGCGACTGTGGCGAGTAGAAGCCCATCGGTTGCGCCCCAAGCAAAGCCGCGCAGAAGGCCGCCGGATAGTACCGCTTGAGCCAGGCACTGGCATACACCAGGTGGGCGAAGCTGATCGCGTGGCTCTCCGGAAAACCGTAGTGGGAGAAGGCGGCGAGCTTGTGATAGATGTCGTCGGCCAGCTCGCCGGTGATCTCGTTGTTTGCCATGCCCTTGTAGAGGCGGTCCTTCAACCGGGCCATCTTTTCCATTGAACGCTTGGAACCCATGGCCCGGCGCAGCTGATCCGCCTCCGGAGGGGTGAAGTTCGCCACGTCGATCGCCAGCTGCATCATCTGCTCCTGGAACAGGGGCACCCCCAGGGTGCGGCCCAAAGCGTTGGCCATCAACGGATGCGGGATCGTCCACGTCTCCTGCCCGTTCTTGCGGCGGATGAACGGGTGCACCGAACCGCCCTGGATCGGCCCCGGACGGATCAGCGCCACCTCCACGACAAGGTCGTAGAAGCACTTCGGCTTGAGCCGGGGAAGCGTCGACATCTGGGCGCGGCTCTCCACCTGGAACACCCCGACGGTGTCGGCGCGGCAGAGCATGTCGTAGACCTCCGGGTCATCCGGCGGGATGAGGCCCAGATCCGGCTTCATGTCAAGGAAGTTGAAGACGTAGTGCAGTGCCGAGAGCATGCCCAGGCCGAGCAGGTCGAACTTGACCAGGTTGACCGCGGCGCAGTCGTCCTTGTCCCACTGGAGCACCGACCTGTTCTCCATCCTGGCCCACTCCACCGGCACCACCTCGATCACCGGGCGGTCGCAGATCACCATGCCGCCGGAGTGGATCCCCAAATGCCTTGGGGCGGTGAGCAACTCGTTGGCAAAGTGGATCACGTGGGGTGGGATGCCGTCCACGTCGTCGGTGCTGACCGCCGACCACCGGTCGATCTGCTTGCTCCACGCGTCCTGCTGCCCCGGCGAATACCCGAAAGCGCGCGCCACATCCCGGACCGCGGAACGGGGACGGTAGGAGATGACGTTGGCGACCTGCGCGGTGTGCTCCCGCCCGTACGTCTGGAAGACATACTGGATGGCCTCCTCCCGCCGGTCGGACTCGATGTCGACGTCGATGTCCGGCGGGCCGTCCCGCTCCGGCGCCAGGAACCGCTCGAAGATGAGCCCGTCATAGAAGAGCGGGTCGACGTTGGTGATCCGCAGCGCGTAGCAGACCGCCGAGTTGGCCGCTGAACCCCTTCCCTGGCAAAGGATTTCGTTCTCGTAGCAGAAGCGGACGATGTCCCAGACGACGAGGAAGTAGCCGGGGAAGTTCAGCTCCTCGATGAGCTTGAGCTCGCTTTCGATACGGTCGTACGCCTCCGGATGCGCGTGCCCGTAACGTTCCAGCGCCCCCTGATACACCAGATCGCGCAGCAGGCTCGCCTCGGTCTCACCCGGCCGCAACCGGATGAACGGCGGCAGCTTCGGCGCGATCACGTCGAGGTCGAAGGCCAGCTGCTCGCCCAGCTCGTAGGCGTTGACAACGGCCTGCTCGCCCAGGCGGGCGGCCATCTCGTCGCCCGAGCGCAGGTGGGCGGTGGCGGCGGCGGGAAGGTACGGGTCGATCTGGTCCATGCTGCTGCGCGCCCGCACCGCCGCCGTGATCATGGCGAGCCTCCGCTTGGCCGGGGCATGGTAGTGAACATTGTTGGTGGCCACCACCTTCAGGCCGTTCTTCGACGCCAGCGCCGTCAAAGCCTCGTTGCGGTCGCCGTCGAGCGGATCACCGTGGTCGGTCACCTCCACGAACACGTGCTCCGCGCCGAATCTTTCCATGAGCCGCTCCAGCTCCCGCTGCGCCGCCTCGGGTCCCGCCTCCCGCAACGCCCGCGGCACCGCGCCCTTGCGGCAGCCGGTCAGCGCCACCACCTTGCCCCGCAGGTCTTCGGCGAGTGCCTCGACGTCGTAGACGGCGCGGCCCTTGGACCCGCCGCGCAGATGGGCGCGCGCGACGTGCCGCGACAGCCCGGCATAGCCCGCGTCGCCGCGCGCCAGCAGCAGCAGATGCTCACCCTCCGGATCGGGCTGCCCCGGCCGCTCCTTTGTCGAAAGGTTCAGCTCCGCGCCGAAAATCGTCCTCAGGCCGTGCTCGCGGGCGGCCTCGGCGAACCGGACCACACCATAGAACCCGTCATGGTCGGTGATGGCCAAGGCCTTGAGCCCCAGCCGCACCGCCTCGGCCACCAGCTCCTCCGGATGGCTTGCCCCGTCGAGAAAACTGAAGTTGGTGTGGCAGTGCAACTCCGAGTACGGCACATGGCTGTGGCCGGGCACCAGCGGCCCGGCCACATAGGGGTCGCGCTTGCGGCTGAACCCGGGCCCGTCCCCACCGTCGGCGTCGGCCAGCGGGTCGATCACCCGCCCGCCGACCATCCGCTGTTCGAGCTGAGCCCAGGTCAGGTCATGCGCGCTTCCCCACCCCATTCGAACGATTGTACGATACACGGCCGCGGCCGGTTCGGCGAATGAGCAACCAATATGGCGCATAAGCGATGCCGCACCCGCGCTTGCCCACGCGCTAGACTCACGCGCCGGGTCGAGGGGGGAGACGATCGTGAGATCTGAGGATCGGGTGGAACGGGCACGGCAGTCATATGAGCGTGCGGTGTACCGTGACGGCGTTGAAGGTATTGACGAGGCGGAGCGGGAGCTTGACGCGGTCGAGGCCGACGTGGCCCTCGCCAGGGGCAGGCTCATCCACGCTCGCTTCCTCGCCGAGCGTGACAACGGTGGCCGGCCGATGGAGGATCCACGGGAGCTGCCGCTGTTTGAGCGGGCGGCAAAGTTCTATCGTGCGCTGGGAGACACGCGGGGTGAGGCGGATGCGGTCTTCTGGATCGGGACGGTTCATCAGGTGGTGCGGCGCGACAACGAGACTGCCGTGCCGATCCTGCAACGGGCGCGGGAGCTGGCCGTTGCCGCCGACGATCCGCTCATTCTGTCGGAGGCCTTGCGCCACCTCGGAATCGCCGAGCACGGAGCGGGCAATCTTGATGCGGCGCGGGCGTTACTGGAAGAGTCGACGGGTCTGCGCCGCGCGGTCGGTCTGCTGCCGGGCGTAGCCTCGAACCTGATCGGCCTGGCCTACATCGCGTTCGCCCAGGATCGCCGCCCGGATGCGCTGGCGCTACTGGATGAGGCGGATGCTCTCGCCTCCCGATCCGGGGCCGACCGCATCCTGCACCACATTCGCGAAGCCAGGGCAGCCGTCGGCGCGTGAAGACCTCCACCGGCCACTGAACGCGGCCGAGGCCGACCGGCAAGGTGGGCGCGTCTTGGAACTCGCGTGCGGCACCGGGCACAAGCTGATCCCCATCGCGTCCGACGGGCATCCGTGCGTCGGCTTGGACTTCTCGTCAGACATGCTGGCCGAGGCTCAGCGTAAGGCGAACGAGCGCGGGGCAGCGGTGGAATGGATGCACGGCGACATGCGGGCCTTCGACCTGGGCCGCACATTCGACTTCGTGTTCATCA
>DASUXL010000019.1:0-2536 GCA_036377915.1 Candidatus Limnocylindrales bacterium
CTCCCGCGACAGCTCATCGGGAGAGGCGATCGGCAGGCCGGGTTTACGCAGCGCAGCCCGGGCCACCGCGGCTGCGTCGATCGGATCCGACTTACCGCGCGTCCTGGGATCCGGCGCTGCTCGGCCATCATCTTCGGCGGCACCCGGACCACCACTTGCCCGGCGGCGAGCAGGTCGCGTTCCAGCCGGGCCGACAGGTGCCGGCAGTCCTCGACCGCCCATCGCAGCTCAGTGCCGAACCGTTCCCGAGCCCACTTGATCGCGGCCTGATGGCCGGCGGTCGTGGCTGGAAAGGTTTGGTGGCCGAGCTCGCGGGCGGCCTCGTCGACCCCGACGAAGGTGTGGGTCTTCTTGTGCACATCGCTTCCGACGACAACCATGGAGGCTGCCTCCTTCACTGTGGAGAGGGACGGTCGGGCCGGTCGGCGGACACTCCTTAGTCGGGGCGATGCCACGCTCCTATCAAGTCACGCCGGCCGGTCCTTCACACCGGCCGCCGGCAAAACGCACGAACGCCAACCCGTGGGCGGCAAGCACGCAGTGAGCCAGAAACGACCAGTGCGAAGAACCCAACCACCGCAACAGCGGCACCGCCACCCTGACACTGATGTGGAACGGCCTTGTCAAGGTGGGCTGTGTTTGTTGATTCGTCGCCGGGCTTGCCCGGCGATAGGTGCTGGTTAGCAGGTCGCCGGGGTCCTGAGGTCACGACGGAGCGCCCGCAGCGCAGCGAGGACGAACGGTCTTGACCTCGGGGTGGCGGCTGCTATCGGTTGTGGTCAGGGTGGGTGGTGGGGAGGGTGGCCACACGCTGCGACGAATCTGGGCAGCTGGCCGCCAGACTGATGTACGCGGGTCGGTACCGCAGGTCGGCGATGCGCAGGCTGTTGCCCTGGACTAAGAGCGCCCGCGAGAGCGGGCATAGTGTCGTCGGGGATCGTTCCTGCAGCGGCGGTGCCGCGGCGTGTGGTGGCGGTGGGCTCGGGCATGGTCAGCTGGGCCTGCTCGAGTCGGTGGCGGTCATCTCAGGCGGTCATCTCAGGCGGTCATCTCGGCCCAGATGAAGCCGGCGAGCTCGCGGGCGATGGCGGTGACCACCACGTTGCGGCTGGACTTGCGGGCGTTCAGCCGGCGGAACCGACCGCAGAGTCGGAGCTGGGCTTTCCAGGCTCGGGCGATCACCTCGGGCGGCAAGCCCTGTTGCCGTCTGCCGATCCTGGCGCCGACGGCGGGTCGGGACTTGTAGGCCCACGCCGACTCGACGAGTTGGGTGCGAAGATGCGCGTTGCCGGCGTGGGTGATGTGCCCGCGCCGGGTCCGCTCGCCGCTGGAGTACTCGCTGGGCACCAGCCCGCAGAAGCCCATGAAGGTCCCGGCGGAAGGGAACCGGCGCCAATCGCAGACCTCGCTGGCCAAGGTCAACGCCCCCATCGCGGTGATGCCACGATAGGCGGCCAGCCGGGCCACCGGTTCGGCGAACGGCGGCCTGCTGAACCAGCCGGCGATGTCGGCCTCGATGCTGGCCACGGCCGCCTCGCGGGCCTCCACGGTGGCACGGTAGTGGTCGAAGGTCGCCGCCTGCGCAGGGTCGTCGAAACGTTGTGCGGCGATCCAGGCCCGATGCTGCAGCGTCCAATTGCTTCCGCCGCGCCAGACCCGCCCGTGCCGCAGCAAGAACTTGCCGAGCCGATGCTGGGCGCGGGTGCCGTCGATGACCATGTCGGCTCGAGCCCGGCACAGATCGCGGACGCCCTCCTCGGCCGGGGTCGGCACCCGGATCGCGACCAACTGCCCGGCCCGGTGCAACCGGGCCAGCCGACGACAGTCTCGGGCATCGGTCTTGACTCGATCACCCGGCGCGACCGGAATCAGCGAGGGTGCCACTACCTCACAGGCCACACCCCACGAACCGAGCAGGCGAGCCAACTCGTAGCCGGTTGGGCCCGCCTCATAGCAGGCACGCAGCCGGCATCGGTCAGCAAACCTGCCGATCAGATGACGCACCGCATCGTCGTCGGCGCTGATCTTGTCCACCCAGGGAACCTCATCATCAGGCTCCAGAACGCCCACCGAGATGGTGTTCTTGTGCACATCCAAACCGAGGTGGATCGCGCGGTGATCCTTCACACTGGACACGGCGGCCGGCTCCTTTCCGTATGTGGCACCTTCCGCTTCTTACAGTGGACGACCCACGCGAGATGCGGAACGGACCGGCCGTTCCATGCTGACTAAGGAGCACGCAGAAGCCGACCCCTTACGGGCGCCGGGCGTCTCACGCGTCCGCTTAACCCCCGTCAAAGGCGGAGGCGAGAGCCGCCCGGACAACCATTTCGAAGATGGGTCGCGGGTCAGTTGGGTCTTGCCGTGCGATCTGGTGGAGCAGGAGCCCCTCGAAACAGGCGGCAATGGCGATCCCGGCCGTGTGTGGTTCACGGGCTCCGAGGCGGGCCAGGGCAACGACCCCCAGGGCTTCCATCGCCGCCCGCCCCCGGGACAGCGCCTCCCGGAGAGCTGCATTGTGGCTGGCCTCCATGAA
>DASUXL010000020.1:0-2225 GCA_036377915.1 Candidatus Limnocylindrales bacterium
GCGGGGTGCCGCTGGACCGGCTGTTCACGCCGGAGCTGCTGGCCGGCGGGTACCGGAAGAAGTACTTCCGCGCGGTCTCCCGCCTGACGGCGCTGAGCCGCGACGGCGCGGCCTCTCTCGGATCGCGATAAGAGCCCTGGCCGCGGCGGGCGCGCGGGCGGAGACTGGGTCCGCAGAGGTCCGTAGCGACGAGGAGGTCCGACCCATGCCCAAGGTGCTCATCCTGACCGGTGACGCGGCCGAGGATCTGGAGTTCTTCTACCCGTACCAGCGGTTGCTCGAAGAGGGCTACGAGGTCGACGTCGCCGCCCCGTCGGTGAAGAAGCTGCAGTTCGTCGTGCACGACTTCGTCGACGGGTTCGACACGTACACCGAGAAGCCCGGCCACAGCTGGCCGGCCGACATCGCGTTCGCCGACGTGAACGTCGACGACTACGTGGCGGTCGTGGTACCAGGCGGCCGCGCGCCCGAGTACATCCGCAACGACGCCGACGCCCAGCGCATCGTCAAGCACTTCATGGACAGCGGCGCGCCGACCGCCGCCCTGTGCCACGGCCCGCTGCTGCTGGCGGCGGCGAAGACCCTGGACGGACGGCGTTCGTCGGCGTATCCGGCGCTCGCGGTCGACGTCGAGACCGCCGGCGGCACCTTCGTCGACGGCGCCGGCGTGGTCGACGGCAACCTGGTGACCGGCCGCGCCTGGCCCGACCACCCGCAGTGGTTCGGCGCGTTCATGGAGCAGCTGCGCAAGACCGCCCCCGTCTGACCCGGCTTCCGGCGCGTGGTTGGCGATTTGGTGGCGGCGGATTCGACCGGTCGTTGCAACATCCTGTTCTGAGGAGTGTTGCGTGGCACCGTTGCCTGTGGTGCGGGAGGTTCGGCGTCGGTTCTGGCGGGTGATCGGGTCTGGCGGCGGGGTCGAGGAGGCTGCTGCGGCGGCTGGCGTGTCAGTGAGCGCTGGCCGGTTGTGGTTCGCTCAGGCTGGCGGGATGTCGCCGCTGGATCTTGATTCGCCGCGCACGGACCGGTTCTTGTCGCTGGCCGAGCGGGAAGAGATCTCGATCATGCTGGCGCTGGGCGAGACGAGACGGGCGATCGCCCGGCGGTTGGGGCGGGCCGCATCGACGATCGGTCGTGAGGTCACCAAGAACACGCGTCGCCCCGGCCGGGGCGGGCCGGATCCGTATCGGGCGCATCTGGCGCAGAAACGCGCCGACGTGGCCAAGGCACGGCCGAAGCCGGCGAAGCTGGCCACGACGCCGCGGTTGCAGGAGCAGGTGCAGCGGCGGTTGAGTGACGGGAACAGTCCGGAGCAGATCGCTGGGCGGCTGCGCCGGGACTTTCCCGACGATCCGGAGATGCGGGTGTGTCACGAGACTATCTACCAGGCGATCTACATCCAGGGCCGGGGCGCGCTGCGCCGTGAGCTGGCGGCGTGTCTGCGCACCGGTCGGGCGGTGCGCAAACCACGTCGGCGCGGCCACGCCGAGCAGCGCGGGAAGATCCCGGACATGGTCAACATCAGCCAGCGCCCGCCCGAGGTCGAGGACCGGGCCGTGCCCGGACACTGGGAAGGCGATCTGATCATCGGTGCGCAAGGATCGAGGTCGGCGATCGGCACCTGCGTGGAACGCACCACCGGGGCGGTGTTGCTGCTGCACCTGCCCGACGGATACGGCGCAGTCCAGGTCCAGCACGCCCTCGTGGCCACGATGAGCGACCTGCCGGCGATCCTGCGCAAGACGCTGACCTGGGACCAAGGACGCGAGCTGACCAACCACGTCCAGATCGCCGACGCGACCGATCTGGACATCTACTTCTGCGACCCGCACTCGCCCTGGCAGCGCGGAACGAACGAGAACACCAACGGGCTGCTGCGCCAGTACTTCCCCAAGGGCACCGACCTGTCGATCCACACGGCCGAACGCCTCGACCAAGTCGCGACGCTGCTCAACAACCGGCCCCGCAAACGACACGACTGGAGAACACCCGCCGAAGTCCTCAACGAACTACTCTGCCAAGCAGACAACCCACCCGGTGTTGCAGTCACCGGTTGAATCCGCGGGTGTCATAGGCCCACCAAACTGCCAACCATCACGGCTGGTGGGGAGGCGCGCGCTACGCGAATTCGTCGCGGCGGCGGGTGAGGTAGGCGGTCTGGGCGGTGTTGCCGGCCAGACCGATGGCCGCGTCGTAGGCCGCGCGCGCGTCCTGGCCGCGGCCCA
>DASUXL010000021.1:0-10800 GCA_036377915.1 Candidatus Limnocylindrales bacterium
GGTTAGCGTGATCCGGTGGCGGCGCTTGCCGTCGAGGTACACGTCGAGCGGTCCGGTGATGCCGCCGCCGGTGGCCGCGTCGGGGATGGCGTAGCGCACGTTGAGGGCGTTGGCCGGCCGGGTGAGGGTGAACTCGACGAACTCGCCGGGACTGTCCAGTTTCACCGCTTTGCGGCCGGAAGCCTCCGACGGGAGTGTGTAGGCGCGGCGGTCGGGGCCGATGACCTCGCCGTTGGTGCGGGCGTTCTCGGCTTCCTGTTCCACGAAAGCGACGGTCGCGCCGCGGCCCGCCGTCTGCCGGGGGTCAAGTGCCGCAACGGTTTCGACGCCCTCCCTCGCAGCCGAGACCGGCTGGGTGGGAGCGAGGGCGACGACCAGCATGATCAAACACATGGTCACGCGTTGAGTCAGGCGCATGCCAAGCACGTTAAATTTTCGAACGGATCTCCGCAATAACTAGACTATAAAATGGCGCGTGCAAAGCAACGCGCGGCGGCACTGCAATCGGCACACGGCGGTGGGCGTGTATCTTGCGTGACCAACATGAAGACAGCGAGACGCAGCCCGCCGAGAGCCCGCCAGCCGGGCTTCGCCGAGTGCTATCGCAACTCCTACGGCCGGCTCGCCGCGCAGCTCAACGCCTATCTTGGCGACGCGGCCGCCGCCGAGGACGTGGTGCAGGAGGCGTTCCTGCGCGCGTGGCAACGCTGGAAGCAGATCAGTGGCTATGAGGACCCGGTCGCCTGGGTTCGCCGAGTGGCCTGGAACCTTGCCACCAGCCGGTGGCGCCGGATAGTTCGCGAGGCGAGGCTTGCCCGCCACCACCGTGGCGTGGACGTGGTCGAGGCGACCGGGCCGGAGAACGTCGCCCTCGTCGCCGCGCTGCGCAAGCTCCGGCCGGACCACCGCCGGGTCATCGTGCTGCACTACCTGGCCGACATGTCCGTCGCGGCGATCGCCGCGGAACTGAACACCCCGCGGGGCACGGTGCTTTCCTGGCTGCACCGCGGCCGGGCAGATCTCGCCGTACAGCTTGGAAGTCCGAAGGAAGGTGAGAACGCATGAGCGAGTCCAAGGACGATGAGATGATCATCCTCCCGAGCCTGATGTCATACCGCGACAAAGCCTTCCACGGTTTCGTACCGCCACCGGCGGGGACGATCGAGGTCAAGGCCGCCGGCCGCCGCAAGCGTAGGCTCGCCACGGGTGCCGTCGCATCGGTGGCGCTCATCGGGTTGTCGGCGTTCCTGCTGATCCAGGCCGCGCCACGAAGCGAGGGCCCGCCCGTCGCCGCGTGGCCGTCACCGACTGTCCCGGAGTGGGAAGCGCGAGCCAACCAGATCGAAGGCATCGTCAACTTCCGGGCCAGCGGCACGCAACTATCCCAGGATCACACCTGGGGCCCGCTGACGTACGACCAGAGCCCGCCGGTCGGGGGCAAGCACAGCCCGGTGTGGCAGCAGTGCATGGGCAACACGTATGACGCCCCGATCGCCAGTGAGCACGCCGTGCACAGCCTTGAGCACGGTGCGGTGTGGCTCGCCTACCGCAGCGAACTGCCGGCCGCCGAGGTCGACATCCTCAAGAACAAGATCAAGGGCAAGCAGTACACGTTCATGGCTCCGTATGACGGCTTGGAAACCAAGGTTTCTTTGCAAGCTTGGGGGTACCAGCTGAAGGTCGACGACGTCAACGACTCCAGAATCGACGACTTCATCAGCTTGCTCGCCAAGAACACCTCGTTGGAGCCGGAGGCCTCCTGCGCCAGCGGCAACACCGCCACCGGCACCACGCCGCTGACCGAGCAGCAGGCCTTGGAGCGCTTCAGGACTGGTTGACGAGAAGGGTTTGCCCCGGCCGTTAAACGGCCGGGGCATCGGCGTCACCGCAGCGTCGCCCCTGTGATGGCGCGCGCTACGACCAACCGCTGGATCTCGCTGGTACCCTCAAAAATGGTGTAGATCTTGGCATCTCTGAACCACCGCTGCACGGGATGTTCCCGGATGTAGCCGGCCCCGCCCAGGATCTGGATCGCCTTTTCGGTTACCGTCACGGCGGTTTCGCCCGCCCGCAGCTTGGACATGGAGCCCTCGCCGGCGGCGAAGGGGCGGTTGTTCTTGCCCATCCACGCGGCGCGCCAGACCAGCAGCCGGGCGGCGTCGATGTCCATCCGCATGTCGGCGAGCATGAACGCGATCGCCTGGTTCTCCACGATCGGCCGTCCAAACTGGACCCTGCCCTTGGCGTACTCCAGCGCGTACTCGTAGGCGGCGCGGGCGATGCCAAGTGCTTGCGCCCCAACGGAAGGCCGGGTCAGCTCGAAGGTGCGCATGGAGGCCTGACCCTTTGCGCGCTCTCCCGAGCGGGTCTTGGCCAGCCGCTCGTCGAGGGCCTCCTTGCCCCCGAGCACCAGCCCGGCCGGGATTCGCACGTCGTCGAGGAAGACATCCGCGGTGTGCGAGGCGCGGATGCCAAGTTTCTTTGTCTTGCCGGGGCTTGAAAGACCCGGCGTGCCGGGCGGGATGATGAAGGCCGCCTGGCCGCGCGCTCCGAGGGACGGGTCGACCACCGCGGTCACGACGTGCACGTTGGCGATGCCACCGTTGGTGGCGAACGTCTTCTGCCCGTTGAGCACCCACTCGCCGCGCGCCTCGTCATACACCGCACGGGTTTTCATGGCCGCCACGTCGGAGCCGGCCTCGGGTTCGGTGGAGCAGAAGGCGGCCAGTTTGGGGTCGTTCGGGTCGCCGAAGCACTGCGGCACCCACTCGACGAGCTGGTCCGGCGTGCCGCTGCCGTAGATGGCGGCCACGCCGAGGGCGGTGCCCATGATGGCGAGGCCGATCCCGGCGTCGCCCCAGAACAGCTCCTCGTTGGCCAGGCAGATGGACAGGCCTGTCGGGTCGTTCCAGGTGTTGGCGAGAAACTCGAACCCGTAAAGGCCGACCTTTGCCGCCTCCTGGATGACCGGCCAGGGCGTCTCCTCGCGCTCGTCCCACTCGGATGCGGCCGGGCGCACGACCTCTGCGGCGAAGCCGTGCACCCAGTCGCGCAGTTCGCGCTGATCTTCGCTGAGATCTAGGGAAAACTCAGCCGCCACTTTAAATCAGGCCTTCGGGATGTTGAACAGGTTGGCGATGTTGGCGGCAAGGCCGAGGTCGCCCTTTGCCTTTAGCTTGCCGGTCATGAACATCATGACCGGGTTGCCGTTGCCCGAGGTGACCTTGAGGAAGTCTGCCGGGCCCATGGTGAGAGCCAGCTTCGGCTCGTTGTCGGCGCTCTCGGAGAGCTTGCACGTGCCGTCCGCGATGACGATCTCGTAGGTGTCGGCGCCGCCGTCGGGACGCCCCGTGATCGTCCAGTGGATCACGGCGTTGGTGCTGCCGGCGCGGTCGGCGCGGAACAGGCTCGGCATCCGCTGGAAGATGGCGTCGAGCACCTTGCCCCGCACATCGCCGCTCATTACCTCGTTGAGCTGTGCATCCGAGGCGTTCTTGACCAGCTCGGCGAACTGGGCCGGCTCGAGGTTGCCGAAGTCCGACAGGTCGATTTGGGTCACTGGCTTCTCCTATCTAAAACTTACTCGTGCGTAAGGTTACGCTTGGGTAGGTAAGCTGGCAAGATGCCAACGTCCACGCCACCCAAACGGCTCCCGCGGGCGGTTCGAGAGCAGCAGATGCTCGACGCGGCCGTGCGCGTCTTCTCCCGCCGCGGCTTCCACTCGGCCAACATGGACGAGATCGCCGAGCTGTCCGGCGTCTCCAAGCCCATGGTGTACGCGTACCACGGCACCAAGGAGGAGCTGTTCCTGGCGTGTCTGCGGCGTGAGTCGGAGCGGCTGATGGCCAGCATCATCTCGGCGGCGGACTCCTCGCTGCCCCCGGATGAACAGCTCTGGCGCGGGATCAAAGGCTTCTTCGACTATGTGGGCGCTCACCGCGACGGATGGTCGGTGCTCTACCGCCAGGCGCGTTCGCTGGAGCCGTTCGCCGGTGAGCTGTCCGCGATGCGGCGAGCCATGGTCCAGGTGGTCGCGCACCGCCTCGAACTCGCCGTCGAGGCCCACGGCAGGCCGGCACGACCGGAGGAACTGACATCGATGGCGCTGACGTTGGTGGGTGCGAGTGAGTCGCTCGCCGACTGGCTGGCCTCTCACCCGGACGCGGATCCGGCGAAGACCGCGACCCGCCTGATGAACGCGGTGTGGCTGGGCGCCGAGCAACTGTTGCGGGGTGAGGCCTGGCGGCCTCAGGCCTAGCCCGAGCCACCGAGGACGCTCAGGTATCTGTCCAGGAACGCGTCATCGGCTATCACGCCGGTGCAGTCGAGCCAGTAGTCAGCGATGAGCGAAGGCACGAGCTGGTCGAGGGCGACGATCGCCCGTCGAAGCTCCTGGAGGCGTGCGGCGTCATGCGTTTCGGCCTGGAACCAGATCTGGTGAACCAGAGAGTCTTGGCCGTCCAGCTTGATGAAACAGGTCTCGTCGACGCCGTAGCAGTGAGCGTCCTCCTCGTATGTGCCGTACGGATCGTGCGAACCGTCGCCAAAGCCTGCCATCGCCGTCGCGGCGAACCGCCGCACACGGGGCAGGATCGGCGCGAGCACCGCACCGGCCTGCGCGAAACTCAGGCCGGCCTCGGCATAATCGTGCTCCGGCGGCTGAATGACATGCAGGCCAGTCCAACCCGCGCCGTCCGGCGCACGGTTGGCGATGCTCGCGGCCTGCGCGGCGCCAAGTTCCTCCCTGACTTCAACCGCGGCCGCGAGCGGGTGAAGGCGGCGCATCCCCCAGTCGTCCTCATGGATATGGATAGCCGCCGCGACGGAGGCGAGTTCGTCGGTCACCTCGTCACTCTAGATTGACATCATCTTTCGCAGTCCCTGATCCACGTCGCGCATGAGGTGCTCGGGGACGCGGCCGACCAGATCGGTGAGATCGGTCTTGTTCAGGGTCACCAACGCGGTCACGTTGACCACCGAGTCCTTCGGCAACCCGGTGGCGACCGCGGGCAGGAACACGTTGCCGGGCATGGTGGCCAGCGTCGTGTTCGAGGTGACAATGGCGGTCAGGACGGTGGCCAGCCTGCTGGCATTGAAAGAATCGTTCTGGATGACAAGGACAGGGCGGCGCTTGGCCGGTTTGCTGCCCCGCGGCTCGCCGAGATCGGCCCAGAGAATCGCCCCGCGGCGGATCACCAGTCCTCCTCCTCGCCGCCGTGAGAAAGCAACAGCTGGCGCCCAAGCTCGACCGCGAGCGGACCCGACTCGTCCACGTGGATGACGTCGAGCGCGGCGTTGATCTGCTTGGTGAGGGATCCCTTTTCGAGATCCTCGAGATAGTGCTGAATCGCGCGGGTGATGAACTCGGATCGGCTCACCCCCAGGGCCTGCGCCTGCGCCTCTGCTCGCGCAAAGGTGTCGTCCGGCATGGAGATTGCTGTCTTCACGTCCTTGAGTATAACCCGGTATTACCCGGGGCTGGAAGGCTCAAATGGTCACGGTGATGATGAGGCCGCCGCCGGGGCGGGGGACGGCGCCGGCCTTGCCGCCGTGGGCGTTGGCGATGGCGCGCACGATCGACAGGCCGAGCCCGAGGCCGCGCGTGGCAAGGCTTCCGGCGCGCTCGCGGCCGAGCCGGCGGAACGGCTGGAAGATGGTCTCCACCTCGTACCCGGGAACGACCGGCCCCGGGTTGATGACGGTGAGCCTGGCCCGTCCGTCCACTGTGGACGTCGCCACGTTGATCCAGCCGTCGCGCGGCAGGTTGTACTTGACCGCGTTCTCCACCAGGTTCTGCACGAGCCGTTCGAGCAGGATCGGGTCGCCGGTGAGGCGGGCGCCCTCGAGCAGGCGGGTCACGCGCGGCGCGCCGGACGGCAGGGCGTCGAGCACGTGCCCGGCGACCTCGGCGAGGTCGACCGGGGACCGTTCGGTGATCTCGGTCTCGCTGTCGGCGAGCATGAGCAGGCCGTCGATGAGCCGCTCGTGGCGCTCGTTGACTTTCAGCAGGGCGTCGCCGAGCTGCTGGGCGTCGTGGCTGGCGCCCTCGCGGGTGATGGTCAGCTCGACGAGGGCCCGGTTCAGCGCGAGCGGCGTGCGCAGCTCGTGAGAAGCGTTGGCGACAAAGCGTTTCTGGCCGTCGAAGCTGTGGTCGAGCCGGGCCAGCATCTTGTCGAACGTGTCGGCCAGCCGCTTCACCTCATCCCGCGGGCCGTCCAGCGCGATGCGCTCGTGCAGGCCGCGGCCGCTCTCGGCGATCCGGGCGGCGGTGTCGGTGATCTGCTGCAGGGGTTTCAGCGCGCGCCCGGCGATGAGCCAGGAGAAGGCGGCGGCACAGGCGAGGATGACGACGAACGCGATGCTGCCCTGGGTCAGCAGTGTGTCCAGGGCATCCCTGCGCACGCCGCCGACGAGCTGCTTGGTCTGGTCCTCGATCACGTGCGGCGGAGGTGCTGTCCCGGTCGAGCCGATGAAGCTACCCGCCATCAGCGGTGTACCGAGGCTCTGGCCCATGAGCACATAGGTGACGCCGAAGAAGGCGGCGCTGGCAGCGGTGAACAGCCCGGTGTAGAGCAGCGTGAGCCGGGCCCTGATGGTCAGCCGTTTCATGCGATCCGGTACCCCGCTCCCTGAACGGTCTCGATCACCTGCGGTTCACCGAGCTTCTTGCGAAGCTTCATCACGGTCATGCGGACCGTGTTGGTGAAAGGGTCGGCGTGCTCGTCCCACACCTTCTCCAGCAGCTGTTCGGCGGAGACCACCGAGCCGGCGGCGCGCAGCAGCTCGACCAGGACGGCGAACTCCTTGCGGGACAGGTGAAGGTAACGGTCGTCGCGGTACGCCTCGTGACGGGCCGGGTCGGCGACGATGCCGCGGCGGGACAGGCGCGGCGGCGTGGCGGGGGCGGAGCGGCGCATCAGGGCGTGGACCCGGGCGGCCATCTCCACCATGGCGAACGGCTTGGTCAGGTAGTCGTCCGCGCCCAGCGCCAGCCCGGCGACCCGCTCCTTGACCGCGGCGGCCGCGGTCAGCATCAGGACGCGGGTGTCGGGCAGGTCCCGGAGGATGCCGCGGCACAGCTCGTCGCCGGAGATGCCGGGCAGGTCCCGGTCGAGCACTATGACGTCGTAGGCGTGCACGCCGATCCGTTCGGCCGCGGCGGTGCCGTCGTAGGCAACATCGACGGCGAACGACTCCCGCCGCAGCCACTCGGCGACCGCGTCGGCAAGCACGTCTTCGTCTTCGACTACCAGGACTCGCATCGCCCCATGATGACGCGGGCGGCTGTAACCGCCACATAAACAAATCCGATTACGCCCGGGTTATCCCCGATCCGGTGTGCTTGTGGGCATGAGAAAGCTCATCATTGTGCTGGCCTGCGTGCTCGCCGTCGGCGCGACCGCGGCGTGCAGCAAGGAGAAGCCGACCGACAATCCGAGCAATGCCAGTGATGCGTCGTCGGAGCAGACGCCTGAGGAGAAGATCCGTGCTTTCGCGCAATGCATGCGGGACCACGGGGTACCCATGGAAGACCCGGTGATCACCCAGGACGGTGACGGGGGCGACAAGGTCGAGATGCGCATAGGCCCCAGTGGTGGTCCAAAAGCCTGGGGCGAGAGCGGTCCCGGCCCGGGCGACGAGAAGTTCAAGGAGGCCGAGGCGGCCTGCCGGCACCTCCAGCCGCAGGGCGGGGACCTGGGTCGCGGGCCTTCTCCGGAGCAAGAGGAGCAGATGCGGGCCTTCGCCAAGTGCATGCGGGAGAACGGGGTTGAGGGCTTCCCCGATCCGCAGCCCGGCGGCGGCATAGCGATCGGCCCGGAGAGCGGCGTCAATCCGGAGGATCCGGCGTTCAAGGAGGCGCACGAGAAGTGCGAGGAGCTCATGCCGCGCCCCAAGGGCGACACGAAGGTCGCCTCATGAGGCGGCGCGGCTTCGTCTTCGGCGGCCTCGGCGCGGCGGTCCTGGCGGCGGCCTCGGTTGGCCTGACCGTCGGGCTGCCCACCGGCGCCGCCGATCCCGCACCGACCGCCACGCCCGGCAAGACCGCGAAGGTGACCCGGCAGAACCTGTCCGACAGCGAGAACAAGAGCGGCACCCTGGGGTACGGCGCGTCGACGTCGGTGGCGAGCCGGGTCAACGGGACGATCACCTATATCGCGGCGGCAGGCTCGACGATCGAGCGCGGGCAGACCCTGTTCCGCGTGGACGAGCAGCCGGTGGTGCTGCTCTATGGCGCGCTTCCGTTGTACCGCAAGCTCAAGCCGGGCGACACCGGCACGGATGTCAAGCAGCTCACCGAGAATCTAAAGGCGCTGGGCTACTCCGGTTTCACCACGTCGGCCGTGAAGAAGTGGCAGAAGAGCCTCGGCTGGGAGGAGACGGGGGTCGTCGATCCGGCGCGGATAGTCTGCGCCGCAAGCGCGGCGAGGATCGAGGGGGCGGCCGCTGCGGTGGGGGACGCTGCGGGTCCCGGTCAGACCGTGTTGACTTTGACGGGTACCCGCAGAGTCGTCACCACATCGATAGAAGTCGACGATTCGAGGCTCGCCCCGGCGAATGCCCCGGTCAAGGTCACCCTGCCCGACGGCAAGGTCGTCGACGGAACGGTCGAGAGCGCAAAAACCGTGGTGCAGCAAGGCCAGAACGGCGCGGACCCGACCACCCAGATCGACGTCGTGATCACCCTCGGGGACGCGAAGGTCGATCTGGAGCAGGCCTCGGTGCGGATCGCGTTCACCGCCTCGACCCGGGAGAAGGTGCTGACCGTGCCGGTCGCCGCGCTGCTCGCCTCGCCCGAGGGCGGCTATGCGGTGGAGGCGGTCCTCGACGGCAGCGCCACGAAGCTGATCCCGGTGAAGACCGGGCTGTTCGCGGCGGGCCGGGTCGAGGTGAGCGGCGAAGGGCTGGCCGAGGGCATGACCGTCGGGATGCCCTCATGATCAAGCTGCATGAGGTGACGAAGACCTATCCGGGCGGGGTCAAGGCATTGGCCGGGGTGACCGTGGTCATCGGATCGGGTGAGCTGGTCGCGATCGTCGGGCCGTCGGGTTCCGGGAAGTCGACGATGCTGCACGTGATCGGGGCGCTGGACCGGCCGTCGTCGGGCAGCGTCGAGATCGCCGGGCACGACCTGGCGCGGCTGAGCGACCGGCAGCTGTCGGCGTTGCGGGCGCGGCGGATCGGGTTCGTGTTCCAGAGCTTCCACCTCGCCCACGGGATGTCCACAGTGGACAACGTTGCGGACGGGTTGCTCTACTGCGGTGTGCCGCTGCGGGAACGGCGGGCGCGAGCGGTCGCGGCGCTGGAACGGGTCGGCCTCGGGCACCGCTTGGAGCACCGGCCGCACCAGCTTTCCGGCGGCGAACGGCAGCGGGTCGCGATCGCTCGCGCCGTCGTGGGCGAGCCACCGCTGGTCCTGGCCGACGAGCCGACCGGAAACCTCGACTCAGGCTCGGGATCGGCCGTCATCGGGCTGCTGCGCGAACTCAACTCGGATGGGACGACGGTCGTGGTGATCACACACGATCACGAGATCGCCCGTGGCATGAACCGCCAGATCGCCATGAGGGATGGGGTGATCACGTGCTGAGGCCGGCCCGGCTGGGGCCGGGTGACCTGTTGCGGGTGGGGGCGGTCGGTCTCCGTACCCGAAAGATGAGAGCCTTCCTGTCCGCGCTCGGCATAGCCATCGGCATCGCCGCGATGATTGCTGTCGTTGGAATTTCCTCGTCCTCGCGGGCGGAGCTCGACCGGCAGCTCGCCGCGCTCGGCACCAACCTGCTCGCGGTGGGGCCCGGCAACAACTTCCGCGGCGAACAGGCGAGCCTGCCCAAGGAGGCAGCGTCGATGATCGGCCGGATCCCGGAGGTCACGGCGGTCGCCGAGTCGGGCAACCTGTCTTGGAAGGTGTACCGCAACGATCGCATCCCGGCGGCGGAAAGCGGTGGCATCAGCGTGCGCGCCGCATCCCTTGGGCTGCTTGGCACCGTGGGTGGAGCCGTCCAAACCGGAGCGTGGCTCAACCCGGCCACGGCGCAGCATCCGGCGGTCGTCCTGGGCGCGAAAACCGCGCAGCGCCTTGGCATCTCCGCCACGGACGGGGGCAAGCAGGTGTGGCTGGGCGATCAGTGGTTCACCGTCATCGGCGTCCTCGCGCCGATCCCGCTCGCGCCCGAGCTCGACATATCGGCGCTGATCGGATGGGAGGCCGCCGCGTCGTACCTCGGATTCGACGGCCACCCGACGACGGTGTACACGCGGACGCTTGATGATGCGGTGGAGGACGTGCAGGCGATCCTTGCCGCGACGGCCAATCCCGAGTCGCCCAACCAGGTCCGGGTCTCCCGGCCCTCGGAAGCGCTTGCCGCCCGGCAGGCGACGGACAAGGCGTTCACCGGTCTGCTGCTGGGATTGGGCGGCGTGGCGTTGCTCGTCGGCGGCGTCGGCGTGGCCAACACGATGGTCATCTCGGTGCTGGAGCGGCGGTCCGAGATCGGGCTGCGGCGGTCCCTCGGAGCGACCAGGGGGCAGATCCGCTGGCAGTTCCTGACCGAGTCGCTGCTGCTGGCGTTCCTTGGCGGGCTTGGAGGAGTGCTGCTTGGCGGGATCGTGACGACGGGGTATGCGTTCTACCAAGTGTGGCCGAGTGTCGTGCCGGCGTGGGCGATGCTCGGCGGGGTCGGCGCGACCGTCGTGATTGGAGCTGTTGCGGGGTTGTATCCGGCGATGCGGGCGGCCCGCTTGAGTCCCACCGAGGCACTCGCCTGAGCTGTCCCACCCGAAGGCGGGCGCCCTCGCACG
>DASUXL010000022.1:0-2038 GCA_036377915.1 Candidatus Limnocylindrales bacterium
CCGCGACGAGATCCGCCGTCTCAAGACGGCTGCCTTCGCCCACCTCGACTACCCGCACGCCCGCCAAGCTCTCCAAGTCGTGCGCTGGAGAAGGGACCTGGGCACGGGCAAGTTGACGATCGAGCGGATCTACCTGGTCACAAGCCTGCCGCCCGGCGCGGCCACCGGCAGCGAAATCGCCGCCTGGATCCGCGGCCACTGGCGGATCGAGAACCAGCTCCATCACGTCCGCGACCGCACCTTCCACGAGGACGCCTCAAAGATCCGCACCCGCCACCTACCCCGCGTCATGGCCGGCCTGCGCAACCTCGCCATCGGCGTCCACCGCCAAGACGGCCACACCAACATCGCAGCCGCCCTCCGCCGCACCGCCCGAAACCACCAGCGGCCCCTCACCGCCCTCGGCCTGGCATGACGAACCCGGACACAAGATCACTTCTCAAAGACCCTGGGGGCGTTGCGTCGTCGATTTCGCCCCGGGCGCGTCAGCTCTTGACGGCCTCCGCGATCTGGAGAGCGGCCTGGGCGGGTGTGAGGTGCGTGGTGTCGACGACCTCGGCTTCGGCGTGCAGCCATGTGCGGGCCGCCTGGGCGTAGGGCTCGAGGTGTTGGAGACGGAACCGGGAGTTGGGGCCGACCACCGTGTCGCCTGCGATGCGCACGCGGAGGGCTTCCTGGTCGGCATGGAGAACGAAGTGCCGGACCGGAATTGAGTGTCCGGCGAGACGCGTGCTGATCTCGCGCCAGTACTGCTCGACTAGGACGGTCATGGGCATGACCAACGCGCCGCCGGTGTAGTCGAGGATGAGTCGTGCCGTCTCAACCACGAGCGGCCGCCACGGCGGCCAGTGCTGGAAGTTGTCCGTCGTCGGCAGCGCTGGCGTGATGTCCATGAGTGTCTCGCCGACCTTCTCGGCGTCGAACACCCGTGAGTCCGGGATGAGTTGCTGCACGAGCGGGCTGGTCGTCGTCTTGCCTGCGCCGTGGGTGCCGTTGAGCCATACGATCACGGACCTGACACTAGGTCCCGTCTGGAGTCCGGAGCACGAGTTTCGGTGGATCGCCTGCGCGATGACGTCCGGCCTTGATAGGCCGTCAGTCATGGCGCGAGGCGATCTCACCGACGAGCAGTGGACCTTGATCGAGCCCCACCTCCCGATCGCTGCGGTCGGACCCATCCCGGACCTGCGGAAACACTTCAACGCGGCGATGTGGCGATTCCGCACGGGCAGTCCTTGGCGAGACCTGCCGGGTGAGTTCGGGCCCTGGCAGAGCGCCTACGACCGCTTCCGGATCTGGACGAAGCAGGGTGCCTTCCAGCATCTGATGGAGGCGGTGATCGCCGAGGCCGCCTCCCGAGGCCAGGTGGACCTGGGCCTGGTCAGCGTGGATTCGGCGACCGCCCGGGCCCACCACAACGCCGCCGGGATGGCCCTGGATCCGGCCCAGCTCGAAGCTCTGGAGAAGGCCGTCAAGGAGGAAAAGGGGATCCGGCAAAGGGGCATACAGCGCAAGACGGCAGCCAGGACGATCCCGTCCGGGCCGAGCGACGAGAGCGCCGCCGACGACACCGGGCCCGGCTGAAGGCCGCCGAGCTGGGGCGTTCCCGAGGCGGACTGACCAGCAAGATCCACCTGGCGGCCGATCGGCGCTGCCGGCCGCTGGCGTTCGTCCTCACTCCCGGACAGGCCGGGGACAGCCCGCAGTTCGCCCCGGTCCTTGAACGGGTGAAGGTGCGCGGGCCGGCCGGGCGCCCCCGGACCCGACCGGAGGCGGTGGCCGGGGACAAGGCGTACTCCTCCCGCCACAACCGGCGCTACCTGCGACGACGCGGGATCCGGCCAGTGATTCCGGAGAAAGTGGATCAGGCGGCCAACCGGAAGAAGCGCGGCTCCAAGGGCGGCCGGCCTACCAGCCACGACGCGGAGCTCTACAAGGAACGCAACACGGTGGAGCGGTGCATCAACCGGCTGCGGAACTGGCGAGGTGTCGCGTTCCGCTTCGACAAGACCCCGGAGAGCTACGCGGCCGGGCTGCA
>DASUXL010000023.1:0-4639 GCA_036377915.1 Candidatus Limnocylindrales bacterium
GGCGCATGCCGAAACGGCCGATGCGGGGCGGCGCTTACAGTAAGCTAATATCACGTCGTTTGTGAGCAGCGTGCCCACGAGCTTTGACCCGAGGAGGTGACTCGCTATGCGAGATAGCGATCCTCCCAGTCATGGCCGGGCATCTGTTCCCGCGTCCCGCTAGGGGACGCCGCTCGGTCATGACGACCTTCATGTGTTCTGCCTCAGTCATCACGCAGCCACTGGAGTGTGCCATGAGCCGTTATGTAGCCCCGCTGGGCTTCACCCTGGCGGCCACCTGGGTCGCCACCATCGTTCTCCTGATCGCCAAGTAGCGGGCGATCAGAGCAGCCGGTTGCTCCAAAGCAGACCGAAGCCACCGGCGAGCAGTGCGAGCAGCAACGCCGCTGCCGCGAACCAGCGCGACAGGTCGACCGGGACAAGCCGCATCCCCAGTGACGACCCCATGTCGCGGTAGACCTGCTTGAGCTCGTCGGCGGAGGCTGCCTCATAGAAGAACCCGCCGGTGCTCTCGGCGAGGTCGGCCAGCGCGATCCGGTCCACCGGGACCCGTTGCAGCTGACCGGCGATGTCGACCATCCCCTCATCCGTGCCGAAGGCCACCGTCGAAACCGGAACGCCCGCCTCGAGTGCGGCCGCGGCCGCCTCCTCGGTCGGGCGGCCATAGGTCCGGTACCCATCGGAAAGCAGAAGAATCCGTGCCGGAGGCGGCTCCTCCCCCTCCTCGACCGGGACCCCTTTGATCGCGTCGAGTGCCGTGAAGACGGCCTCGCCGGTGGCGGTGGCCTCGGCGAGTTCGAGCCGGTCGATCGCCTCCAGCACGGGCTGGCGGTCCTTTGTCGGCGGCACGAGCACCTGGGCGCTGCGGGCGAAGGAGACAAGGCCGAGGTTGTAGTTTGCGGGCAGGTCGCCGGCGAACACCTTCGCCGCCTCCTGTGCCGCCTCGATCCGGCTCGGCTCGACGTCGGCGGCCTGCATCGACAGCGACACGTCGATGGCGAGCACCACGGTGGCCCGCTCCGAGGGCAGCTTCATCTCGGCGGTGGGCTTGGCCAGGCTCGTCACCAAAGCCGCGAGCCCGGCCAGGAAGCAAGCCGCGGCTACATAGCGGCGCCAACCAATTCCTTTGGGTACCAACGACTCCAGCAACTTCAGATTGCTGAACCGCACCGCCGTCGCGGTCCGGTTCCGCTGCCGCCACACGTAGGCGGCGGCGAGCGCCAGCACCGGGATCAGGCCGAGCAGCCAGGCGGGTTCAAGAAACCGGATCATGATCGCCTGCGTCGATGTCGTTGTACCGCAACGAACCTGACCAGATCCACCAGCCAGTCCGAGTCGGTGCGCAAGCGCATCAGGTGGGCGCCCGACTCGCGGACCGCCTCGGCGATCCCGGCCCGCTGCGCCGCGGCCGCCTCCGAGTAGCGCGCCCGCAGCCCCGCGTCGGCAGTCTGAACCTCATGCAGCGCACCGGATTCCGGGTCGACCACCTCCAGCACCCCCACGTCGGGCAGGTCCAGTTCGCGCGGGTCCACCACCTCGATCGCCAGCACGTCGTGGCGGCGGGCGAGCTTGCGCAGCGGGCGGGTCCACTGCGCCGGAGGCGGCAGGAAATCCGAGAGCACCACGGCCAGCCCGCGCCGTCGCGGCGGGCGGTTGAGCGCGTCGATCAGGTCACCGAGACCGGCCTGCCCCGGCCGGGACGGCGTAGTCGCGATAATCTTCAGTAACGCTTGCGCCGCAAGGCGACCGCCGCGAGCCGGGCGGCGGACAAGGCCACCGTCCCCGGGACTGAGCACCGCCCCGGCCCGGTTGCCGCCCCGCACGGTCAGGTGGATCATCGCGGCGGAGGCGGCGACGACCAGGTCGCGTTTGAGCATCCGGGCGGTACCGAAGTCCATCGAGGCGGACAGGTCCACAGCCAGCCACGTCTCCAGCTCGCGGTCGGCGACGGTCAGGCGCACATGCGGCACGGTGGTACGCGCGGTCACCGGCCAGTCCATGCGGCGCACGTCGTCGCCGGCGAAGTACTCCCGCGACTCCCCCGCCTCACTTCCCGGCCCGGGCAGCAGGCCGAGGTAGTCGCCTTGAAGCAAGCCATCGAGCCGGCGGCTGACCAGCAGCTGCAAGCGGTTGAGCACCCCCGCCGAATTTGCCTGGCAAATGGCCGGATCTTGCGGCCCCCCGCGCGGATTTGCCTGGCAAATTGCCGGATCTTGGGACCCGCCGGGCGGGTTTGCCTGGCAATCGTCCCCGAGCGGGACCGGTTCCCGCGGGTTTGCCTGGCAAATTGCGGGATCTTGCGGTGCGGCGGGGGTCGGGGTCATGCTGACTGCCGCGGAGCGACCGCCGGAAGCGGTACGCCCGCAAGGATCCGCGCCACCACGGTATCGGCGGAGACGTCGTCGGCGAGGGCGTCGTAACTGAGCACCAACCGGTGGCGCAGCACATCCGGGGCGATCTCCTCGATGTCCTGCGGCAGGGCGTAGTCGCGGCCGCGCAGCAACGCCAGCGCCCGGGTGGCGCGCACGAGACCGAGCGAGGCACGGGGCGAGGCACCGTACTGGATGAGCGGGGCGACGTCGTCCATGCCGAACTCGGCCGGTGAGCGGGTCGCCAGCACCAGCCGCACCGCGTAGTCGACCAGTGCATTGTGGACGAACACCTGATCGGCGCGCTGTTGCAGGTCAAGCAGGTCGGCGGGGGTCAGTACGACCTCGGGCGAGGGGGGCCGCACACCCATCCGGTAGACGATCTCTCGTTCCTCGCTGTCGGAGGGGTACCCCACAATGATTTTGAGCAAAAAACGATCCCGCTGCGCTTCTGGAAGCGGGTACACCCCCTCCTGCTCGATCGGGTTCTGCGTCGCCATCACCAGGAACGGGTCCGGCACGGTGTGGGTCTTGCCGCCCAGCGAGACCTGTTGTTCGGCCATCACCTCGAGCAGGGCCGACTGCACCTTGGCCGGCGCGCGGTTGATCTCGTCGGCGAGCAGGAAATTGACGAACACCGGGCCAAGCTCGACATCGAAGCTCTCCCGGCCGGTGCGATATATGCGGGTGCCGACAATATCCGCGGGTACCAGGTCGGGCGTGAACTGGACGCGAGCGAAGCTGCCCCCGACGACGGTCGCAACCGTCTGCACCGCAAGGGTCTTGGCCACGCCCGGCACACCCTCCAGCAGGCAGTGGCCGCGGGCGAGCAGGGCGACGAACATCCGCTCCACGAGGCGGTCCTGGCCGACTATGACTTTCTTCACCTCGAAGATGGCCCGTTCGAGGAAGGAGGCATCGATCGCCGGGCTTGGCATCTCGTCGAGGACCTGGGACACGGCTGCCTCCACAGCGGACAGAGGGGTGGAATTTGTCGTCCTTCAGCCTTGCACAGTACGTCCGCAAATGGGCCGATTCAGACGCTTTCGTCAGTCGGGAAAACTACCGAACGCAATTGATCGGTCGCAGAAAATCAGCCGAATGTAGGGGGTGGCACCCCTTCCGCTCGCGGCTTGATGCTGGTTAGTATTTCGGCGTTGCCGGGCGGCTTCCCCCGTGGCCGCCCGGCACGCCACCTAAGTTGGTGGCCTATTTTTTTGGTGTGACGACGCTGATCTGTTCGAGCAAGGGCTGCAGAAACGAGGCCCGCTTCGAGCTTCGCTGGAACAATCCCAAGCTCCACGACCCCGATCGGCGCAAGGTCTGGCTCGCCTGCGACGATCACCTGGACAAACTTTCGGGTTTTCTCCAGGTTCGCGGCTTCCTACGCGAGACGGTGCCCGTGCGGTGATCGCCTAGAGTTTGTGGTGTGGAGTCGACGTCGCTTAATGCGCTTGATCCTTGGCCCCAGACGGTCGAATGGCGGCCCGTCTCCCCCAAGATGATCGTCATCGAGATCATCGGGCGGACGATCTGGACCGGGATATTCCTGGTCGGCACCCTGGCAGCCTGGTGGTTCGGGGCACCGGCCTGGGTGCTGCTCATCGGTGCCGCGATAACCGTGGGGACCCTCATCAGCACCTACTTCGGGGTCCGGGCGATCCAGTCCTACGGTTACGCCGAGCGCGAACGCGATCTGCTGGTACGCCACGGCCGCGTCATCCGGCGGCTGTCGATCGTGCCGTACGCGCGCATGCAGTTCGTCGACATCACCGCCGGCCCGCTGGAGCGCATGTTCGGCCTGGCCACGGTCCGCCTGCACACCGCCGCCGCGGCCAGCGACGCCACCGTCCCCGGACTGGAGGCGCCCGAGGCGACCCGGCTGCGCGACCGCCTGACCGCCCTCGGGGAGGACCGGGGCGAGGGGCTATGACGGCTCCCACGACTGATCCCGTAATCCCCCGCCAGCGGCTGCACCCGCTGAGCCCGGTGCTCAAGGGCTTCCGGCTGCTGGTGCTGGCGATCGTCGCCCTGTCCTGGCGCGGCCTGGAGGATCTGAGACTGCGGAACTGGCTGGCGCTCGTCGGCGTGTTGCTGGTGGTGCTGCTGGTCTACTCCTTCATCGCCTGGACTGTCACCGGATACGAGGTGGTCGGGCGGGAACTGCGGATCCACGAAGGGCTGATCTCCCGGCGCGTCCGGACGGTACCCCTTGAGCGCCTGCAAGCAATCGAGGTGATCCAGCCGTTCCAGGCCAGGATCTTCGGCCT